>DASRUX010000330.1:0-2070 GCA_035655235.1 Rhodocyclaceae bacterium | reverse complement strand
GCGGAGGGCGTTGCGGGGATGGCCGTAGATATGGGTGAAGCTGTTCTTCCAGCGCTCGCTGCCGGAACGGTGCGGCCCCACCGACCACTGGGCTCCCAGCAGCCGGGCCAGCCAGGCGCCGCGCCAGTGCTCGGTGAGGTGGATGATGAGGTCGTAGCGGGCGTCCCGCAGGACGGACAGGAGATGCCACTCGGCCCGCAACTGGCCCCAGAAGCCCAGCTTCTTCCAGTTCCGGTCCACCCCGTGCACTTCGGAAATATCCGGATGCAGGGTCAGCATGGGCGCCGTGTCGGAATAGACCAGGGCGTCGATGCGGGCCTGGGGGGCGTATTTCTTGAGAACGGAAAAGACCGGCGATGACAGCAGCACATCGCCGTGGTGGCGCAGCTTGATGACGAGCACCCGCTTCACCTGCTCGAGGGGAATGGCGTCGGCGACCGGCTTGAAGTTATCCATAACCGGGCATTTTACCGGTTGAAATGCAATAACGTCCCACCAAAAAGGGTCAATTCCACCGAAGTGACTGTCCCGTAGCCGAAATTGAGGCGGGTCCAGTCCGCCGCTTCCAGGCCCTGCCAGTGGGCCAACAACATGCGCATCACCCCGGCGTGGGTGACCAGGACGGCCTCCTCGACGGCCAGCTCGGCGACGAATGCCAGGGCCCGGGCCTGGAGCGCCAAGGCGGATTCGCCCCCCGGCGGCACGAAACCACCCACATCCGCCGCCCAGGCATCCAGCGCCAGGGGGCCGATGTCATCCCAGGCGCGGCCTTCCCAGTCGCCGAAATGCATCTCCGCCAGGCGCTCATCGACCACTGGCGCCGGGTGGAGGCATTCCGCCAACGACCGGCAGCGGGCCAGGGGACTGGTCCATACCGGCAGGTCCGCCGGCAGCAGGGCGCGCAGGCGCTCCGCTGCGGCTTCGACGCCCTCCACCGGCACGTCCAGGCGGCCGTAGCAGGTGTTGGCCGGAACCACCGGCTTCGGGTGGCGGACGAGGTGGAGGATCACAGGGGCAGCTTGGCGATTACGCCCAGGTAGAAGGCAATTTCCGCCACCTGCTGGGTAGCGCCCAGGCAGTCGCCGGTGTAGCCCCCCAGCCAGCGCCGGAAGTACCGGGCCATCCACAGGGTGGCGAGGGCTGCCAGCACGCAGCCCGCCAGAGCTTGGACGGGCGGCAGGAGGGCCAGCCCGGCCAGGGTGCACAGTGCGGCCGTGGCCATCTCCCCTGGCGTCAGCCGGGTGGCCAGTGGCTTGGCCTTGGAGAGGGCGTCCTCCCGCACGTATTCCATGGTGGACAACAGGGTGGTGGAAGCGAAACGGGAAACCGCATGGCCCGCCACCAGGGCGGCGGGCACCCAGGCATCGGCCATTTCCGTAAGCAGGGTGAATTTGCCCAGCAGCGCCAGGACGATGGCCACCACGCCGTCGCTCCCCACCCGGGAGTCCTTCATGATTTCCAGGATGCGGATCTTCTCCCAGCCGCCCCCCAGGCCGTCCACCGTGTCCGACAGGCCATCCTCATGGAAGGCGCCGGTGACGTGGATGGTGGCGGCCATGGCCAGCAGCACGGCGACGGCCTTGGGCCAGGCCAGGGCGGCGGCCAGATAGACCAGCGCCCCGATGCCCCCCACCAGCAGGCCCACTGCCGGGAAATAGCGGGCCGAGCGGTTGAGGTGCTCGGCCGAATGCCCCACCCAGGCCGGGACCGGCAGGCGGGTGAAGAAGCGGACGGCGCCGAAGAAGTATTCGGCCTCGCGCTTGATCAGCACTTGTGATGTCCCGGCCCGGCGGCCGGGACATCGCCGCCAGTCAGAGCGGACGCCGGGGCGTCCTGAGTTGAACGACTGTCCGGCTCGTCGCCGGACACGCGGTCGGAAACCCCGGCGGATTCGAAGCTCGCCATTTCGTTGAGGAAATTGACCGCCGCCTGGACCAGGGGATAGGCCAGGGCGGCGGCCAGATAGACCAGCGCCCCGATGCCCCCCACCAGCAGGCCCACTGCCGGGAAATAGCGGGCCGAGCGGTTGAGGTGCTCGGCCGAATGCCCCACCCAGGCCGGGACCGGCAG
>DASRUX010000329.1:0-8972 GCA_035655235.1 Rhodocyclaceae bacterium | reverse complement strand
GCGCAGACATGGCCCGCGATGGCTTGCGATTCAGCCTAGGGTTCTTCGTGCCTTTCTCTCGATTGATCGGCGGCACAGCTCCCGAATCGGTACGGGTCAGTTACACGTACCGAACACGACATTTTTGTCATTTAACGCTTGTACTCCGCTGCCTTTCCGGGTCAAAGCCATTCATACATATGTCATTAACTACGGGCTATAAGCTGTTGTTTTTGATAGAATATTGGCATGCGAATTGTTTTACCCGATCCAACTTGCACCGTATCGGAATTCTTTACCGCCTACATCGCTACGGCGGGGCGTGATCTTCGGGGGCTTCACCGGGTCCGGTGGATATGCGATCACTGGTCTAAGCGCTTCCCGGATGTGGTCGTGTCCAGCATTCGCAAACGCGACCTTTCCCTCTACATCGAAGAGCGACGCCTAGCAGGCAAGTCCAACGGCACGATAAACCGGGAAATATCCGTCCTCTCCGCCGCCATCAACTACGCGGTTAAGCGCTGGGACTGGAACATCATCAACCCGGCCCGGGGGCTACTTCTCAAACAAAGCGAAGGACGGCTACGCTGGATCACTGAACAGGAGGCCCGTTCCCTTCTCCAGGCCGCTCGTTCGGGAGACGCGCCGCACCTCGAAGACTTCATCCGGCTTGCTCTCCATACGGGTATGCGCCGCAATGAAATCCTTAACCTCGAACACGCTCGGATAGACCTACCCGGCAACCGGATACACCTCTCCGGCGATCAGACCAAAAGCGGCAGGCGCCGTATCATCCCGATCAACCGAATTGCTAGGGAAGCAATACAAAACCGTATGGCCTGGAACGAATCGCAGGGCCTGACACACACACGCCTATTCCTGCAACGTAACGGCAAGCCGGTCGTTCAGATCAACACCGCGTTCAAGAACGCGACACAAAGGGCGGGGATAGAAGACTTTCGGATTCACGACCTACGCCACACATTTGCAAGCTGGCTGGTCAGTTCTGGGGTACCGCTGCCGGAGGTGAGGGACCTACTCGGCCATAGCTCCATCAGGCAGACAGAGCGTTATGCACACTTAGCACCCGGCCGGCTGGAGGCGGCGGTTGCGGTTCTGGATTGCATGACCTGTACTTAGCTATGCAAGCTAAACCCCATTATGAATTTAGCCGGCTTTGGCAATTTCCCAACAAAAAACCGGGGCTTATGACCCCGGTTTCTTGGATTTCATGCGCCCCTCATCAGGCTTCGACAAGAATCCGGAGCATCCGGCGCAGCGGCTCGGCCGCACCCCACAGGAGTTGGTCACCGCAAGTGAAGGCCCCCAGGTAGTCGTTGCCCATGGCCAGCTTGTGCAGGCGGCCGACGGGGACGGTCAGGGTGCCGGTGACGGCGGCCGGGGTCAGTTCCCGCTCGGAGATTTCCCGCTCGTTGGGGACGACCTTGGCCCACTGGTTGTTCTTGGCGATGATGTCGCTGATCTCGTCCAGGGGAACATCCTTCTTGAGCTTGATGGTCAGGCCCTGGGAGTGGCAGCGCATGGCGCCGATGCGCACGCACAGGCCATCGATGGGGATGGAACCGGCGCTGCGGAAAGCCGGCTTGCCGAGAATCTTGTTGCACTCGGCGCCGCCCTTCCACTCTTCCTTCGACTGGCCGTTTTCCACCGGCACGTCGATCCAGGGGATCAGGCTGCCGGCCAGCGGGGTGTTGCGGAAGTTCTTCTTGGGGAGGGCATCGGAGCGGATGGTCTCGGCCACCTTGCGGTCGATATCCAGGATGGCGGAAGCCGGATCGGCCAGCAGGTCGGCGACGGAAGCGTGGATAGCACCCATCTGGGAGATCAGCTCGCGCATGTTCTGGGCGCCGGCGCCGGAGGCAGCCTGATAGGTCATGGAGGAAACCCATTCCACCAAGTCGTGCTGGAAGAGGCCGCCGATGCCCATGAGCATCAGGGAGACGGTGCAGTTGCCGCCGATCCAGTTCTTGCCGCCCTTGGCGAGGGCATCCTTGATGACGTGCATATTGACCGGGTCGAGAACGATCACGGCGTCGTCCGCCATACGCAGGGAAGAAGCGGCGTCGATCCAGTGGCCGTTCCAGCCGGCGGAGCGCAGCTGGGGGAAGATTTCCTTGGTGTAATCGCCACCCTGGCAGGTGATGATGATGTCCATCTGCTTCAGGTCGGCGATGGAGGAAGCATCCTTCAGGGTGCCGCCTTCCTTGCCACCGAAGGCCGGGGCCTTGCCGCCGGCTGCGGAGGTAGAGAAATACACCGGTTCGATATGGGCGAAGTCGCCCTCTTCCACCATGCGCTGCATGAGGACGGAACCGACCATGCCACGCCAACCAACCAGACCAACCTTCTTCATTCCATTACTCTCCGTTCAAACCTTGTCTCTTACAGCGCAGCCAGGACGGCATCGCCCATTTGCTTGGTGCCCACCTTGTTGGTGCCCGGCTCGTAAATGTCGCCGGTCCGATAGCCTTGCGCAAGCACTTTCTTGACGGCGTTTTCAATGCGCACCGCCTGCTCCTCCAGGCCGAATGTGTAGCGGAGCATCATCGCCGCCGACAGGATGGTGGCGAGCGGGTTGGCGACGCCCTTGCCGGCGATGTCCGGGGCAGAACCGTGGGAAGGCTCGTAGAGGCCCTTCTGCTTGTCGTCCAGGGATGCGGACGGCAGCATGCCGATGGAGCCGGTGAGCATGGAGGCTTCGTCGGACAGGATGTCGCCGAACATATTGCCGGTGACCATCACGTCGAACTGCTTGGGCGCCTTCACCAGCTGCATGGCGGCGTTGTCCACCAGCATGTGGGTGAGCTCCACTTCCGGGTATTCCGGGGCCAGCTCGGTCATCACGTCGCGCCACAGCTGGGTGCATTCCAGGACGTTCATCTTGTCCACCGAGCACACCTTCTTGTTGCGCTTCATGGCGGCCTCGAAAGCCACTCGGCCGATGCGGCGGATTTCGCTTTCGGTGTAGTGCATGGTGTTGAAGCCGAAGCGCTCGCCGTTGCGGTCCTCAATACCCCGGGGCTGGCCGAAGTAGATGTCGCCGGTCAGTTCGCGCACGATCAGGATATCGAGCCCGGCCACCACTTCCGGCTTCAGGGTCGAGGCGTTGGCCAGTTCCGGATAAAGGATGGCGGGACGCAGGTTGGCGAACAGGTTCAGGTCCTTCCGGATACCCAGAAGGCCGCGCTCAGGACGCTTTTCCCGGGGCAGGCTGTCCCACTGGGGGCCGCCGACGGCGCCCAGCAGCACCGCATCGGCTTCCCGGGCCAGTTTTTGCGTGGCTTCCGGATAGGGGTTGCCGGCGGCATCCACGGCGCAGCCGCCCAGGAGGGCTTCTTCCAGCTCCATCTTGAGGCCGAGGGCCTTGAGGACGCGAACGGCTTCCGCAGTGATTTCAGGGCCGATGCCGTCGCCCGGCAGAACGCAAATCTTCATCTTCTTTTCCTTGTTACGCGAACAGCCAGGGCTGCTCGATGCGGCGCTTTTCTTCGAATTCCTTGATCTTCTCGGCGTGGCGCAGGGTCAGGCCGATGTCGTCCCAGCCGTTGATGAGGCATTCCTTGCGGAAGGCGTCAATCTGGAAGGGAATGCCGTAGCCATCCGGGCGAATCACTGCCTGGGCCGGCAGATCGACCACCAGCTTGTAGCCCGGGGTCGCTTCCACCTGCTGGAACAGGGCTTCCACCTCGGCGGCCGGCAGGACGATGGGCAGGATGCCGTTCTTGAAGCAGTTGTTGAAGAAGATGTCGGCGAAGGACTCGGCAATGATCGCCTTGAAGCCGAAATCCAGCAGGGCCCACGGCGCATGCTCCCGGGAAGAGCCGCAGCCGAAGTTCTGGCGGGTGATGAGAACCTGGGCGCCCTGGTAGCGGGGCTGATTGAGGACGAAATTGGGGTTCTTGGGCCGCTGGGAGCAGTCCTGCCCCGGCTCGCCCACGTCCATGTAGCGCCACTCGTCAAATGCGTTGGGGCCGAAGCCGGAACGCTTGATGGACTTCAGGAATTGCTTCGGGATGATAGCGTCCGTATCGACGTTGTTTCGGTCGAGGGGGGCCACCAGCCCTTCCAAACGTACAAACTTATCCATGCCTGCCCTTACTTGTTGGAAGCGCGCTGGAGGGCCTCGCCCCCCTTTTCGATATCCTTGCCGATCCCCTGCACGGTGTTGCAGGCGGACAGGGAGACGATGGCAGCGATGGCAAAGAAAACGGAAACGATCTTTTTCATGGATTCTCTCCTGGCTTAGAGCACTTCACGAACATCGGCGAAATGGCCGGCGATGGCCGCCGCAGCCGCCATCGCCGGACTGACAAGATGGGTCCGCCCGCCGGGGCCCTGACGCCCCTCGAAATTGCGGTTGGAGGTGGAGGCGCAGCGCTCCCCCGGCTCCAGACGGTCGGCGTTCATTGCCAGGCACATGGAACAGCCCGGTTCGCGCCATTCGAAACCGGCGGCGACGAAAATCTTATCCAGCCCCTCTTCCTCGGCCTGACGCTTGACCAGGCCGGAACCCGGGACCGCCAGGGCCAGCTTGACGTTGGCGGCGACGTGGCGTCCCTTGAGCACCGAAGCGGCCTCCCGCAAGTCCTCGATACGGGAATTGGTGCAGGAGCCAATGAAGACCTTGTCGACCTTGATGTCCTTGATCGGGGTATTGGGGTTGAGGCCCATGTACTGGAGCGCCCGCTCCATGCCTTCCCGCTTGACCGCGTCGGCCTGCTTGGCGGGATCGGGAACGACGGCACCGACGGGCACCACCATTTCGGGGGAGGTTCCCCAGGTGACCTGGGGCTGGATGTCCTCGGCCTTCAGGACGATCACGCGGTCGAACTGGGCGCCCTCGTCGGACTTGAGGGTGCGCCAGTAGGCCACGGCCTTTTCCCAGGCGTCGCCGCGGGGGGAGAAGGGACGGCCCTTGAGGTAATTGATGGTGTTGTCGTCCACCGCCACGAAGCCCATACGGGCACCGGCCTCGATGGCCATGTTGCACAGGGTCATGCGGCCTTCCATGGTGAGGCCGCGGATGGCGCTGCCGCCGAATTCGATGGCGTAGCCAGTACCGCCGGCAGTGCCGATAGTGCCGATCACGGCCAGGGCGATGTCCTTGGCGGTGACGCCCTTGCCCAGGC
This sequence comes from Rhodocyclaceae bacterium, assembly GCA_035655235.1. Taxonomy (GTDB): domain Bacteria; phylum Pseudomonadota; class Gammaproteobacteria; order Burkholderiales; family Rhodocyclaceae; genus JAGTRP01. The sequence continues at coordinate 3,843 of DASRUX010000329.1, read as the reverse complement.
GGCCCTCGACGCTGACCAGCATGGTCTTGGATTTCTTCTGGACCAGGGTTTGGGTGGCCAGCACATGCTCGACCTCGGAGGTGCCGATACCGTGGGCCAGGCAACCGAAGGCGCCATGGGTGGAGGTGTGGGAATCGCCACAGACGACAGTCATGCCCGGTAGGGTCGCGCCGTTCTCGGGGCCGACCACATGGACGATGCCCTGGCGGGCGTCCTTGAACGGGAAGTAGGCCAGCGCGCCGACTTCACGGATGTTGCTGTCCAGGGTTTCCACCTGCAGGCGGGAAACGGGATCCTTGATCCCCTCTTCCCAGTGATCGGTGGGGGTATTGTGGTCGGCGGTGGCGACGATGGAGGAAATGCGCCACGGCTTGCGGCCGGCCAGTTTCAGGCCTTCGAAGGCCTGGGGGCTGGTCACTTCATGGATGAGGTGACGGTCAATATAGATGAGCGCGGTACCGTCGTCCTCCTGATGGACAACGTGGCTCTCCCAAAGCTTGTCGTAAAGGGTCTTCGGCATGGTCCCAACAAAAGGCCGTAAAGCTTTGAATTATGGCACATGGAGACCATTTTTAGTGCTTTTGCGCGGCCAGATACAGGGGGAGAACCCGCTGGGAGTAATCCGCCAGGTCCTTTTGCCGATGCTCGTGGGACGGATGAGTGGACAGCCACTGGGGCGGCGCCCCGCCGGACTCCGCCTTGGACATCTTCTGCCACAAGGTGAGGGCCGCCCTCGGGTCGTAGCCAGCCCGGGCGGCCAATTCCACGCCAATGCGGTCGGCCTCCGTCTCGAAACCGCGGCTATTGGGCAGGCTGATGGTGAGGTCGGTGACCAGCTTGGCCAGATCCGTCTGGCTCTGGCTTGCGCCGACGGCGGCGCTCAGCACCGATAGCCCCAGGCCGGTGGCCATGGCCTGGGAAGCCCGCTCCCTGCCATGCTCCCGCAGGGCGTGGGCGATTTCGTGGCCCATCACCGCCGCCAGTTCGTCGTCGGTGAGATTGAGCTTCTCGATCAGGCCGGAATAAACGGCGATCTTGCCCCCCGGCATGCACCAGGCGTTCACCTCAGGGGAGTCGATCACATGGGTTTCCCATTTCCAGCCCGGGGCGTCGGACCGGAATGCCGCCGTCGCCGGAATCAGGCGCTGGGCGATCGCCCTGACCCGGGCCACCTCCTGGGGATTGCGGTCCAGGGCGTGCTGCTGCTCGGATTTATGGAGCACATCCTGATAGGCCTGAACCGAGGCTTGATTGATCTCGCTGGCCGACACCCACAGGGTCTGCTTGCGCTCAACCCCCACCACGCCCGGCTGGGTGGACTGCTTGGTGGCGCAACCGCCCAGGCAGACAAGCAGCAGCAAACCGAAGCCCCAGCGCCCCAGCCGGTGAAATTTTTGCAGGGAGGAGTCCATTTTTCACCCCTTGCCCCTTCAGCGGGTTGGCCGGCTCTCGTCGTCGCACACCCAGAAGAGGATCAACAGCAACCCAACCACGGCGAAGGCGGAACTGAGGGTATAGGTCCAGGCCGCACCGATGCGATCCCACGTCCAGCCGCTCACCAGCCCGCCCAGCAAGCCCCCCGCCCCGAAACTGAGGCTGGAATAGATGGCCTGGCCCCGGGCCTGCGCCCGCCCCGGAAACCATTGATTGACGGCGGCAATGGCTGAGGCGTGATAGGCACCGAAAGTCAGGCCATGCATGAGCTGGGCAAGGACCGTGAGCAAAAGGGATTCCACCCCCCAGCCGATGAGCAGAAAACGGATCACTGCAGCCCCGAAGGAGGCCAGGAGGATGGTCCGCAGGGAATAGCGCCGGGACAGCCGGGCCATGAAGATGAACACGAATATCTCGGCCACCACGCCCAGGGACCAGAGCAGCCCCACATCCGTCTTGCTGTAGGCGTGATCGGCCAGATGGATGGAATAGAAGACGTAGAGGGCGCCGTGGGCGGCAGACATGGCGAAGCAGGCGCCGAGCAGCGCCCGCACCCGGGGTTGGCGGAGAGCGTCGCCCAGCCCCGGCGAATTCTCCGGATGTTTCCTGGCCGACACATCCGGGACGGACAGGGCAACCGCGACAATTCCCACCAAGATGCCCCAGCACACCCACAGGACACTGGACAAGGGCGCCCAATCGAGCACCCGGCCCGTCCCCATGACTGCCACGATGAAGCCCACCGACCCCCACAGGCGAACCCGGCTGTACCGCCCCTGCCGGTCGCGCAGATGGTCGAAGGTGAGCGCCTCCATGAGGGGAAGGGCGGCGCTCCAGAAGAAGGCGAGGAAAGCCATGGCCACCATCATCCCGGCCAGCTTGTCCAGCCAGAAGAAGGCCGAAAAGCCCAGGAGGCTGACGACGCCCGCCAGGCGGACGATGGGCATGCGCCGGGCGCCCCGGTCCGCCAGCCAGCCCCAGACGTTGGGCCCGATGAGGCGCATGAGCTGCATCTGGGACATCAGCAAACCGATGTCCCAGGCGGAAAAATTCAGGGATTGGAGATAGAGCCCGAAATAGGGCGAAAAGGCGCCGACAAAGGCGAAGTAGAAAAAGTAGTAGCCCGAAAGGCGCCAATGGGGCAAAGGGTGCATCCGGCGATTTTACCGGATGCCCGCCCGGGCGACGGGGCCATCGGCCCCGAAGGTGTCGTCAGGCCCTGTGCTGTTGCCCAGACCGGAAGGCGAGAAGCAGGTGGTAGAGCTCGTCCTTCAACTTCAGGCGCTGCTTCTTCATATCTTCCATGGTGAAGTCGGCCACCGGCATGTCGTGCTCTTCCAGGTCTTCCACCTTGCCGGTCAGGCGGTTGTAGCTGTCGAAAAGCCGGGAAAACCGGGCATTGGACTGGCGCAATGTGCCGATGGCGTCCTGCATATCCGGGAATTCATGGTGAAGATCGTGGTGTTCGATTTGCATGTCGCCCCCTGTCTAGCACAAATGGATTTACGCCATTCTGCCCGGAATCCGCGGCGTCGAACAGACCACATCGCCGCACTGGGCGCGGTGCCGGAGGGCGTGGTCCATGAGCACCAGGGCGAGCATGGCCTCGGCGATGGGGGTGGCCCGGATGCCGACGCAGGGGTCATGGCGCCCTTGGGTCGCCACCTCGATGGGATTGCCCTGGGTATCGATGGACCGGCGAGGTTGGGCGATGGAAGACGTAGGCTTGATGGCCATATTGACCACGATCTGCTGGCCGGTGGAGATGCCGCCCAGGATGCCGCCGGCGTGGTTGCTGGCGAAGCCCAGGGGCGTCATCTCGTCGCCGTGCTCGCTGCCCTTCTGGGCTACGGAATCAAAGCCGGCGCCGATTTCCACGCCCTTGACGGCGTTGATGCCCATCATGGCATAGGCAATTTCGGCATCCAGCCGGTCGAATACGGGCTCGCCCCAGCCCGGCGGCACGCCGTCGGCGGTCACGGTGATGCGAGCGCCCACCGAATCCAGGGACTTGCGCAGGTCGTCCATGTAGGACTCCAACTGCGGCACGATGCCGGCGTTGGGGGCGAAGAAGGCATTGCCGTCGATGTCGTCGGCGCAAACGAAGGGAATCTCGATGGGACCTAGGGCGCTCATCCAGCCGCGCACCGTCACGCCGTAGCGCTTCTTCAACCACTTGCGGGCAATGGCGCCGGCCGCCACCCGCACCGCTGTTTCCCGGGCGGAGGAACGGCCTCCCCCCCGGTAATCCCGGAATCCGTACTTCTGGGTATAGGTGTAGTCGGCATGGCCGGGACGGAAGGTTGCGGCGATGTTGCCGTAGTCCTTGCTGCGCTGGTCTTCATTGCGTATCAGCAGTGCGATGGGCGTGCCGGTGGTCTGGCCTTCGAATACGCCGGACAGGATTTC
>DASRUX010000328.1:0-2994 GCA_035655235.1 Rhodocyclaceae bacterium | reverse complement strand
GCCCAGCGCGGCACCCCGGACCTGTGGGAAGCCCGCCAACTGGCCGATTTCAATATCCGCGCCGCCAATGGCGAGAAGCCGGAAACCCTGGAAGTGAGCGAAATCGTCACCGTCGACGGCAAGCGGCAGCTGCGCTACATGAAGGCCCTGCCTGCCGGGGAAGTCTGCCTCAAGTGCCACGGCCCGGCGGAAGGCATGGACCCCGCCCTCAAGGCCAAGCTGGCCGAAACCTACCCCCATGACCAGGCCACCGGCTACGGCAAGGGCCAGATCCGCGGCGCCCTGACCGTCAAGCGTCCCCTGTAAGCTTCCTTCGACGAGGTTTCCCATGTTCTCCGTCAATGTTTCCTCCTCCCCCGTCATCACCGTCGCCGGCAGCAAGCACCAGGTCCAGTACGCCGTGGACGGCTCCTTCATGAATCCCCTGGAAGCCTTCTACGCCACCCTGGCGGGCTGCGCCGCCGTCTATGCCAAGAAGGCCTGCAAGGCCCAGGGCGTCTCCCCCGACGGCATCCGCATCGAGTGCAAGCCCTTCGCCGGCCCCGGCGGCCCCCTCACCCTGGCACGCTTCCGGACTGAAGTGCAGTTCCCGGAGGACTTCCCCGCCGAACACAAGGCCGCCGTCATCGCCACCATCGCCGGCTGCGCGGTGAAGGAGATCGTCGCCGGGGGCGCTGCCATCGAATTCTCCGTCGCCGAGGCCTGCACCGCTTGAACCCGGCTTCGCTGTTTCCCAACGGCGTCAGCCAGTACGCCGTCGGCGGGGCCCTGATCGGGCTGGGCGTCGCCCTGCTCTACGTCACCACCGGCCGCCCAGGCGGGGTGAGCACCTTCTTCAGCGCCGCCTGGTCCTGGCTGATCCGCATGCCCTTCTTCCGGCAGGAGAGCTTCCTGGAAAGCCGGCAATGGCGCTTGGTCTATGCCCTCGGGCTGGTACTGGGCGGCGCGCTGTACGTCGCCCTTGGCCTGCCCTTGGAAGCCAGCCATCTGCCGGCCTGGAAACTTGCCCTGGGCGGCCTCTTCATCGGCTTCGGCGCCCGCCTGGGGGGCGGCTGCACCTCAGGCCATGGTATCTGCGGCATGGCGTCCCTGTCCGTCGGATCGATGGCCATGGTGATCACCTTCCTGGCCACGGGCATCGCCACGGCCTGGCTGGTGAAAGGGCTGGGGCTATGAGCACCACGCCCGCCTCCCGCCGCCTGGAAGGCTTGGCGACCTTGGCCAGCGGCGTCGTCTTCGGCTTCGGGCTGGCCTGGTCCACCATGGTCCGGCCGGAATCGATCATCAGTTTCCTGACCTTCGAGGATTTCGGCCTACTGATCGTGCTGGGCGTGGCCGTCGCCATCAATCTTCTGGCCTATCAGCTCGTTCCCCGCCTGTGGAAGAAGCCGGCGCTGGGCAGCGCCTTCCAGCGCCGCCCCTTCGCCCTGGATCGCAGCGCCGTCGCCGGCGGCATCCTGTTCGGGTTCGGCTGGGGCCTGTGCGGCGTCTGCCCGGGTCCCGCCCTGGCGGGCATCGGCACGGGCAATGCCGACCTGCTGGTGGCGCTGGCCGCCATCCTGGCCGGCGCCCTCCTCCACGGCCTGGTCTGCGGCCGAGGGAAGAGCTAGACCGTCTTCCCGACCCGCAGGGCAGTGAAGATGGCGAGGGTTTGGAGGACGGCGACGCCCACCAGCACCTCGCCGAAGCGCTGGCTGTCCATGAAGCCGCCGAAGGCCAGGGGCGCCACGGCCAGCCCGGCGTCCAGCCCGGAATACACAAAGCCATAGACCCGCCCGTAGGCCGCCTGGCCGAAGCGGGAAGTGGCCGCCCGGCGCACCAGCAGGTCCCGGGACGGCCCGGCGATGCCGGTGCAGAAGCCGATGCTGGCCATCAGGGGCAGGATGGCCCAGGCCGGCGCCCAGCGGCTGGCCAACAGGATGGCCAGGAGGGCCGCCACCCCCAGGGCCATGGCGATGAGCTTGTCGTGGTCGCCGCGCTTGGCCAGGAAGCCCCCCAGCAAGATGCCCGCCGCCCCGCCCAGGAGGTAGGTGGACACCGCCGTAGCGCCCACCGTAACCGATAGGCCGTAGAGAGCCTGGAGGATGGGGCTGGCGAAATTCTGGATCACCCCGAAGGCCGAGGTGATCAGGAAGAAGAACAGGAAGCACAGCCACACCGCCGGCGAGGAGAGGAAGCCCAGGGCCGGCGCCTTACCCCCTTCCGCCTTGGCCGGGCCATGGGCCGCCGGCTCGGCCAATTCGCCATGGCGCCAGGCCAGGAAGGCCAGGGCCAGAACGGCGACCCCGCCGGCCCCGAGGGCGGCCAGGCGCCAGCCGGCGACGGTGGCGATGCCGGTGAGAAATACCGGCGCCAGGGCCCAGCCGACGTTGCCGGACAGCCCATGGATGGAGAAGGCGTGGCCCAGCCGGGGCTGGGAGACGTTGCGGTTGAGGACGCTGAAATCCGCCGGATGGAAGACGCTGTTGCCCAAGCCTGCCAGGCCGGCCACCACCATCAGGGCACCGTAGCCGTCGGCGAAATAGAGGAGCACGGAAGCCAGGATGAAGCAGGCGATACCGCTGCCCAGCACTTTGGCCGGGCCGAAGCGATCCACCAGGAAGCCTGCCAAGGCCTGCCCGACGCCGGAAACCACGAAGAAGACGGTCATGGTGGCGCCGATGCCCGTGAAGCTGAGGCCGAATTCCTCCATCAGCCAGGGGAACAAGGGCGGCAGCAGAAGGTGGAAGAAGTGGGACACCCCGTGGACGAAGCCGATGAGGGAGATGGTCTCGAAATCGCGGCCGGGGGCGGCAAGCTGGGAAGCGGTCATTCTGGGGTCGGAGGGGCATGGTCGCGGGGGCGTAAGTATCACCCATCCGCCCGCTTTCCGCCCGTCTTCCGGGCCATTGAAAGCCTTACATGGGCCGGCAAGGCTTGCATTGACGGGCTCGCCCGGTGAACCCGGCCTGGGGTATCAGCCGGGCATTGGCCTTGCTCGACCCTGTATTTCAA
>DASRUX010000327.1:0-5252 GCA_035655235.1 Rhodocyclaceae bacterium | reverse complement strand
TCCAGGAGGATGAGGCGGACATGGCCCACCGTGGCGTCCCATACCCGGGCCTGGACGACCCGGCCGGGCATGTCCACGCCGACCTGGATGTGCCGGCCCTCGGCGTCGAGGACGGGATTCACCGGCAGGTCGTCGAAATCGGAATCGCTGTAGGTGGCGTGCTGGCCGCCGTCGGCATCCAGGGACTGGTGGAAATAGCCCTGGCGGTAGAGGAGGCCGACGCCCACGAAGGGCAGGCCCAGGTCGCTGGCGGCCTTGCAGTGGTCGCCGGCCAGGATGCCGAGGCCGCCGGAGTAGATGGGCAGGCTCTCGTGGAAGCCGAACTCGGCGCAGAAATAGGCGATCAGGTCGTCTTCCTGGAAGAGGCGGCTGTGCTGGGTGGCTTCCAGCTCGTGGTAGGTGTCGTAGGCCGACAGCACCCGGTTGAGCGAACCGAGGAAGACCGGATTCTCGGCGGCGGATTCCAGTCGCTTCTGGTCGATCCGTTTCAGGAAGGCCTTGGGGTTGTGGCCCACGGCCGCCCACAGGGCCCGGGAAAGGCTGGAGAAAACGGCCCGGGTGGGACGGTCCCAGCTGTACCAGAGGTTGTTGGCCAGTTCCTCCAGCCGTTCCAGGCGCGGGGGAATCTGGGGATTGACTTCGAGTTGGTAGATTTTTCCGGTCATGGTCAGGGCTGGGGCTGAACGTTGAATTGGCAGGCCAGGACGAAGTCGTCGCCGGGAATGTCCCAGGCGAAGGTCAGCTCGACCGCCTGCATTATTTTCTCGAATCCGGCTTCCGATTGGGAAACCGTGCGGTGGGGGCGGCCCCGGACCTGGGCCGGGTCGCCGAGGGCGATTTCGACGGCGCCGCCCAAAACGCCGTCCTCCAGCTTGAGGCTGCGGGCGTCGTTTTGTTCCAAAGGCTGGCCGAATCCGCCGGGGATGCTGCCGTCGGCCAGGACGTAGCGGCCCAGGAAGCCGTCGCAGCTGGGCATGGCCAGGTTGAGGACGGTGGCGAAACGACGGCCGGCCAGGGCGGTGAAGCGCCAGGTCACGGTGAGCCGCCCGTCGGCCAGCTCATAGCGCTTCTCGATCCCGGAGCGATGGTAAGTGAGCGCCTGCTCCTCGCCCGGAACATAATCCACCACGGGCTGTTCGTCCAGGAAGTCCAGCCACAGGGCGCGGGGCAGGGTGTCCGGGACGATGTCCTCCGGGGCCACCGGGTCCTTGAAGCGCACGATGTCGTGGGCGGAGGCGATGCCGTCGCCCTGGTGTTCCCGGCTGGCACCCTGGGCAATCTTGTCGTGGTAATGCTCCCGGTAACGGCACAGGGTGTCGCCGAAATTGTGGGCCAGCGGGTAGCTGATCAGCTCCCGGACGGCGGCCAGGCCGTCGTCCCGTAGCACCACCTGGAGCTTTTCGTCGTGGCAGGCGGTCTCGACCCGGCCGTCCAGGTCGAAGTCTCCCTGCTCGATTGCCGGGCGGGGCTGGCGGCGGTCTAGCTCGGCCTCCAGGGCGGCGATGTTGTTCCACACCGCCCGCCGCAGGTGGGGCAGGTAGAGGCCGCCGAACAGGCCGTGCCAGTAGGCGTCGTTGGCCTGGGCCTTGTAGAGCCGGGCGGTGAGGGCGGGACTGTGGCGGGGCTGGGCGGCCAGGCGGTCGGAGAGGCCCTGCATGCGCTTGTGGGCCCAGTTGGCCTCCGGGTAGCGGGACAGGAAATTGCGCCAGATGCCTCCACGCAGGAAGGGACGGTGCTGGGCGATGCGGCCGGCGTGCTTCTCCTGCTCCAGGAGGGCCGAATAGGTACCGGCCGCCGGCATGGGCAGGGTCCATTCGTTCATCTCGCTGTAGGAGGTGGTGGGCAGGTAGACCACGCCCCGGGTGGGATGGGCAGCGTGGAATTCGGCGTAGGTGGCGGTGCGGATCTTGGGGCTCTTCAGGACGCCCTCGATGAAGTCCTTGAGCCAGCCCCGGGTATAGACCCAGTCGTAGGTCTCGGGCCAGATGCCGAATTTCTCGATGTCGTCGAAATAGACGGCGGCGCTGCGGCCGCTGTCCGCCAGGTGCTCCAGGTAGCCGACGGCCTCGTGGGCGGGGGAGAAGGGGAAGCGGTAGCGCAGCTCTTCCGAGATGGGGAAGAGGTCCAGGCGGACCCCGCTCTCTTCCGTGCTGAAGAAGCCGTCCATGTCCTCGGGCTGCTTGCCGGTGCAGAAGAAGTGGTAGTCGTCCACCGTCACGTAGCGGATGCCGGTCTCGGCCAGGGCGGTGACTACGGTGGATTCCCAGACCCGCTCGGTGAGCCAGGCGCCCTGGGGCTGCTGGCCGGTCCAGGCGGCCAGCTTGTCGTTCAAGGTGCGCAACTGCCCGACCCGGTCCCGGTGGGGGATGGCGGCCAAGACCGGTTCCGTATCCCCGGAACTGAACAGCTCCACCTGGCCCCGGCGGACCATCTGGGCGAGCAGATCCATGTCCTCGGGGAAATTATCCCGGAGCCAGTCCAGGAGCCAGCCGGAAAAGTGGGCGGCGAAGCGGAAGTCCGGATAGTCGAACAGGGTGCGCAGGAAGGGCCGGTAGCAGCGCTCGTGGGCATCGGCGATCACTTCCGGGAAGTTGCCGACGGGCTGATGGGCGTGGACGCCGAGGAGGAGGGTGATGGGCTGGGTCATGGCTCTCTGTCGGTATCAGGTGGCGCGGCGCATGGTGCCGCCGCTCTCGGCCGGGCCGCCGCCCCGGCTGATGGGATGGTCGAGATTGACCGGCGGAACGAGCTTGATGAGGCGATAGAGGGCCTTGAGGTTGTCCCGGAACAGGCGATCGAAGCAGGCCACCGACTCCGCCGGGTTGTAGTCCCCGAACCACCAGAACCAGTCCGAGCTTTCGCAGGACATGAGGCGGGCCCGCACGGCGTCCTGCTCGGCGGGGGACAGGAGATCGCTGTCGAGAGCCCGGTCCACGCAGAGCTTGGCCTCGCACAGCATGTCCCAAGCCCGGTTCTTGTCCGGGCTGCCGATCCAGGTGGAGAAGGTGCCGTACACCCAGCTGCCGGCGGTGAATTCGGGCAGGGGTTGGCGGCGCTTGCGATGGTGCAGGGCCGCCGCCCCCAGGGTGGTGGTGCGGATGTGGGGATGCTTGGCCAGCAGCGAATACAGCTCTTCGAAGAAATACCAGGCGTTGTAGGGGTAGTACTCCCAGGCGTTTTCCCCGTCCAGGAAAACTGGGATGACGCCTTCCGGCTCCGCCTTGGCCACGGCCTCGACCTGGGCGACGAAGTGGCGGGCGGCGTCCCGGTTGTGCCAGCGGGCGTATTCGAAGCCGATGAGGTCGGAGAGGCGCTCGTCCCGGAAGAAGAGGGTGAGGTTGTCGGCGCTGCCTTCCGGCGCTCCCCAGGGGCGGTAGGGGCTGGCCTCCGGGCCGGCGGAATGCTTGAGGACGGCGAGGCTGCTGGCGGTCCAGGCGAAGCCCGCGTCGCTGATCTGCTGAAGGAAGGGGGCCGACAGGGCGCCCTCCGCCGGCCACAATCCCGCCGGCGCCCGGCCGAAGCGTTCCTCGTGGCTGCGGCTGGCTTCTTCCAGGTGGATGTCCACCCGGGCGGCGCCGTCGGGGTATTCGGGGGCACCGGGGAGGGCGCAGCCGGGCCAGGCTTCCCGGGCGCTGGTGAAGTCGATGAGGAGCGGCGCCAGGGGGTGGCTGGCCGGGGTGCAGGACAGCTCGATCTGGCCCTTTTCCCCCAGGGCCCGGTAGCGGGGGATGAGGTGGCGCATGACCCCGCCCAGGGCAGCGATGAGGCATTCCCGGTCGGCCCGGGTGAAGCGGTCGCCCTTGGCCATCAGGGCCGGGATGGTGGTGCCTTCCCGGCGCAGGGTTTCGCCGGTCCAGGCCAGCAGGTACCAGACCGCCAGGTCGGCGAAATAGTGGCCGGAAAGATAGTCGGTGCCGGCGCCCCCCTGGTCCCGGATGAAATGGGCCAGGTCCCGCAGCCGCCGGTAGGGGGCGAAGGGCTCCAGCATGGTGGGGAAATGGCAGCGGAAGGCCATGTCCAGGAGGTAGCGCCGGTCGGCTTCGTCCAGGCGGTCCGGGTCTTCGTGGGCGACGATGCGCAGCAGGGGATCCCGCCAGCGGCCGGTGGCGAACTGGTCGGCGTAATCCTCGATCTGGTCCAGGAGCACCGGCACGAAATTGACGGTGCAGCGGATTTCCGGGTGGCGCTCCAGGTGCCCCGCCATGTCGGCGTAGTCCTTGAGGGCGTGGAGCAGGACCCAGGGCAGGACGAACTCGCCCGTCTCCGGATGCCGGTAGTCCGGCTGGTGCATGTGCCAGAGGAAGGCGAGGTCGGCCAAGCTCGTCTGTCCCTCAGATCTTGCTGCGGTTGGCGCCCTGGCCCAGCATTTCCGGGGTGATCAGGGTGATGCCCTTGGGGCTCACCTGGAAGCGGCGCTTGTCCTCCTCGGGGTCGAGGCCGACCACCAGCCCTTCCGGAATCTGGCAGCGCTTGTCCACCACGCAACGCTTCAACATGGCCCTCCGGCCGATGTCTACGTGGGGCAGGATGACGCAATCCTCCACCGTCGCCCAGCTATGGACATGGACGCTGGAAAAGAGGAGGGAGCGCTTCACCGAGGCGCCGGAGATGATGCAGCCGCCGGACACCAGGGAATCCACCGCCGTGCCCCGCCGATCCTCGTCGTCGAAGACGAACTTGCCGGGGGGAAGTTGCTCCTGGTAGGTCCAGATGGGCCAGTTCTTGTCGTAGAGGTTCAGTTCCGGCGTCACCTTGGTCAGTTCCATGTTGGCTTCCCAGTAGGCGTCGATGGTGCCCACGTCCCGCCAGTAGGGAACGTCGTTGGTCGTCATGCCGACGCAGGAGTCGGCGAAGCGGTGGGCGTAGATGCGCTGGCCGGCGGCCAACATGTGGGGAATGATGTCCTTGCCGAAGTCGCGGCTGGAGCCGGGCGTCTGGGCATCCCGCTCCAGCTGCTCGTAGAGGAATTCGGCATTGAAGACGTAGATGCCCATGGAGGCCAGGGCCCGGTCCGGGTGGCCCGGCATGGCGGGCGGCGTGGGGGATTTTTCCACGAAGGCGTCGACCCGGCCGTCCCCGTCGATGCCCATGACGCCGAATTCGTGGGCTTCCTCGATGGGCACGTCGATACAGCCCACGGTCATGTCCGCCTTATGCTGGACGTGGAACGCCAGCATGCGGCCGTAGTCCATCTTGTAGATATGGTCGCCGGCCACCACCAGGACGTATTCCGGGTTGTAGCGGCGCAGGAT
>DASRUX010000326.1:0-2043 GCA_035655235.1 Rhodocyclaceae bacterium | reverse complement strand
CACCGTGGAGGCCGTCGCCCAGGACCTCCAGGTGGGGGACTTCATTTTCCGCTACGTGGACAAGGACGACTTCGGCGAGCCGGAAAACGCCTTCCTCATCTGCACCTTCTGGTATGTGAACGCCCTGGCCGCCATGGACCGGCGGGACGAGGCCCGGGCCCTGTTCGAGAAGCTGCTGGCCTGCCGCAACCGCCACGGCCTCTTGGCCGAGCACATCGACCCCCGTAGCGGGGAGCTGTGGGGCAACTTCGTCCAGACCTACAGCATGGTCGGCCTGATCAACTCGGCCATTCGCCTGTCGATTCGCTGGGATCAGGCTTTCTGAGCGGCTTATCCACCATTTCGTGGATGCGCCGGGCGGCCGCCTTCAGTTCCTTGGGGGCCATGGTTTCCAGGGGCAGGGCCAGGAAGACCTTGATGCGGCGCTCCAGTTGGCCGTAGGCCACCTCGAAGGCGGCCCGGCGGGCGGCCAGGGGCTCGACGTGGGCGGGGTCCGGGATGCCCCAGTGGGCGGTGGCCGGATGCCCCGGCCAGACCGGGCAGGCCTCCCGGGCGGCGCTGTCGCAAACGGTGACGATGAAATCCAGGGGCGGCGCCCCGGGCTTGCCGAATTCGTCCCAGGACTTGCTGGTCGGCTGCTGGGCCAGGCGGATGCCGTGCCTGGCCAGGGTTTCCAGGGCGGTGGGATTGACGTAGCCGGCCGGACGGCTGCCCGCCGAGAAGGCCCGGATGCGCCCCTCGCCCAGATGGTTGAAGACGCCCTCCGCCAGGATGGAGCGGGCCGAATTGCCGGTGCATACCACCAGGATGTGAAACGGCCGGCGGGCTGCGGCCGGCCCCATCACAGGCCCCGGGCCCAGGCTGGGCGCAGGTGGGCGGCCGCCGGGGCGGCGATGGCCTGGCGCACCTGGGCCAGCAGCCTGTCCTTATCGGCCCCCAGGGTGCCCTTCAGCACCAGCCAGTTGGAGGCGTGGTCGCTGCGGAAGACGGTGCGTGTAAGTTCCAGGGTGGAGAGGAAGGTTTCCATCTCCTCGAACAGGCCCCGCTGGGAAAGGGGCTCCCAGCCCGGGAAGCCGGCCCGGAAGCGCTCCTCGCCCAGGGGGAAACTCACCACCAGGGTGGAGAGGTACTCGGGCTGGGTGGCGTTCATGAGCCGGGCCGAATTCTCGGCATGCTGGCGGGAGAGGGCGGGGCCGCCCAGGCCGTTGAGGATCATCACCGAGCGGCCGATGCCGGCTTCCCCCAGCTTCTCCAGGGCATCCCGGGTGGAGGCGAAGGTTTCGCCCTTGCTCACCCGCTCCAGCACTTCGTCGTCGCCGGATTCTGCCCCCACATAGACGAGCTTCAGTCCCGCCTCGGCCAGTTCCTTAACTTCCGCCGCCGATTTCTTGCGCAGGTTGCGGGGCAGGCAGTAGGCGGAAACCCGGTGCACCGCCGGCAGGTGTTCCCGGATGGCGGCCAGGATGGACAACAGCCGGCGGGTGGGCAGGACCATCGCATCGCCGTCCGCCAGGAAGACCCGGCGCACGTCCCGGCTGAAGGTCTCGCCGCAGCGGCGGATGGTGTCCATCACCTCCGTCTCGTCCCGGGCCCGGAAACGCTTCTGGGGGGCGGTGTACATTTCGTATGGCGATAAATGATGCTGACTAAGCACTGTATGACTGACTATAAATGGCGAAAATACGAGGTTCGTGACGGCATTACGGTCTTGTATAAAGTTACAAACGACGTTCATTGTGTCATTTAATAAGGGTCAAACCATATGTTTTGGGTCATTTTTTGACATTTTGGTCAGGCGGTTTGACAGCCAAGTTTTCCACCAATTCGCAGCATGTCCTACCCCGAGCACCGGCGTACCACGCTAGACAATGTGCCCAACATCATCCTGGGCCATTTCTTTCTCTTTCACGAAGCATAACCAGCCTTCCGGGGTACCTTGAAGGCTGCCCGACGAGTTGGCTCGGAGCTCGGGGGATTACCCCATTCTCAATGCCGACCACATCTTTCGACCAATCTCGAAATCCTCAATTGTCTGACTTGTAA
>DASRUX010000325.1:0-9917 GCA_035655235.1 Rhodocyclaceae bacterium | reverse complement strand
CGTCCATGGCGAAGGCGATGTGGCCGCCGTAGAAATGGCCGCCGTGGAGTACCCATTCCTCCTGGCCGTCGATGATGGGATTGTCGTTGGCGCTGTTCAGTTCGTTTTCCACGTCCCGGCGTATCCAGGACAGGGCATCCCGGGCGACCCCGATGACGTGGGGCGCGCAGCGGATGGAGTAGCGGTCCTGGAGGCGGACCTTCTCGCCGGTTTCGGAGGCGCCCAGGTCTTCCCAAATCCAGCGGGCGGCCTCGATCTGGCCGGCATGGGGCTTCACCGCGAAGAGGCGGGGATCGAAATGGCCCGGGTTGCCCCGCATGGCGATGGAGGCCAGGGAGGTGATCCGGCTACAGAGGCGGGTCAGGTATTCGGCCCGGGAAACGGCCAGGCAGGCGAGGCCGGTCATGACGGCGGTGCCGTTCATCACGGCGAGGCCTTCCTTGGGGGCCAGGGTCAGGGGCGTGAGGCCGATTTCACCGAGCACTTCCTCGGCGGGGCGCACCTTGCCCTTGTGGAGCACTTCCCTCTCGCCCACCAGGGCGGCGGCGACGTAGGACAGGGGGGTCAGGTCGCCGCTGGCGCCCACCGAGCCTTCCGCGGGAATGCGGGGCAGGATGTCGTGATTGATCAGGGCGGCCAGTTGCTCCAGCAGAACGCGTCGCACACCGGAGAAACCCTGGGCCAGCGAAACCAGGCGGGCCACCAGGACGGCCCGGGTGGATTCCGGCGCCAGGTATTCCCCCAGGCCGCAGCCGTGGTAGCGGGTGAGGTGGAGGGGCAGTTCGGCGACCAGATCCGGCGGGACGGCGACGGTGCAGGAGTCGCCATAGCCGGTGGTGACGCCGTAGACCGTGCCGCCATCGGCCAGCAGCCGCTCCAGGTAGGCAGCGCCGGCGTCGACCCGGGCGGCGAAGTCCGGGTTGGCCGAAAAGGCGATGTTGGCGCGGCCTTCGGCCACAGCCACCACGTCCTCGATGGCGAGGCGGGAGTCGCCGACCAGGACGCTGGGGAAAGTGCGGGGGTGATTCATTGGTTGGTCTCGCGGTGAATTCAGTTGCTGCGGGCCGATGCCCAGAAATCGAAGAAGTTGAACCAC
Organism: Rhodocyclaceae bacterium; assembly: GCA_035655235.1. Taxonomy (GTDB): domain Bacteria; phylum Pseudomonadota; class Gammaproteobacteria; order Burkholderiales; family Rhodocyclaceae; genus JAGTRP01. The sequence continues at coordinate 8,821 of DASRUX010000325.1, read as the reverse complement.
TGGAACGGCGCCCGGCGGCACAAGGCGGCCAGGCGGTCGGCATAGCGCTGGGCCAGGGCGGCGATGGCTTCCACCCGCCGGCCCCGGGGCAGTTCGATCCGTTCGGCGAAGGGCTCGAAGTGGATGTGGTAGCCGTCCGCTTCCCGGGTACAGAAGAAGAGGAAGACCGGGCATTCCAGCAGGGCGGCCAGGATGAACGGCCCCTGGGGAAAGAGGGCGGGACGGCCGAGGAAATCGGCGCTCACCACCCGGCCGTTCTCGGCAGGCGGGGTGCGGTCGCCGACGATGACCAGCATTTCGCCCTGGTCGATCTTTTCCCGCAGCAGGATGGCGGTGTCCGGCCCCAGGCTGCTGATCTGGATGAGATTGACCTGGAAACGATCATCGGCAGCGGCCAGGGCGCCGGCGAAGCGCTTGGCGTGGTCCGTGTAGACCACTGCATTGACCCGCACGATACCGTTCAGGTTGGCCAGCGCCCGGAGCATCTCCAGGTTGCCCAGATGGGCGCCGAGGAGCACGGCGCCCCGGCGGTCGGCGAGAAGCTGTTCGAAGGCTTGCCGGTTTTCGAACTGGATGCTGGCGTGGGAAACGTTGCCGGTCCAGGCTGCGAGCTTGTCCAGGCCCGATTCGGCGAAGGCCAGCATGTGGCGGTAGCTGTTGGCCCAGGTAGGCGCAGGTGATGCGCCGGATGCGGCCCGCAGGCGTTCGAGGTATTTCAGGGAAGCGCGGCGGGCGTTGCTCCCGGTCAGGAAGAACCAAGCCACCACGGGGCGAAGAAGCATCCGGGCGGCGGCATCGCCGAGAAAGCGATAGGTGGCGACGGTGATGCGCAGCCCCAAGCTGCTGCCCCGTTCGTCCTGCTTGGACCAGTGGGCTTCGGAAAACTTGGGCGGGAAAACTTTGCGCCAGAGGAGGAGCGGTAGGCGGCCCAGCATCCCGAAGAATAGGCGGGTATGCATCCACGAGATGCGCAGGTTGTCCCGCCACAGGTCGAAGTGGGAGAGCCCGTCTTCCGGGTAGATCACCCGGGTGGACAAGTTCTCCATGGGCACCCCCAGCCAGAAGAGGCGGACGATGATCTCGATGTCGAAATCCATGCGGGTGGGGATGGCGACCCGGTCGATGAGGGCCAGGGTGGGCGCCAGGGGATAGAGCCGGAAACCGCACATGGAATCCCCGATGGCCAGGGAAAGGGTTTCGATCCATACCCAGACATGGGTGGCCAAACGTCCGTAGCGCCGGCTGGCCGGGGCGGAGGCGTCGTAGATGGGCTTGCCGGCGATGACGGCGTCCGGCCGGACCCGGCTGCGCTCCAGGAAACGGGGTAGATCGGCGATGTCGTGCTGGCCGTCCGCATCCACCTGGAGGGCGTGGGTGAATCCGGCGGCATGGGCCTCCCGGAAACCCCGCATGACGGCGGCACCCTTGCCGCCGTTCTCGGGCAGGCGGGAGAGCCTGACCAGGGGCCGGCGCGCCGCCACTTCCGCGAGAACGGCCCGGGTAGCCGGTTCCGAGCCGTCATCCACGATGAACACCGGCAACCCGTAGGGCGCCAGGCGGTCCACGACGGGGCCGATGGTGTCCTTGTGGTTGTAGATGGGGATGACGACGCAGGGGCGGAAACTCATTGAACGGCTGTCCCCGAGAAAACGGCCTGGCCGGATGAGTACTTGCGGGTTCCCGACGAGTAGGCGAATTCCAGGCGACGGGTTTCCGGCTTCCAGTTGAGCCGGAGGTCGAGGCGGGTGTCCGGGCCGACCGGGGCTGAGAATTTGAGTGCTTTTAGGGAAACGAAACGGTCGGCGGGGATACCGAGATGATCTTGGGCAAAGCGGATGGCCCAATCCACCTGGACGACCCCAGGGAGGATGGGCAGGCCAGGGAAATGACCGCGGAAATAGGCAAGGTCTCTGGAGACCAGAAGTTCCAGGGAGACGGCGTCCGTTTCCTTTTGAACGGACAGGACTTGGGGCTGGAGGCTCATAGGGGCGTGCTGAGAAGATTGACCAGGTCGTCCACGGCGAGCTTGCCGCGCTCGCTGTAGGGGAGGCGCTCGACGAAGCGCCAGCGTCGGGGCAGGAGAACGTCGTCGTAGCGCTGGCCGAGGTGGTCCTTGAGAGTTGTCACCAGGCTTCTGCGGTCCTCGGGAAGACCGGGCTGAAGGACGACGACGGCACCCACCATGGTGCGCCGGCCCATCGGGACCGGCACCACCGCGGCCGTGGCGACGGCGGGATGCCTGTCCAGCCAGCTTTCCATTTCCGGCAGGGAGAGGCGTTTTTCCTCGATCTTGACGATGCGGTCCAGGCGCCCGCGCAGGATAAAGCTGCCGTCCGGTGCGAATTCCACGGCATCTTCCATGCGCAGGGGGGAATCGTCCGGCAGGAAAGGGGAGCGGACCAGGAGGGCGCCATCGGCATCGGGGGCGAGTTGGACCCGGGGCAGGGGAGTCCAGGCGGAATTGCCGCCTGACTGGCGGCGCCAGGCGATGCCGCCGGTCTCAGTGCTGCCGAAAACCTCGATGGGAGCATCGCCCCAGGTCTCGGCGTAATGGCACGCCGCCTCCGCCGGCAGCGGCCCGCCGGACGAGAAGACCAGCCGGGGCCGGTGGGCCATGGCCGCCAGGTCGGTCAGTTGGGGCCACCGGGCGAGTTGGGCCGGGGAGGACACCAGCACCGCATCCCCAAGGGCGGTCAGCCGCTCGCTCAGGCTTGAAGGTTCCCCAATGGTGGCATTGTCGATGGGGCGTCCGGCGGTGAGGGGCCAGAGGAGCCGGAAGAGGAGCCCATAGATGTGGTGGTGGGGCGTCGTGGCGGTAACCGTCGCGCCGCCGGCCGCCTCGCCCCAACAGCTTTCCAGGACACCGCACTCGGCTTCCAGTTGGCCCAGGGACTTGCGGATGCACTTGGGCTCGCCGGTGCTGCCGGAGGTGTAGAGCTCCAGGGTATGGGGCGGGAGCGCCACCGAGGCAGGCATGGAGGCGAAGGCCGCCAGGGTTTCCGGCTGGAAGTTGGGCGGAATGACGGGGACGTGGCCGTCGGCCAGTGCGGCCAGCAGTCCAGCCAGGAAATCGATCGGGGACGGATCCGCTAACAGGATACGCCGGCGTTCCGTTGTGGAACCCGTCCTCCGTGCCTCAATCCTGTCCCGGAATTCCTTCCAGAGGATTGGACGGCAGCCGTCATGGGCCACCGGATGGTCGTCGGCACGGCCATCGGCAAGGAGTCGGAGGATGTTCGGGACGGGGAGTGTCATGGTGCAGCGAGGCGGCGGCGTACCCGGCCCCGGATGACCCATTCGCCGGTGAACATGACACCCATCAGCAGGTAGGAAATCAATCCGTTGTAGAGCAGCCACGCCTCCCGGGAAGCGAAGGCAGTAGCCATGGCGATGGCCCCATTGGCGGCGAAGAAGACGCACCAGGCCCGGGTCACTTGCCGGGTGTAGCGAACCCCCTCGGGGGGCAGGTTAGGCTCGGTCAGGCGGGCGATGCGTTCGATGACCGTGGGCGGGTGGAACAGGCTGCGCCCGAAGACCAGCAGCAGGGACAGGCTCACCGCTACGGGATAGAGCAGCAGCAGGACTTCGCTGCCGAAAGCCGCTATCGCCCCGGCCATTCCCGCCAGCAGGGCGAAAACCAGCCATTCCGACTGGCGGATGTCGGAGGCGAAGCGCCGCACCGATTGCCAGTGGCGAAGGACGAGGACCGCGAGAAGCATGAGGCCCAATCCCCTGGGGCCGATGGTATCCAGCCCGAAATAGACGGCGAACGGGTAGGCCAGGGTGAGGCCGATGGCGAGCACGTTGGCGAGGGGGCGCAGTGTCGCCATGGCGCCGAAATCAGGCGGCCAGCAGGCGGCGGACCGAGCCGATGACATCGGCGACGGTGCGGACTTCCTTGAAGTCCTGGGGTTGGATGCGCTTGCCGGTGAGCTTCTGCAACTGGATGGCGAGGTCTACGGCATCGATGCTGTCCAGGTCCAGGTCGGCGAACAGGTTGGTGTCGGGCTGGACGCGTTCGGGGTCGATTTCAAAGGTTTCCTGCAGGATGGTCTGCAGCTTGGCGAGGATTTCCTGATCGGTCATGCTGGTATCTCGTTACGGGTTGGTCTTGCCCTGGCTGCGGACCAGGTCGGCAAGGGAAGCGACATTGCGGAAGTAGTCCCGGGTACGCCCATCGCCGGCTTCGAGTTCGACGCCGTACTTCTTCTTGAGGGCAATGCCCAGTTCGAGGGCGTCGATGGAATCGAGCCCCAGTCCTTCTCCAAAAAGCTGGATCTGGCTGTCGATGTCGTCGGGGGTCAAGTCTTCGAGATTCAGAGACTCGATGATGAGCTTCTTGATCTCCAGTTCAAGCGTATCCATAGGATTTCAACTCTTGGGAAAAGTACTGTTGCAGGGCGTCGGTGAGGCGTCGGGCGCCGATGGCCGACTTGTCCGGTTCGGGCAGGAAGAAGGCGGTCGGGACGGCCTCCTGCACGCCTACCCGGAAGGTGAAGGGGTGTTCCGGCGCCAGCCACCAGGGGTCGCCCTTGGCCAGGGTGGCCGGGTTGCAGGTGATGAGGACCGGCAGCACGGTGGCGTTGGCGGTCAGGGCGACATGGGCCGCGCCGCGCTGGAATCGGAGAGACTGCCCCGGCGCCGTGCGGGTGCCTTCCGGAAAGAGGATCACGGATTCCCCAGTGACCAGGGCTTGGGCGCAGGATTCGATCAGGGTTTCCGGCGATGAATTCTTGATGTAGCCGGCGGAGCGGACGATGCTCCAGTAGAACGGGTTGCGCCAGTGGGCGCCCTTGACCACGCAATTCACCTGGGGGGCGAGGGAGAGGAGGACCACCACGTCGATGTAGGAGGGGTGGTTGGCGAGGACGAGCATGCCCCGGGCTTCATCGAGGCGCTCCAGGCCGGAGGTCTCAAGCCGCATGCAGCCCGTCTTCCGGAGGACCCAGACCAGGAAACGGAAGAAGAATCCGACCACGGTGCGGGCGCGGGCGTGTCGCTCCCGCTCCTTTCCCGGCAGGATCATGAGGAAAGGGAAAAACACGGCGGACAGGAGGGTGCCGCCGATGCCGAAAGCAACGAAGCAGGAACTCGTCACCAAGCTGCGCCATGCCCGGTTCAGCATTCGGTCGCCCATTTCCACTGCCAGTGCCGTTCGCCGGAATGCCAAGCAGCGGGTTTTCCTTCCAGGGCGAAGAGGCAGGCGAGAGCCTGGGGTACGTGGCTGCCATCACCCTCCGCCGGCGTCATTGTGACTTCCAGGACGTTCGCCGAGCTTCCACCGATGAGCATGGCGACAGCCAGAGGGGATTCCGGGTCGCAGGTCTGCGGGCCGACGGGATACGGGGCCGCCGTGTCGGCGTAGAGGTAGAGCACGGGCGAGTCGGGGTTGAGCGCGGCCCTGGCCCAGGCCTCCAGTAGTCCGAAGCCAAAGCTTTCCATGCCGGCGGAGACGGCCGTGGCCGGTGCCTGGTCACCCCGGGCGATGGAGAAAATGCCCGCCGCGGAATTCAGGACCGATAGGCTGAAGGTGGTGGGGGACAGGTCTTCCCGATTGGCGAGGTTACGCAGCATCTCGATGGTGCGCCCCAATTCGCCATGGCGGGAGGCGTAGACCATGGGCAGGGAAGGATGCCCCTCGGCGCAGATGTTCGCGGCGTGCAGCGCGGCGCGGGCGAGGGGGGACAGGCGGCGCCGCAGTAGGGCGTCGATGAATCCCAGATTGGGCGCCGCTTCCGATGGCGTGGAGTGGCAGCCCCATGCAACCCACTTGGACACGGGTACCCGCCACACAGCTTGATGCAGTACTTCAGACAGAACTTCTTACGAGCCGGATTTCCCGGCTCGTCCCCCTGGATGCTACCTTGTTAGAGTTTCTTCAGCTCGAATTGGATACCCCGCATGAGATCCTGAACCCAGCGGTTGTAGCTGGGGTGGATCAAGGGGGTTCCGGGCTTAATGGCAGCGGCGGGAGCATTGACCTTGGTCAGGTCGCTGGACGTCTCGGCGGATTTCTCCTCGGACAGTCGGTAGTTCATATTGACGCTGTTCAGGTATTTGACGGAGAAGGTTTCCGCCGAATAGGGAATGGCCACCGCCACGGAATGCCTGCCTTTGACGTTCAGGGTGGCGGTAAGGGAATTCTGGGTAGCGTTCCTGGTGACTTCCCAGTTCCTTAAACCGGCGGCGGTAATGATGGCATCGCGCACCTGGTCGGCGGTGGCGGGCTTGCCGCTGCCCGTGGAAATCAGGATGTCGTTGTGTTCGATGATGGGCACGCCTTCCCGGGCAAGGGCGCCAATGGGCAACGCGACGATCAACGCCAGCAGCCCCAGGAATTTTCCTATCTTGGTCATTGTTCTCTCCCCTAAAACCCGCGCATTGTATTGGAAGCGATTGTTCGGGTCATTATGACCAAAGTTTTACGGGTGCTGTCGTGTTACCGAGAAGCGGGCAGTATGCCCTTCCCGATCCCTTCCGGTGCCCTCGAAGGCCCGGCAGGTGATGGCTTTCCAGGAGAGCAGGAAGGTTCTTCCATCCGAGCACCGAAGGCTGCCGCTTCCGTGCTCTCCTCGACAACCCTGTTCGGAGGAGGGCGATTCCGGCGGTTCGGCGTAGCCATCGCAGACAAGGTCGTTGTTCGGGGAGGATAGGTGAAAGCGCCCGCCGCCCGCGACAGGAAGCTCGGCCTTGCCCTGGAGGCTGTCCGGATGGCCGTCCAGGGTGGCGGTGGCGCGGTAGCCGTAAGAGCAGCCGACAAGTTGAACGGTGACGCTGGCGAGGAGGGCGACGGTGGAGTGAGGTCGCATCGGGCAGGAGAACAACGGGTGCTGGATTAGCAGTATTCTAATCGGTGGAATGCCTATAGGTTTCCCATGCGATAATACGGGGTTGCATCAAAACGGATACTGGGAAGCAATGAAGCGCGTGGATGATTTTCGCCTGCAGTTCGGCAGGCAGGAACTGGTGCCGATTGTCGTGGGCGGCATGGGGGTTGATATTTCGACCGCCGAACTTTCCCTCGAAGTAGCCCGCCTGGGAGGCGTCGGCCACATTTCGGACGCCATGGTGCCCACCGTGTCCGACCGCCGCTACCAGACCAAGTACGTCAAGAACAAGCTGGCCCAGTACAAGTTCAACGTGGACAACCCGGACAAATCGGTGGTCCAGTTCGACCTGGGTCTGCTGGCCGAGGCGACCACCCTGCATGTGAAGAGCACCATGGACGCCAAGCGCGGCCCGGGGATGATCTTCATCAACTGCATGGAAAAGCTGACCATGAACGCGCCCAAGGAAACCCTTCGGGTGCGCCTGCGGGCAGCGCTGGATGCCGGCATCGACGGCATCACCCTGGCGGCCGGCCTGCACCTGGGGTCCTTCGCGCTGATCGAAGATCATCCCCGCTTCCGGGACGCCAAGCTGGGCATCATCGTCTCTTCCCTGCGTGCCCTCCAACTGTTCCTGAAGAAGAGCGCCCGCACCAACCGCCTGCCGGACTTCGTGGTGGTCGAAGGCCCCCTGGCCGGCGGCCACCTGGGCTTCGGTATGGACTGGGCCAAGTATGACCTGGCGGCCATCGTGGCCGAAATCCAGGCTTGGCTGAAGGCCGAGCAACTGAATATTCCCCTGATTCCGGCCGGCGGCATCTTCACCGGCTCCGATGCGGCAGCCTTCCTGGATATGGGCGCCGCCGCCGTCCAGGTGGCAACCCGCTTCACCGTCACCAAGGAATGCGGCCTGCCCGAGCGGGTCCAGCAGGAATACTTCAAGGCCAGCGAAGGGGATATCGAGGTCAACCAGATTTCTCCCACCGGCTACCCCATGCGCATGCTCAAGGGCAGCCCGGCCATCGGCAGCGGCATCCGCCCCAACTGCGAGGCCTACGGCTATCTGCTGGATTCTTCCGGCAATTGCCAGTATGTCACGGCCTACAACCGGGAAGTGGCTGCCCATCCCGGTGAGCGCAAGGTCAAGGTGTGGGACAAGACCTGCCTGTGTACCCATATGCGCAATTTCGACCTGTGGACCTGCGGCCACTACACCTACCGCCTCAAGGACACCACCCGCAAGAACGAGGATGGTTCCTACCGCATCCTGACGGCGGAAGAAGTGTTCCAGGACTACCAGTTCAGCACCGACAACCGGATCGCCGTGCCGGAATAAACTGGCCGGGCGGGGGAGGGTAAGCGGACCATGTTGCGCAGAACCTTCCTGATGGCAGCCGCGGGCGGGGCATTGCTCACCGCCTGCGGCCGTTCCGCCAAACTGCCGCCCATTCCAACGGGCAGCATCGTCCTCGCTTTCGGCGATAGCGTCACCTACGGCACCGGCGCCTCCCCCGGCGAGGATTGGCCCACTCTCCTGGGCGGCATGACTGGTTGGCGCATGGTCAACGGCGGTGTTCCTGGCGACACCGCCGAAGCCGGTAAAGCTCGCATCGGCCCCCTCCTGGCAGAGCACCGGCCGGCCCTGGTCATTGTTGAGATCGGCGGCAACGACTTCCTGCGCCATCGACCCCAAAAGGCAGTCAAGGAAGATATCCGCCAGATTCTCTCCACGGTGCGCGCCAGCGGCGCTGCCGCTGTCTTCGTGGCCGTGCCCGAACTTTCGGTCATGGGGGCGGTGACCCGCCGCTTATCCGACGCCGACCTCTACGCCGAACTGGGCAAGGAGGAAAAGGTGCCGGTCATTTCCGATGTCTTTGCCGGTATCCTCGGCCAGCCGGAGCTTTGCTCCGACCAGATTCATCCCAACGCCCGGGGCTACCGGCAGATGGCCGAAGGCATCGACGCCGCCCTCCGCAAGATCGGCCTCCACGCCA
>DASRUX010000324.1:0-9295 GCA_035655235.1 Rhodocyclaceae bacterium | reverse complement strand
TGGTTCTCGTTCTGGATCTTCACGCCTTCCTTCGCTTCCACGGCCTGGTGCAGGCCGTCGGACCAGCGGCGGCCCGGCATGAGGCGGCCGGTGAATTCGTCGACGATGATGATTTCGCCGTTCTGCACCACGTAGTGCTGGTCCTTGTGGAACAGGGTCATCGCCCGCAGGGCGGCGTTCAGGTGGTGCATGAGGGTGATGTTGGCGGCCTCGTAGAGGCTGCGCCCCTCCTGCAGCAGGCCGGACTCCAGGAGGAGCTGTTCGGCGCGCTCGTAGCCGGCTTCCGACAGGTGCACCTGGTGGCCCTTCTCGTCCACCCAGTAGTCGCCCTCACCCTCTTCCGTCTCGGCCCGGGTCAGTTGGGGCACGACGGCCTTCATGCGCTGGTAGAGCTCGGTATGGTCTTCCGCCTGGCCGGAAATGATGAGGGGGGTACGGGCCTCGTCGATGAGGATGGAGTCCACCTCGTCCACGATGGCGAAATTGAGGCCCCGCTGCACCCGCTCGTCGGCCGCGTAGACCATGTTGTCCCGCAGGTAGTCGAAGCCGAATTCGTTGTTGGTGCCGTAGGTGATGTCGGCGGCGTAGGCCACCTGCTTGGACTCGTGGTCCATCTGGGACAGGTTCACCCCGACGGAGAGGCCCAGGAAGCGGTGCAGGCGCCCCATCCATTCGGCATCCCGACTGGCCAGGTAGTCGTTCACGGTGATGACGTGGACCCCCTTGCCGGAAATGGCGTTGAGGTAGGAAGGCAGGGTCGCCATCAGCGTCTTGCCTTCGCCGGTGCGCATTTCTGCGATCTTGCCGTAATGGAGCACCATGCCGCCGATCATCTGGACATCGAAGTGGCGCATGCCGAGGACCCGCTTGCCGGCTTCGCGGACCACCGCGAAGGCTTCGGGCAGGAGGTCGTCCAGAGACTCGCCCTTGGCGTGGCGGTCGCGGAATTCGTCCGTCTTGGCCTGCAACGCCTCGTCGGACAAGGCAGAGATGGAAGGTTCCAGGCTGTTGATGCGGCGGACGGTCTGGGTGTACTGCTTGATCAGCCGGTCATTGCGGCTGCCGAATACTTTTTTGAGAAGGCCAGAAATCATCGCGGGGGCAATTGAATGCGCAGTTGGCGGCAAAGCGCCGATTCTAGCACGCCCTTCCGCCCCGCCACCGTCCCGCCTTATGAGCTTTTGATGCCGGCGGGATCAGCGCTTCTTCAGGGAGGCGAACTCTTCGTTCCGTTTGAGGAACTGGGCGGGATTCTGGGCAACGCCCAGCATGCGCACTTCGAAATGGAGGTGGGAGCCGGTGGACCGCCCGGTGGTGCCGACGTTCCCGATCTGCTCGCCCCGACGGAGTATCTGGCCGGCACGGACCAGAGACTTGGAGAGGTGGGCATAACGGGAGGTGAGGCCTTCGCCGTGATCCACGTCGATCATGTTGCCGTATTCCGGGTGGTAGTCGGAGCTGATCACCACCCCGGCAGCGGCGGCGTAGACCGGAGTGCCCGCCTCGGCATTGAAATCAATGCCCTCGTGGATGGCCTTGCTGCCGGAGAAGGGATCGGAACGGTAACCGAAGACGGAACCGATGAGGGCGTCCTTCACGGGCAAGGTGGTGGGCAGCAGGCGTTCCCGGACCCGCTTTTCCAGGAGGCGGGTTTCCAGGGCGGCCAGTTGGCCAGCCGTATCGTCCACCACCCGGCTCAGGCGGTCGATTTCCTTCTGGAGCTCTTCCGCCGACATGGGCGCCGCTACGAAGGGGCCGCCCTGGCCGCCGGTGCGGCCGGATTCCTTGGTCACATCCTTCTTCAGCCCGGCGACCGAGGACAAACGCTCGCCGAGGGAGTCCAACTGGACGACCTGGGCCTGCAATTCGCCCAGGCGGGTTGCCATGAGCTGGAGATTGCTGCGGACGAATTCCTGGGATTGCTGGTTCTCCCGCTGCTGCAGGGAGAGCATGAGGTCCTCGACCACCGGCAGGCGCAGATGCACCGAGAGCCAGGAGAAGGCGGCCGAGGTGGCAAACACCAACCCGAAAAGAACACACACCGCCAGGACCACATGGCGGGGCATAATAGTAATCGTCTTTGCCGCCTTGAGGCGGCCTGAAACCAGAATGATCTGCACGGAGCCCCTCCTATGCATGCTTCCATTGCGACTTTTCTTGACGACTCCGACAGCACCGCTCGGGTGATGGCCCATGGGCGGCTGTTGCTGAAGCTGTCGCGTCGTTTCGAGGCCGTCGCACCGGCGGGTCTTGCCCCCGCGGCCCGGGTGGCCAATTTCAAGTCGGGGAAAATCGTTATCCACGCCGACAACGGCGCGGTCGCCACCAAGATCCGGCAAATGAGCCAGCGCCTGTGCGACGAATTATCTAAAGGCGGCCCGGAGTGTAACGTCATGGAAGTGAAAGTGCAACCCCGGCAATTTCCTTCTCAATCAATCAGTTCCACGCCAAAACCCCTCTCCGGGAGGGCCTGCCGGACCCTTGAGGACACTGCAGCCATACTTCCCAGGGGCAATTTGCGTAGCGCCCTGGAGCATCTGCTGGAGCGGGCCGCCAAGCAGGAATGAGGCTACCCGCGCTAAGCCCGGCGCTGGGAGCAGTGATGCTTGCAGGGGAGATCAGGCGGCCTGGGTGAGCCAGCGGGCGACGCCCGAAGGCGCCTCTTCGGCGACCTCGAAGGTCACCAGTTCCCAGGCGTCCCGCCGGGCCAGGAGTTCCCGGGCCAGCAGGTTGTTGAGGGCGTGTCCGGACTTGTGGGCGGTGAAGGCGGCCAGGATGGGATGCCCCAGCAGATACAGGTCGCCGATGGCGTCCAGGATCTTGTGCTTCACGAATTCGTCGGTATAGCGGAGGCCATCGCTGTTCAGCACCCGGTACTCGTCCAGGACGATGGCGTTTTCCAGGCCGCCGCCCAAGGCCAGGCCGTTCTCCCGCAGGTATTCGACCTCCTGCATGAAGCCGAAGGTGCGGGCCCGGGCGATTTCCCGGACGTAGGAGTTCTCGGCGAAGTCGATTTCCGCCTTCTGGGCCGACTTGGAAATGGCCGGATGGTTGAAGATGATGGAAAACGACAGCTTGTAGCCGTCGTAGGGGTCGAAGCGGGCCACCTTGTCGCCGTCGACGACCTCGATGGGGCTCTTCACCCGGATGAATTTCTTGGCTGCATTCTGTTCCTCGATCCCAGCGGACTGGATGAGGAAGATGAAGGGCGCGGCGGAGCCGTCCAGGATGGGCACTTCCGGCGCATCCAAATCAACCCAGGCGTTGTCGATGCCCAAGCCGGCGAAGGCGGACATCAGGTGCTCGATAGTCCCGACTTTGACTCCGTCCTTTTCCAGGCAGGAGCACATGCGGGTGTCGCCCACGAGCAGGGCGGAAGCAGGCAGATCGACGGGCTCGGGCAGATCGACCCGGCGGAAAACGATGCCGGTGTCCGGCGCGGCCGGACGCAGTGTCATGGTGACTTTGACACCACCGTGGAGACCAACGCCGGAAGCGCGAATGAGAGACTTGAGAGTGCGCTGCCTGAGCATGCCGTTACAGTGAAAAAGGGTGGGGAGGGCGCATTCTAACATAGAGCGCCCTACCCCATTTTCAGAGAAAGGTTTTCTTACAATTACTTAGTCAGCTTGCTTGCGCAAAAATGCCGGGATGTCGTACCGGTCGACACCGCTATTGGCCAGGGCTTCGACCGTAACATTGCGCTTCCTCACCACGGCGGGCACGTCGGCGATCTGGTTGTAGTCGATGGCCGGGCCGCTGTTGGCGACGGCGTCGTAGGTGCCGGTGGCCTGGGCCTGGACGACCGGGGTGTTGATGACTTCGAAGCTCTGGCGGCGGGCGGCAGCCTGGCCGAGGCCGGTGGCCACCACGGTGACGCGCAGGGATTCACCCATGTTTTCTTCGTACACGGCGCCGAAGATGATGTGGGCGTCCTCGGCGGCGAATTCCTTGACGGTATTCATCACCTCGTTGACTTCCTTCATCTTCAGGGAACCCTTGGCGGCGGTGATGTTGACCAGCACGCCGCGGGCGCCGGACAGGTTCACCCCTTCCAGCAGCGGGGAAGCCACGGCCTGTTCGGCGGCGATGCGGGCGCGATCGACGCCTGCAGCTTCGGCGGAGCCCATCATGGCGCGGCCCATTTCGCCCATGACGGTGCGTACGTCTTCGAAGTCCACGTTCACCAGGCCGGGGTAGGTAATGATTTCGGCGATGCCGCCGACGGCGTTCTTCAGCACGTCGTCAGCCGCACGGAAGCACTCGTCCACGCCGGCGTCCTCGCCCATGACATCCATCAGCTTGTCGTTGAGGATGACGATGAGGGAATCGACGTGCTTGGAGAATTCGGCGATGCCGGCTTCGGCGGACTTCATCCGCTTGCCGCCTTCGAAGGAGAAGGGCTTGGTGACGACACCGACGGTCAGGATGCCCATTTCCCGGGCAACTTCGGCCACCACGGGAGCGGCGCCGGTGCCGGTGCCGCCGCCCATGCCGGCGGTGATGAAGGCCATGTGGGCGCCGGCCAGGGCGGCACGGACTTCCTCGCGATGGGCTTCGGCGGCCGCCTTGCCGGCTTCCGGCTTGGCGCCGGCGCCGAGGCCGGTCTGGCCCAGGGGCAGCTTGGTGTCGGCCGTGCTGCGGGTCAGGGCCTGGGCGTCGGTGTTGGCGGCGATGAACTCAACGCCCTGGACGCCTTCGTGGATCATGTGGTCCACCGCGTTGCCGCCGGCGCCGCCGACGCCGATCACCTTGATGATGGTGCCGCTTTCTTCTTTCTCGATGATTTCAAACATTGGAACCTCCTCTGAAAAAGTCTTCAAATTTCCAAAATTGATTAAAAATTCTTGGCAAACCAGGTTTTCATGCTTTCCAGGACATCCCGCATGCCCTGTTTTTCCTTGATCTTCTGGCCGCGCTTCCGCTGGGCCTGGGCTTCCAGCAGGAGGCCGTAGGCGGTGGAGAAGCGGGGGCTCTGGACCACATCGGCCAGGCTGCCGTTGTACTTGGGCAGGCCGAGGCGCACCGGCATGTGGAAAATCTCTTCGCCCAGCTCGATCATGCCGGGCATGACGCTGGCGCCGCCGGTCAGGACGATGCCGGAAGACAGCACCTCCTCGAAACCGGCCCGGCGCAGCTCGTGCTGGATCAGCTCGAACAGTTCCTCTACCCGGGGCTGGATCACGTCGGCCAGGGCCCGGCGGGAAAGCTTTCGGCTGGGCCGGTCGTCTACGCCGGCCACTTCCAGGGTGTCTTCCGGGTCGGCCAGCTGGGACAGGGCGCAGCCGTACTTGCACTTGATGTCCTCGGCTTCCCGGGTGGGGGTGCGCAGCGCCATGGCGATGTCGTTGGTCACCTGGTCGCCGGCAATGGGGATGACCGAGGTATGGCGGATGGCGCCCTGGGTCCACACGGCGATATCGGTGGTGCCGCCGCCGATGTCGATGAGGCAGATGCCCAGGTCCTTCTCGTCCTCGGAAAGGACAGCGTAGCTGGAGGCCAGGGGCTGGAGCACCAGGTCGTTCACTTCCAGGCCGCAGCGGCGCACGCATTTGACGATGTTCTGGGCGGCGGAGACGGCGCCGGTGACGATGTGCACCTTCACCTCCAGGCGCATGCCGCTCATGCCGATGGGCTCGCGGATACCGTCCTGGCCGTCGATGACGAATTCCTGGGTGAGGATGTGGAGGATCTCCTGGTCCGCCGGGATGGGCATGGCCTTGGCGGTTTCGATCACCCGATCCACGTCCATGGGGGTGACTTCCTTGTCCTTGATGGCCACCATGCCGTTGGAGTTGAAGCTCTTGATGTGGCTGCCGGCGATGCCGGTATAGACATCGCTGACCTTGCAGTCGGCCATCAGCTCCACTTCCTGGATCACCCGGGAGATGGCGCTAACGGTCTCTTCAATATTGACCACCACGCCCTTCTTCAGGCCCTTGGAGTCCTGGGAGCCCATGCCGATGACGTTCAGCCGCCCTTCCGGCGTGATCTCGCCCACCAGCGCCACGATCTTCGAGGTGCCGATGTCCAGCCCGACCACCAAATCCTTGTTGTCCCTGCTCATTATTTCCCCTTGACCTCAGACCCCGCGACCCGCATCGCGAAACCGTTCGGATACCGCAAATCCACCGCCGACGGCGCCACGGGCCTTCCCGCCACCATCGCCGGATATACATCCACAAAACGCTGCAACCGCGCACCGAGGGGCGCCTTGGGCTGCTCGCGCCCGAGTTCCACCAACATGCCGTTGTCCAGCTTCAACTGCCAGGCCAGGCGCGGCGACTGCACCACCTGCACCGGTTTCTGCCCGACCGCCTTGAAGGCCGTCACGAATTCGCCGTAGCGCTTCAAGAGCTCCGGCGCCGTGCCCGACGGGCCGTAAAGCAAGGGCAGCCCGGCGGTTTCCTCCTCGGGCAGCGTCGCCGGAAAGACTTCCCCGAAACTGTTCACCAATTCGCCGTGGCCAGCCGTCCGGCCGTCCTCCCAGCGAGCCGCCGGCCGGTGTTCTTCCACCGACACTTCTAGCTTGGCGGGCCACACCCGCCGCACGTCCACCTTGCGCACCCAGGGCAGCTTTTCCAGGGCACCCCGCACCGCATCCAGGTTCACGCTGAAAAAATTGCCCTTCAACGCCGCCGGCAAGACCTGCTCCACTTCCAGCCGCCGCACATGCTGCAACTCGTGGGCGAACACCACCTCCTTGATGGGCAGCGCCGGCATGCGCACCAGCCAGACGGCCGCCGCGGCCAGCAACGCCGCAGCCGCCGCTACGAAGAGCAGGTCGGCAATGGCGTTGAGGAGATGGGGCTTGTTCCACATTCATCAGTCCAGGGCGGCCAGTTCCAGGACCCGGCGCACCAGGGCCGGATAATCCATGCCGGAAACCCGGGCCGCCATGGGCACCAGGGAATGGTCGGTCATACCGGGGGAAGTGTTCGCTTCCAGGAAGTAATGATTGCCCACCTCGTCCATGAGGAAGTCGACCCGGCCCCAGCCCCGACCGCCCAGGACCCGGAAGGCTTCCAGGGCCTGGCGGCGGATTTCCGCTTCCCTGGCTTCCGGCAGTCCGCAGGGGCAGAGG
This sequence comes from Rhodocyclaceae bacterium, assembly GCA_035655235.1. GTDB lineage: Bacteria > Pseudomonadota > Gammaproteobacteria > Burkholderiales > Rhodocyclaceae > JAGTRP01. Next base: position 2,211 of record DASRUX010000324.1, on the reverse strand, counting down.
TACTTGGTGTCGTCCCGGTTGTACTTGGCTTCGTAGTCGTAGAAATCGGTGGCCGGCTCGATCTTGATGATGGGCAGTGCCTCGCCGCCGACGATGGCGACGGTGTATTCGCCTCCCAGGATGCCGCGCTCGGCGATGACCAGGGAATCGTGCTTGGCGGCCTCTTCGTAGGCCGCCTTCAGGCCGCCCCGCTCCTTGACCTTGGAAATGCCGATGGAGGAGCCTTCCCGGGCCGGCTTCACGAAGAGAGGCAGGCCCAGCTGTTCTTCGACGCCGGCGAAGTCGGAATCGGCGGTGAGCAGGGCGTATTCCGGCACCGGCAGGCCGGCGGCCTGCCACATGAGCTTGGTGCGGAACTTGTCCATGGCGACGGCGGAAGCCAGCACGCCGGGGCCGGTGTAGGGGATGCCCATCAGTTCCAGGGCGCCCTGCATGGTGCCGTCCTCGCCGTGGCGGCCGTGGAGGGCGATGAAGGCGCGGTCGAAACCCTTCAATTCAGCCAGCGGGCGTTCGGCCGGATCGAAGGCGTGGGCGTCGATGCCCTGCCCTTGCAGGGCCGCCAGGACGCGGGATCCGCTGTTCAACGAAACGGCCCGCTCGGCGGAGGTTCCGCCGAAAAGCACCGCGACTTTTCCAAAATTGCTCATTGCTTGCTTTCAACCAACTTACCGGGGACGGCGCCGATGGACCCCGCTCCCATGGTCAGAACCACGTCGCCATCCTTGGCGACATCCAGAATCGTTTGCGGCATATCCGCAATATCCTCGACGAATACCGGCTCAACCTTGCCGGCCACTCGCAAGGCCCGTGCCAAGGCGCGTCCGTCGGCCGCCACGATGGGCGCCTCGCCGGCGGCATACACATCCGCCAACAAAAGGGCATCCACAGAGGATAAAACCTTCACAAAATCCTCAAAACAGTCCCGGGTTCGGGTAAACCGGTGAGGTTGGAAGGCAAGAACTAGCCGCTTGTCCGGAAAAGCGCCGCGGGCAGCGGCAAGAGTTGCCGCCATTTCGACAGGATGGTGGCCGTAATCGTCGATGAGGGTGAAGCTGCCGTCTGCATTTCCGTCGGCATTTTTCAGTCCCACCTCGCCATACCGCTGAAAGCGACGGCCGACACCCTTGAATTCCGCGAGGGCCTTGATGATGGCATCATCGGGAACTTGAAGTTCCGTAGCGACGCCGATGGCGGCCAGGGCGTTCAGCACATTGTGCATGCCCGGCAGATTGAGGGTGATGGACAGCCGGGAGATGGAGCCGTTGACCCGCACCGCGTCGAACTTCATCTGGCCGCCCTCGGCCCGGACATTCTCGGCGTGGATATTGGCAGCCGGATCGAGGCCGTAGCTCACCACCTGCTTGGAGACCTGGGGCAGGATGGCGCGGACGTTGGGATCGTCGAGGCACAGCACCGCGACACCATAGAAAGGCAGCCGGGAGAGGAAATCCACGAAGGCGCCCTTCAAGCGCTCGAAGTCGTGACCGTAGGTTTCCATGTGGTCGGCGTCGATGTTGGTGACCACCGCCACCACCGGGGAGAGGTAGAGGAAGGAGGCGTCAGACTCGTCCGCCTCGGCCACCAGGAAGTCCCCCTTGCCCAGACGGGCGTTGGCGCCGGCGGCGTTCAGACGACCGCCGATGACGAAGGTGGGATCCAGGCCGGCTTCCGCCAGGATGCTGGTGACCAGGCTGGTGGTGGTGGTCTTGCCGTGGGTGCCGGCGATGGCGATGCCGTGCTTCAGACGCATCAGCTCGGCCAGCATCTGGGCCCGGGGCACCACCGGGATGTGGCGCTCCCGGGCGGCGATCACTTCCGGGTTGTCGGCCTTGACCGCCGTGGACACCACCACGGCATCGGCCTTGGCCACGTTGGCGGCATCATGGCCGATGCACACCTTCACCCCCTGGGCCTCCAGGCGGCGGGTGGTGGCGCTGGCGGCGAGGTCGGAACCGGTGACGTTGTAGCGCAGGTTGGCCAGCACCTCGGCGATGCCGCTCATGCCGGCGCCGCCGACACCGACGAAGTGAATATTCTTGACCTTGTGTTTCACTTGGCCCTCGCGACAAAGGAATGATGGAAAAATTGAATGTGCACGACGCAAGGGCTGCCTGCGCTCGCCCTGCTCGCATCCCCACTGCGTGGGGCCCCTGCTCGTATGCTCACTTGGCCACCTCCGAGCAGATATTGGCGACCTCTTCCGTCGCGTCC
>DASRUX010000323.1:0-5332 GCA_035655235.1 Rhodocyclaceae bacterium | reverse complement strand
CGTGATCAACGTTGCTGGTCACCGCCTGGGCACCCGCGAGATCGAGGAGGCCATCCAGGCCCACCCGGCCATCGCCGAAGTGGCCGTGGTCGGCGTCGAGGACAAGCTCAAGGGCCAGATGCCCATGGCCTTCGCCGTGGTCAAGGATGCTTCCAAGGTGGCGACGCCGGAACTCCACAAGTCCCTGGAGAAGGAAGTCATGGGTACCGTCGATGGCATCCTGGGTGCCATCGCCCGTCCGGCCCGGGTGCACTTCGTCACCGGCCTGCCCAAGACCCGTTCCGGCAAGATGCTGCGCCGCTCCCTGCAGGCGCTGGCGGAAGGCCGCGATCCGGGCGACCTGACCACCATCGACGATCCCTCCACCCTGGAGCAGATCAAGAAGGCCCTGGCCAGCTGATCGACAAGGATTGCAGCAGAACTTGGACCCGCCGCTAGCCGGCGGGTTTTTTTATCCCTTGCCGGCAGGGTGGTGAGGCATATTTCACATGCCTATGACGAAAGGCCGGGCTTTTCGTTTAGACTGCGTGACCTAGATCAATTTTCATGACATCGGCCAGCGGCGATCCGTCGGCGGCGGATGGTGCGTAGGAACAACAGAAGAAGGATGGACGGGTTAACCGGTTTCCTGGATCGGGTCGAGTGCATCGGGGAGGTGGAACGGCTGGCCGGCGAGGCCCGTGCCGCCGGTAAGCCCTTTTGCATCATCTGGATCGGGATCGATCGCTTTCGGCAGATCAATTCGTCGTTCGGCCATCAGGCCGGGGACAATGTCCTGGCCAAGCTGGCTCACCGCATGAAGAAGCTGGCCGGCGGCAACGACCTGTTCGGCCGCTTGGGTGGTGACGAGTTCGTCCTCCTTCTCCCCGGTAGCGACCTGGACGCCGCCGAGATGACGGCGGAACGCATCCAGGAATCCCTCAAGGTGCCGATGGAGATCGGCCATGTGCGCTTCCGGCCCTCCGGCAGCATGGGCATCGCCCAGCTCAACGCGGTCGAGCCCCTCCTCAATGTCCTGGAGCGGGCCGACCGGGCCATGCTGGCGGCTAAGCGCCTGGGGGGCGGCCAGTATGTCGTCTCCGGCGAGGAGCTGGTGCCGGGGCGTTTCGGCAATCCCTTGGCCCGGGAGGAGCTGGCCGTGGAGGAACTGCTCCACGAGGCCCTGGAAAGCGGCGGGCTATCCCTGAATTACCAGCCCATCCTCGGGCTCGGCGGCACCCTTGAAGGGGTCGAAGCCCTGATGCGCTGCCGGGTGCAGGGCCGGACTCTGATGCCGACCACCTTCATTCCCGTGGCAGAGAAGACCGGGCTCATCGTTCGCCTCGGCGAGTGGAGCCTGATGACCGCCGCCCGCAAGGTCCAGAAATTGCGGGCCCGGGGCATGCCGGTCAAGGTGGCCGTCAATATCTCCCGCGCTCAGCTCACCGCGCCCAAGTTCTGCCAGGCGCTCCACGGCGTGCTGGCCTGCACTGACGTTCCGCCCGAACTGCTGGAGCTGGAACTGACCGAGTCGTTGTTCATGGACATGTCGGACAACGTTCGGCGGAATCTGGCGGAGGTGCAGGAAGTGGGGCTGCCCCTGGCCATCGACGACTTTGGCACCGGCTATTCCTGTCTGGCCTACCTGAAGGATTTGCCGGCGACCAAGATCAAGCTGGACCGCGCCTTCGTGGTCGGTCTGCCCCAGGACAGGAAGTCCTTCGCCATCGTCCGTACCGTCACCCAGCTGGCCAGGGACCTGGGCATGACGGTGGTGGCCGAAGGGGTGGAAACCCAGGCGCAATACGAGAGCCTGTGCGAAGCCGGCGTGGACTGCGTCCAGGGATTTCTCTTTTCCCAACCGCTCACGGAAGACAAGCTGGATCAATGGCTACAGGAGAGGATTGGCCAATGAATATCGAAACCGACAACCAGACCGCCTTCGGGCCCCTGGACGAGCGTCTGGCGGACACCATACGCCAGTTGGGCATTCCTCCCCGGCCCGCCATCCTGGAAAAGGTGGCACGGGAAGTGCAAAAGGACGAGCCGGATTTCCGCAGCCTGGCCCGGATCATCAGCGCCGACGTGAGCATTTCCGGCAGCCTGATCAAGCTGGTCAATTCGCCCTTCTTCGGCTACCGGCAGAAGGCCCGCACCGTCCAGGACGCCCTGTCCCTGCTGGGGCTTTCCACCATTTCGGCGGCCATTGCCACCATCGTTCTCCGTAAGGCCTTGCCGACGCCGCCCCGGCTGGAGCGCTTCTGGGATGCCTCGGCCCGGGTGGCCCAGGTGTCCGGCTGGCTGGTGCAGCAATTGGGGACGGGGGTCGGCGTACTCCCCGAGGAGGCCTATACCTTCAGCCTCTTCCGGGATTGCGGCATCCCCATCATGGCCAAGCGCTTCCCCGGCTATTTCGAAACCCTGGCGCGGGCCAATGCCGACGCCGAGCATTCCTTCACCGATGTGGAAGAGTCGCGCCATCCCACCAACCACGCGGTGGTGGGCTCCCTCCTGGGGCAGTCCTGGTGGTTGCCGGAGAGCACCTGCGTCGCCATCCGCCACCACCACGATTTCATCTCCCTCCAGGCGGGGGGCGGGGCCTTCTCCCCAATTTCCCGCCGCCTCATCTGCTTGGCCCAATTGGCGGAAAAGCTGATCCAGGACGAGACCGGGTTGAGCAGCTGTTGCGAATGGACCAAGATGGGCGAGGCTTGCCTCGCCATCCTGCGCCTGTCTCCCCAGGAATTCGAAGAGCTTCATATGGCCGTTCGCGATTTCCTGGAGCCCGAGTCGGCGGCGTAGGATTCCGGAGGCAGATTCCGGAACTAAGGGGCGCTGCCGTTGCCGATATGGGCACACGGACAGCAGGAGGCACGCCATGGATCGCCCCGACGCCAGCAAGCTATTCATTCCCGTCATCCTGGGCAGCACCCGCCGGGGGCGGGAAAGCGACAAGGTGGCCCGTTTTGTTTTCGAGCGCCTTGGCCGGCGGGCGCAGGTCGATACCGAACTCATCGACCTGCTGGAACTCAACCTGCCCATCATGGAAGAGCGGCTGCGTATGCGGGACGATCCGCCAACCGGGTTGAGGGAATTCGCCCAGAAGATCGACCGGGCCTCGGCCATCGTCATCGTCAGCCCGGAATACAACAACGGCTATCCCGGCGTCCTCAAGAATGCCCTCGACTACCTGCTGCCGGAGTACGCCCGCAAGCCCTTCGGCATCGTCACCGTATCCGCCGGGGGCTACGGCGGCATCAATTGCCTGGCCCAGTTGCGCCTTGTCACCCTGGGCATGGGGGCCTTCCCCATTCCGGCCTCCCTGGCCGTCTCCCGGGTCCATGACAGCTTCGACCCGGCCGGCAATCCCACCGACCCGAGTTATGAGAAGCGCGCCCAAGCCTTCATCGACGAGGTGCTGTGGTTTGCCGAAGCCATCTCGGCCCGAAAAGCCAAGGATGCGGCGAAGCAGCCTTAGCCGCCCATAGATACCCCATCGGCCCCGGGCGGGGGAGGGCAACGCCAGGCTCGCCATGGCCCTATTCCCATGGCAACATCCTTCGTCTTTCCACAGGAGCCGCCATGTCCTGGCTGATGACCAATTTCGTTGCCACTTTCCTGCTCCCGCCGATGAATGGCCTGGTGCCGGCATTCATCGGGCTGCTCCTGGTATGGCGGCGGCCGCGCCTGGGCAAGACCTTGATCGTTCTGGGCCTGCTGATGCTCGCGGCCTTCTCCACCGCCATCGTCGCCGACGGGCTGCTGGAGCCGTTGGAGAGCCGCTATCCGGCCCTCGCCCAGGAGAGCCTGCGGGACCTGAAGGTGGACGCTGTGGTCATCCTTGCCGCTGGCCGTTATCGCAAGGCGCCGGAACTGGGGGGCGGCGACGACGTTCGACAACTGGCCCTCGACCGGCTGCGCTACGGCGCCCTAGTGGCCCGGGAGTCCGGCAAGCCCATCCTAGTGACCGGGGGCAACCCGGACGGCTACGGCATCCCGGAAGCGGAGGCCATGAAGATTTCCCTGGCCAGGGATTTCGGGGTCGCCGCCCGCTGGGTCGAAGGGAAGTCGGAGAACACCCGCCAGAACGCCGAGAATTCCGCCGAAATCCTGTTGCCCCAGGGAATTCGGCGTATCGCCCTGGTCACCCATGCCTTCCATATGCCCCGATCCGTGCCCGCCTTCGAGGCGGCGGGCTTCGAGGTGGTACCGGCTCCGACCGGCTTCATGGGGAGTAGACGTGAGCCCATGCTGCTGGATTTCATCCCCCGCTACGACGTGATGCGCACCTCGGGCTTCGCCCTGCACGAGTTGATCGGGATGCTCTGGTACCGCCTGCGGAGGTGATCGGGGGAATTGTGCGGGACTGTGCGTTTTGCTTTTGCGAATGAGGTAATATCATTTGCATAGAACTTTGGTGGTAACCCTCGTCCCGGTCCAGCATGAGCACACTCCCCCGCATCCTTATCGTCGATGGTTCCCGCGTCGTTCGCGCGTCCCTCGCCAAGCACCTGTCCGATCAGTTCGAAATCGTCGAGGAGGATAACGGCGAGTCGGCCTGGCAGACCCTGGTCCTCGATACCCGCATCGTCGCCGTCGTCGCCGGTGCCCAGCTCCCCAAGATCACCGGCCTCGAACTGGTCGAGCGCCTGCGGGAAAACCGGCTGGGACGGCTGAAGAAACTGCCCTTCTTCCTCATCATCTCCGACAGCGAGACCGAGGAGGGCAAACACCGGGCCAAGGCTCTGGGCGTCTGCGACTTCCTCACCAAGGGCATGAAAAAGGACGAGATCATGCGGCGCATGGGCGCCCTGGTGGCGCCGACGGAGAATGGAGGTGAGTCCGGGGAGGAGGCGAGCGCCGGCGTTTCCGCCCCGGCGGCCCATCGCCTGCCCGAGCCCGGCGAGCAGCCCCGCCTGCTGACCCGCCAGGAGATCGAAGCCAAGCTCCACCAGTCCCTCGATTTTTCCGATGACCGCGACGATCCGGTGAGCGCGGTCGTGCTGGAGGTGGGAAATTACGGTTCCCTAGTGTCGGACTTCGGCCAGGAGGTGGCGGACAAGATTTGCGGGCGCTTTTCCCAACTGCTGCTGAGTACCATCCGGGGCAACGATTGCATCGGCCTTTACTCCACCCAGCGCTGCGTCATCGTTTCCCAGGGCGTTGGTTTCGCCCAGTGTGCGGCTTTTGCCGACCGGCTCAAGGCCAGCATCATGGCCGCCCGCATTGCGGTCCAGGGCCAGCCGGTCAAGCTGGTGGTGGATGCCGGGGTGGCGAGTGCTCCCGAGGACGGCGCCCTTTCCCCGGATGAGCTCCTGTCCCTGGCGGCTATGCGCATGAAGACGGGAGGCGG
>DASRUX010000322.1:0-9655 GCA_035655235.1 Rhodocyclaceae bacterium | reverse complement strand
CGCCTGGGCGTCCTGCGGGTGGAGCGTCTGCCGGTGCCCGTCATTGTGGTCGGCAATATCACGGTGGGCGGAGCAGGCAAGACGCCCCTCACCCTGTGGCTCGCCGGGGAATTGCTGCGCCGGGGGCGTCATCCCGGCATCGTCAGCAGGGGGTATGGCGGAGGTGCCAGGGAACCTCGTCCGGTGCCGGTCGATGCCGATCCCGGGGTGGTGGGAGACGAACCCCTGTTGCTCGCTCGGCGTAGCGGCGTTCCGGTCTGGGTGGGCGGTGATCGGGCTGCGGCCGCCCGGGCTCTGCTGGCTGCCCACCCGGCGGTAGACGTGATCCTGTGCGACGACGGCCTTCAGCATTACCGCCTGGGGCGGGATGCCGAGGTGGCGGTTTTCGACGGCCGTGGTCCCGGCAACGGCTGGCGCCTGCCCATGGGGCCGCTGCGGGAGCCCCTCTCCCGGCTGGCTTCTGTGGATGCCGTGGTCTGCAACGGCCTTGCCGGACTCGCGACGCCGGTGCCACGCTTCGACATGGTCCTGCGCCCCGGGAATTTCCATGCCCTGGGCGACTCTCAGGTCGTTTGTGCGGCGGATGAACTGAAAGGAAAACCCCTGCACGCGGTCGCCGGCATCGGCGATCCGGACCGCTTCTTCCGGACCCTGGAAGGACTGGGGCTCCAGTTCAGCCACCATCCCTTCCCCGATCACCACGCCTACTGCGCGGCCGACCTGAACTTCGGCCCGGATGCCGCGGTGCTGATGACGGAGAAGGATGCAGTAAAATGCGCCGGTTTTGCCGCGGGCGAAGCCTGGGTGCTCCCCGTGGAGGCCGATGTGTCGCCGGCCCTCGTCGATACGCTTCTGGAGAAAATCAGTGGACGCCAGGCTTCTTGATATCCTCGTCTGCCCCGTTTGCAAGGGCAATCTCGAATACCGCAAGTCGGAACAGGAACTGGTTTGCAAACCCTGCAAGCTGGCCTACCCCATCCGTGACGACATCCCCATCATGCTTGAGGAAGAAGCCCGCCAGCTGACTTCCGAAGCGCAATGAGCCTGTCCTTCAAGGTCGTCGTTCCGGCCCGCTACGCTTCCACCCGTCTGCCGGCCAAGCCTCTCCTCGATCTCGGGGGCAAGCCCATGGTGGTGCGGGTAGCCGAGCGGGCAGCGCTGTCCGGCGCCAGCGAGGTCCTGGTGGCTACCGACCATCCCGAGGTTTTTGCCGCCGCCCAAGCCCATGGTGTGTCTGCCGTGATGACCCGGGCCGACCATCCCACCGGCACCGACCGCCTTGCCGAGGTGGTGGAGCAGCGGGGCTGGGGCGACGACACCCTGGTGGTCAATGTCCAGGGCGACGAGCCCCTCATCGAGCCGGAGATCATTGCACGCACCGCTGCCCAGTTGGACCGCAGCGGCGCCGCCATCGCCACCGTAGCCCATCCCATTGCCGATGCGGCGGACTTCTTCAATCCCAATGTGGTCAAGGTGGTGTGTCGGGCCGACGGTGATGCCGCCTATTTCTCCCGTGCGCCCATTCCCTACGCCCGCGACCATTTCGCCCGGGAAGCCGGCGGCGAAACCCTGCCGGCCGGACTGCCGGCCTATCGCCACGTCGGGCTTTACGCCTACCGGGCGAGCTTCCTGAAGGCTTACGCCGGGCTCGCGCCGGCCCCTACGGAACAGTTCGAAGCCCTGGAGCAACTGCGGGCCCTATGGCACGGGTATCGTATTACTGTAGCCCTGATCGAGGCCGCTCCAGCGCCTGGGGTGGATACCCCAGAGGATGCGGAAAGGATGCGCAAACTGTTTGACCGAGGTGTAAATAGCGGGTAATTTCTCTTCCCACCAAAGCCGGCGCCGACCGGCCATAACAAAGAGAACAGATTTTCCAACGACGATTCCCGAGGAACATTCCATGAAGTTGATTCTCCTTGGCGCGCCCGGTGCTGGCAAAGGGACGCAGGCCAAATTCATTTGCGAAAAGTTCGGCATTCCCCAGATTTCCACCGGCGACATGCTGCGTGCCCAAGTGAAGGCCGGCACCCCGCTGGGTCTGGAAGCCAAGAAACACATGGATGCGGGCGGCCTCGTGCCGGACGCCGTCATCATCGGGATGGTCAAGGATCGCCTGACCCAGGACGACTGCAAGAACGGCTACCTCTTCGACGGTTTCCCCCGCACCATTCCCCAGGCTCAGGCCATGAAGGATGCCGGCGTTCCCCTCGATATCGTCCTCGAAGTGGATGTTCCCGACTCCGACATCATCGAGCGCATGGCCGGCCGCCGGGTGCACCTGTCTTCCGGCCGCACCTACCACGTCAAGTTCAACCCGCCCAAGGTCGCCGGCAAGGATGATGTGACCGGTGAGGAACTCATCCAGCGCGACGACGACAAAGAAGAAACCGTCAGGAAACGTCTGGAGGTCTATCACTCCCAGACCAAGCCCCTGGTGGATTTTTACAGCAACTGGGCCGCAGCCGGCGACGCCAAAGCACCGAAGGTGCGCAAGGTGGCCGGGGTCGGCAGCGTCGATGAAATCACCAATCGCGTTTTCGACGCTCTGAAGTAAGGAGATGAAAATGGCGGTGAAAAATGCCTTCTACGCACAATCGGGAGGCGTCACCGCCGTCATCAATGCCACGGCGTGCGGCCTGATCCAGGCTGCCCGCCGGCATCCTGACAGGATCGGTAAGGTCTATGCGGGCCGCGACGGCATCATCGGCGCCCTGACCGAAGACCTGATCGATACCAGCCTCGAAACCGACGAGGATATTGCCCGGCTGAAATACACGCCCGCCGGCGCCTTCGGTTCCTGCCGTTACAAGCTGAAAAGCCTGGAAGAGCACAGGGCTCAATACGAGCGCCTGATCGAGGTCTTCCACGCCCACGACATCGGCTATTTCTTCTACAACGGCGGCAACGATTCCATGGACACCGCCTGGAAGGTGTCCCAGATTTCCGAGAAGCTGGGTTATCCGGTGGTTTGCGTCGGCATTCCGAAGACTGTGGATAACGACCTGCCCATTACCGATTGCTGTCCGGGCTTCGGTTCGGTGGCCAAGTACGTCGCTACGTCCATCCGGGAAGCCGGCTTCGACGTGGCCTCCATGGCCCGGACATCCACCAAGATTTTCGTCCTCGAAGTGATGGGCCGCCACGCCGGCTGGATCACCGCCGCTTGCGGCCTGGCTTCCGAAGGCGAGGGTCAGCCGCCCCATATCCTGCTCTTCCCCGAGGTGCCCTTCGACCCGGACCGCTTCGTCGCCCGGGTCCAGGAGTGCGTACAGCGCTACGGCTACTGCACCGTGGCCGTATCGGAAGGGCTGTCCGACGAGGACGGCAAGCTCATCGCCGAATCAGGCAGCAAGGATGCGTTCGGGCACTCCCAACTGGGTGGTGTGGGCCAGGTGGTGGCCCAACTGATCAAGGACAAGCTGGGCTACAAGTACCACTGGGCCCTGGCCGACTACCTTCAACGCTCGGCCCGCCACATCGCTTCCAAGACCGATGTGGACCAGGCTTACGCCCTCGGCCAAAAGGCCGTGGAGTTGGCCCTCTCTGGTCGCAATGCAGTCATGGCTACCATCAAGCGCCTGTCGGATGCGCCCTATCGCTGGGAGATCGGCGAGGCCGCCCTCAAGGACGTGGCCAATGTCGAGCGCAAGATGCCGACCGAATTCATTTCCGCCGACGGATTCCATATCACCGACCCGTGCCGGGCCTATCTGAGCCCGCTGATCGAGGGCGAGGATCCGCCGCCGTTCAAAAATGGGCTGCCCGACTACGTTCGCCTGAAGAACGTCCCGGTGGCCAAGAAGTTGGGGGATTTCAAGGTCTGAAAACGGCGTAGAACCGGCAGGCCGACACAGGTTTTTCGTTTCATTAATCAGAGGGAGGAAGTCGATGTCAGCAGCACTGATACTGGCGCTCGCATGCGCCGTGTTGGCCGTTCTGTACGGCTGGTTGTCAAGCACGCAGATCCTCGCGCTGCCCGCCGGTAACGACCGGATGCAGCAAATTGCCAAAGCTGTCCAGGAGGGTGCCGCCGCGTACCTGAGTCGCCAGTACAAAACTATTGCCATCGTTGGCGTGGTGCTGTTCGTGGTCATCGGCCTGGTACCGAAGCTTGGTTGGCTTACCGCTTTCGGCTTCCTCATCGGTGCCGTGCTCTCCGGCGCGGCGGGCTTCATCGGTATGAACGTGTCCGTCCGGGCCAACGTTCGTACCGCCGAAGCTGCCCGTAGCGGCATCGCCCCCGCCCTCGCCGTCGCCTTCAAGGGCGGCGCCATCACCGGCATGCTGGTGGTGGGCCTTGGCCTCCTGGGCGTGGCCGGTTATTTCGCCGTTCTCAAGGCCATCAACGCTCCCGGCGCCGATCTGCACCATGTGATCGAGCCGCTGGTGGGCCTGGCTTTCGGTTCTTCCCTCATTTCCATCTTCGCCCGTCTGGGTGGAGGCATCTTCACCAAGGGCGCTGACGTGGGCGCCGACCTAGTGGGCAAGGTCGAGGCCGGCATTCCGGAGGACGACCCCCGCAACCCGGCGGTGATCGCCGACAACGTGGGCGACAACGTCGGTGACTGCGCCGGTATGGCCGCCGATCTGTTCGAAACCTACGCCGTGACCGTGGTCGCCACCATGGTGCTGGCTGCCCTGACCCTGAAGACCTTCCCGGCCTTGGGCGAAGGACTCGTCCTTTATCCCCTGGCCCTGGGCGGTGTCTCCATCATCGCCTCCATCATCGGCTGCTACTTCGTCAAGGCGACCGAGGGCGGCAAGATCATGTCGGCCCTGTACCGCGGTCTGACCGTGGCCGGCGTCCTGGCGCTGGCGGCCTACTACCCGGTGACCTCTTGGCTGATCGGTGCGGGGGATGCGGCGTCCAAGATCACCACTGCCAGCATGTTCGGCTGCTCGGTCATCGGCCTGGTGCTGACCGCCGCCCTGGTGTGGATCACCGAGTACTACACCGGTACCGATTACGGCCCGGTGAAGCACGTCGCTTCCTCCTGCCAGACCGGCCACGCCACCAACATCATCGCCGGCATCGGCGTGTCGATGAAGGCGTGCGCCCTCCCGGTGCTGTCCGTCTGTATCTCCATCTACGCTGCCTACGCCCTGGCTGGCCTGTTCGGTATCGCCATCGCCGCCACTTCCATGCTCTCCATGGCGGGTATCGTGGTTGCCCTGGACGCTTACGGCCCTATCACCGACAACGCCGGCGGCATTGCCGAAATGGCGGAATTGCCGAAGGAAGTGCGCAACGTCACCGATCCCCTGGATGCCGTGGGGAATACCACCAAGGCGGTGACCAAGGGCTACGCCATCGGCTCAGCCGGCTTGGCTGCCCTGGTGCTCTTCGCCGACTACACCCATGGTCTCGAAGCGGCCGGCCTGAAGAATCTGTCCTTCGACCTGTCCAATCACATGGTGATCATCGGCCTCTTCATCGGCGGCCTGATTCCTTACCTGTTCGGCGCCATGGCCATGGAAGCGGTCGGTCGTTCTGCCGGCTCCGTGGTGATGGAAGTGCGTCGCCAGTTCAAGGAGATTCCGGGCATCATGGAGGGGACCGGCAAGCCGGATTATTCCCGTGCCGTCGATATGCTGACCGTTTCCGCCATCAAGGAAATGATGGTGCCTTCCATCCTGCCGGTGGCCGTGCCCATCATCGTCGGCTTGGTGCTTGGTCCCCAAGCGCTGGGTGGCCTGCTGGTCGGCACCATCGTCACCGGTTTGTTCGTGGCCATCTCCATGACCACTGGCGGCGGTGCCTGGGACAATGCCAAGAAGTACATCGAAGACGGTAACTTCGGCGGCAAGGGCTCCGAAGCTCACAAGGCTGCAGTGACTGGCGATACCGTTGGCGACCCGTACAAAGATACGGCAGGCCCGGCGGTGAACCCGCTCATCAAGATCATCAACCTGGTGGCTCTGCTGATCGTGCCGCTTATCGCCTGATTCAGTACCACCCAACAAAAAAGGCAGCGTGAGCTGCCTTTTTTGTTTTCCGGGGCGCGGAGTGCCTAAAGGCTCACTGCTGGGTTTAGGGTATAAGTGCCGGTCAGGGAGGCTTCGGCCAAGACATGTCCCTTGATGGCTTCCCGGATCTGGGGGCCGGTGAAACGACCGTCAACCGGCAAAGTTTCAACATCCAGCGCATAGAGCGTGAACACATAGCGGTGGGGAATCTCATCGTTCCACGGCGGGCAGGGACCATCGTAGCCGTAGTAGTCGCCCCGCATGTCGTTGTCGCCGGCGAACCACTCCGTGTAGTTGTTGACTCCGTGGCGGGCGCCGTGGAGGGTCTGGGGGCCAGGCTTGCCGCGGGGTGCGACCTCGCCGGAGAACTCGCCTTCCTTGATCTCGCGCATCTCGGCGGGCAGGTCGGCCAGTATCCAGTGGAAGAAATCCACCCGGGGCAGGGCGGCGGGAACGGTCCGGCCTTCCTGGTTCACGTCGTCTCCCTTGCTGGGCACGTCGGTGTCGCAGCAAATGAGCGCGAAGGACCGGGTACCTTCCGGTACGTCGCTCCAGGCCAACTGCGGATTGAGATTCTTGCCCAGGCAGACATGGTGGCCTGCATCCGGGATGCAGAAAGCCAGTTCGCCGGGAAGCTTTTGCCCATCGGAAAAGCTGCTGCTCGTCAGTTTCATGCCCTTCCTCCTCCTATTATCAAGCCGCCCGCCGTTTGAAATCCCGGAGGCGGAAACCCAGAAGCCATAGTGTAGCGAAATAGCTTGCGGCGCCAACCACCACCAGGGCTGACAGGCGTGCCATCCGCTCGGTCATGCCGAATTGCAGCCAGTCAGACTCGGCGCCGATGCCGAACCACAGGGCCAAACCCATGGCCGCCATGGCCGCCAGCAGCTTCAGCAGGAATGATGTCCATCCCGGCTGGGGCTCGAAAATGCCGTGGCTGCGAAGGCCGCGGTACAGCATCGCGGCATTCAGGCAGGCGGCGAGGCCGATGGAGAGAGCCAGGCCGGCATGGCGTAGCCAACCGATGAAGGCGAGGTTCATGGCCTGGGTGGCCAGCAGGGACATGATCGCGATCTTTACCGGCGTGCGGATATTCTGGCGGGCGTAGAAGCCGGGGGCCAATACCTTCACCAGGATAAGACCGGTGAGCCCGAAGCTGTAGGCGACGAGGGCGCTGCGAGTCTGGAATACATCGTTGCCGGTGAAGGCGCCGTGGAAAAAGAGGGTGGCGATGAGAGGGACGGCCAGCAGGGCCAGTGCCAGGGCTGCCGGAGCGGCCAGTAGCAGGGTCAGGCGTAGCCCCCAGTCGAGAAGCCGGGAATACTCCGTGTGGTTCTCGCTGGCGTGGTACTTGGACAGGGAAGGCAGCAGGATGGTCCCGAGAGCTGCGCCTAGCATTCCGGAAGGGAACTCCATCAGGCGGTCGGCATAGTAGAGCCAGGAGACGCTGCCCTCCTTCAGGAAGGAAGCGAAGATGGTGTTGATCAGGAGGCTGATCTGGGACACGGAAACGCCGACCACGGCGGGAGCCATGAGCCTGAGGATGCGGCGGACCCCCTCGTCCTGCCAGGCCGCCCGCCAATCGAGTGTCGGGCGGGGAAGCATGGCGATGCGCTTGAGGGCGGGGAATTGCAGGGCGAGCTGAAGTATGCCGCCGATGAACACCGCCCAACCCAGGGCCAGCACCGGGGTGTCCAGGTGGGGGGCGACGAAAAGCGCTATGACGATGAAGGAGACGTTAAGCAGCACCGGCGTGAAAGCCGGCAGGGCAAAACGGCTCCAGGTGTTCAGGATGCCCCCGGCCAGGGCGACCAGGGACATGAACAGAATGTAGGGGAAAGTGATCCGGGTGAGGGTGACCGTCAGGTCGAACTTGGTGGCGTCTGCGGCAAAGCCGGGGGCGGAAATCCATACCAGCAGGGGCGACGCGGCAATGCCCACGGCCGTGACCGCCGAAAGGATCAGGAACAGCATCCCGGCAACATGGTTGATCAGTTCCCGGGTTTCCTCGTCGCCCCGCTTGTTTTTGTATTCCCCCAGGATGGGGACGAAGGCCTGGGAAAAAGCGCCTTCGGCAAACAGGCGGCGCAGCAGGTTGGGCAGCTTGAAAGCCACCAGGAAGGCGTCGGTGGCGAGGCCTGCACCAAAGGCGCGGGCGATGGCGAAATCCCGGACGAAACCCAGGATGCGGGACAACAGGGTCATACCGCTGACGGTGGCCAGGGCGCGCAACAGATTCATGGAGTGAGCAGTCTCGTTGCCTGAAAGGGGAGGCAAAAGATATAATTCTACGCTCTGCTGCAGTAGCTCAGTTGGTAGAGCAACTGATTCGTAATCAGTTGGCATACTCATTCCAACTATTTGATGATAAAGGCGATTTCCTTGTCATCTCTGCTGCTTGGTAGCATATTGGTAGCAGCGCATTTGATGATAAAAATCAATGGCTTACCATTTATTTGCGGCAGAGATCATCGATTGTAGATTTTTTTGGTCGTTCTGACACATCCTTTGCGGTTAAGTGACAGGTTAGGGTGATGTTGTTTTGAAAAGTTCGCTGTCGTATACTTGCGAGCTGTTGCTGCAGTAGCTCAGTTGGTAGAGCAACTGATTCGTCAGTCCAAAGAACTTGCGCCTCATTTTGGAAACTTAATGAGTGGAGGCCGCTAAAACGGGGAAACCTTAACAGGTAATGCTGATGGCAATCCCGTGCTACCCGAAAGGGGAGTGTAGAGACTTTACACGGCCCGCCTAAGACGCTGAGGCGTTATGGTGAAGAGAAAGTCCAGACCACAAACAGGATGTATGTCCTGAGCGGCGAAAGCCGTAGCGGGTATGAATCAGTAGGTCGGAGGTTCGATTCCTCTCTGCAGCACCACCAGATTCCATTTGCCGCATTGCTATATGCGGATAGGGCAGATTGCCCGAGCGATCATGAGGCGCAACACGCGCCGGCCCATTCCCCGACAGCTGACGTTAATGGCGACATGAGAGATTCCTTCTGTCGGTTTGTGGACTGTCGGCCAGTAGGCGCATCATCGCCATCAATGCGAGGCGTCGGGTCGGTATTCCATCAGTCGTGTCTTTTGTGCAGGCGTTTGCTAAACCACATTAGGATTGGCGGACTGCCAATGACCTGAACTGTAACTGGCTTGCTCAAGAAAGTGGGTCGTCAGGATCACTTTGTCAGTGATGCAGCGCGGTTTTTCGCGGCAGGTTCCTCTGGAACGAAGGATTAGGCGCCATGTTCCCGCAATTTCAGCTCGTGAGCCTTTCCTCCAAAGTGTCGAACCAAGAACACGCGATCGAAGCGAGTGGTGAAGGTGTCGGTCAAGACTTCTCCATCGAACTCAAACCATGTGGCCATTGATTCGATGTCGGCATTGATGACTAACCAAACCTCATCACAGCGAGCGCGGTAGACAAGATACTTCCGGTCCTTGCCTGAGAGTGCTCGGTAGATGTCCTCTCGCGTCAGCTTTGCAATCCAAGTTGCGCCAGGCGAGTTGAAGAACGTCTTTGTAATGACATCGAGCCGATGCACTGATGAGGTGCTCCCCATAAACAGTGCCACTGGCAATTTAGTAAAGTCCGTTTTCGAGAAGGAGAATGGACTTGAAGAAGCGGTTTTCGGAAGAGCAGATCATCGGGTTTCTGAAGCAGGCGGAGGCCGGGGTGCCGGTCAAGG
>DASRUX010000321.1:0-2922 GCA_035655235.1 Rhodocyclaceae bacterium | reverse complement strand
GCCGGCTGGTGCTGGTGCTGGCCGCCGACGCCCAGAGTGCGCAACGGCTGAAGGCGGAGATCCCGTTCTTCGCCCCGGACTGCCGCGTGGCGCTGCTGCCCGACTGGGAAACCCTGCCCTACGACCACTTCTCGCCCCACCACGATCTGGTGTCCGAGCGCCTGGCCACCCTGTGGGCGAGCATGCAAGGGGAAGTGGATGTCCTGCTGGTGCCGGCCACCACGGCGGTCTATCGCTTGGCGCCGCCCGCCTACTTGGCCGCCTACACCTTCGCCTTCAAGAAGGGCGAAAAGCTGGATGCCGAGAAATTCCGCACCCAGGTCACCCTGGCCGGCTACAGCCACGTCACCCAGGTGGTTTCCCCCGGCGAATATTCCATCCGGGGCGGCCTCATCGACCTCTTCCCCATGGGTTCCGCCCTGCCCTACCGGCTGGACCTGTTCGACGATGAGATCGAGAGCATCAAGACCTTCGATATCGACAACCAGCGCAGCCTCTACCCGGTCCCCGAAGTGCGCCTCCTGCCGGCCCGGGAATTCCCCATGGACGACAAGGGCCGGACCCGCTTCCGCCAGCGCTTCCGGGAGATTTTCGAAGGC
This sequence comes from Rhodocyclaceae bacterium, assembly GCA_035655235.1. GTDB lineage: Bacteria > Pseudomonadota > Gammaproteobacteria > Burkholderiales > Rhodocyclaceae > JAGTRP01. The sequence continues at coordinate 2,323 of DASRUX010000321.1, read as the reverse complement.
GACCCGGCCAAGTCCGGTGTCTACAAGGACGTCACCAGCGGCATCGCCACCGCCGGCATCGAGTACTACCTGCCCCTCTTCTTCGAGGAGACGGCCAGCCTCTTCGACTACCTGCCCAAGGACACAGTCCTGGTCACCCATGGCGATACGGCCGGTGCCATTTCCGCCTTCTGGAAGGACACCCGCTCCCGCCACGACCTGCTCCAAGGCGACAAGGCCCGGCCGCTGCTGCCGCCGGACATGCTTTTCCTGCCGGAGGAGGCCTTCTTCATCGCCGCCAAGCCTTACCCCCGGGTCCAGGCGACCGCCAAGGGCGAAGGGCCGGCCGCGCCGTTGCCGGCCATTGCCGTCGAGCGCCGGGCAGAGGATCCGCTCGCGAACCTGAAGGCTTTCGTCGCCAGCTACCCGGGCCGCATCCTGGTCTTGGCCGAATCCGCCGGCCGCCGGGAAACCCTGGCCGCCATGCTGGCCGAGCACGGCGTCACCCCGGCGCCTTCCGCCGACCTGGACAGCTTCCTCGGCGGCGACGCCCGCCTGGCCATCACCGTCGGACCGCTCCAGGCGGGCTTCAAGGTGGATGGCCTCGCCTTCGTCACCGAAACCGAACTCTATGCCGGCTCCCCCCGCCGCACCCGACGGGAGAGCCAGAAGAAGGCCAGCTTCGACAACTGGCTGCGGGACCTCACCGAACTCAAGGTGGGCGACCCGGTGGTCCATGAGAGCCACGGCATCGGCCGCTACAAGGGCCTGATCCGCCTCGACCTGGGCGAAGGCCCCACCGAATTCCTGGAACTGCACTACGCCAACGAGGCAAAGCTTTTCGTGCCGGTGTCCCAGCTCCACGTCATCTCCCGCTATTCGGGGGCCGACCCGGATACGGCACCGCTCCATACCCTGGGTTCCGGCCAGTGGGAAAAGGCCAAGCGCAAGGCCGCCGAGCAGGCCCGGGACACCGCCGCCGAGCTGCTGGCCCTCTACGCCGCCCGGGCCGCCCGCCAGGGCCATGCCTTCGCCTTCAAGGAAACCGACTACGACGCCTTCGCCGAGGGCTTCGGCTTCGACGAGACCCCGGACCAGGCCCAGGCCATCGCTGCCGTCATCGAGGACATGCGTTCCGGCAAGCCCATGGACCGGCTGGTGTGCGGCGACGTGGGCTTCGGCAAGACTGAGGTGGCGCTGCGCGCTGCCTTCTGCGCCGTGGCCGGCGGCAAGCAGGTGGCCGTGCTCTGTCCGACGACCCTGCTGTGCGAGCAGCATTACCAGACCTTCGTGGACCGCTTCGCCGACTGGCCGGTGAAGATCGCCGAGCTGTCCCGCTTCAAGACCGCCAAGGAAACCGCCCTGGCCCTGAAGGAGCTTTCCGAGGGCAAGATCGACATCGTCATCGGCACCCACAAGCTCATCTCCAAGGAAGTGGAGTTCTCCCGCCTGGGGCTGGTCATCATCGACGAGGAGCACCGCTTCGGCGTGCGCCAGAAGGAAGCCCTCAAGGCCCTGCGGGCCGAGGTGGATGTCCTCACCCTGACCGCCACCCCCATCCCCCGGACCCTGGCCATGAGCATGGAGGGCCTGCGGGACTTCTCGGTCATCGCCACCGCGCCGCAAAAGCGCCTGGCCATCAAGACCTTCGTCAGCAAGTTTTCCGACGGCATCATCCGGGAGGCGGTGCTGCGGGAGCTGAAGCGGGGCGGCCAGGTGTATTTCCTGCACAACGAGGTCGACACTATCGACAACATGCGGGAGAAGCTGGAAAAGCTGGTCCCCGAGGCCCGCATCGTCATCGGCCACGGCCAGATGAACGAGCGGGAGCTGGAGCGGGTGATGCGGGACTTCACCCAGCAGCGGGCCAACCTGCTGCTGTGCACCACCATCATCGAGACCGGTATCGACAATCCCCACGCCAACACCATCCTCATCAACCGTTCCGAGAAATTTGGCCTCGCCCAGTTGCACCAGCTGCGGGGTCGGGTCGGCCGTTCCCACCACCAGGCCTATGCCTATCTGCTGGTCCAGGACGAGAAGGCCATGACCAAGCAGGCCAAGCAGCGCCTGGAGGCCATCCAGATGATGGAGGAACTGGGGGCCGGCTTCTACCTGGCCATGCACGACCTGGAAATCCGCGGCGCTGGCGAGGTGCTGGGAGAGAACCAGTCCGGCGAGATGCAGGAAGTGGGCTTCAACCTCTACACCGAGATGCTCAACCGGGCCGTGGCCGGCCTCAAGCAGGGCAAGGAAGTGGACCTTACCCAGCCCCTGGGCATCGCCACCGAGATCAATCTCCACGCTCCCGCCCTGCTCCCGGACGCCTACTGCCCGGATGTCC
>DASRUX010000320.1:0-3720 GCA_035655235.1 Rhodocyclaceae bacterium | reverse complement strand
CATGCTGGTGGCCCTGGGACTCTATCTGCTGGGGATCACCCGGGTTCTGGCTCCGGTGGAAGGGTTCGGGCAGCGGCTATGGCGCCATGTGCAGCCGCTCACCCGCCGCTTCCTGCCGGCCCGCACGGTGGCCCAGGCTTTCCCCCTTGGCCTCCTGTGGGGCTGGCTGCCCTGCGGCTTGGTCTACAGCGCCCTGGCCACCGCCCTCACCGCCGGTTCGGTGGGGCGGGGGGCGCTCGCCATGGTGGCCTTCGGCCTCGGGACTCTGCCCAACCTGCTCCTCGCCGGCATCCTTCTGGGGCGCATTCAGTCCTTCAGTCGCCGGCCGGCAGTACGCACGGTCTCCGGCCTGCTGGTGCTGGGTTTCGGCGTCTATGGCTTCATCGGCCTGGCCCGCCTGGCCTGAATCGTCGGCCCCGAACCTGTAGAATTTGGTCCTTGTCTGACTTCGCGGGAACTGGAGCAATGAAAATACTACTGGCGGTGGATGGGTCTCCCTGCTCGGAACGGGCGGTCGAATATCTGGTCGGCTACGTGGCCGGCTTCAAGGAGATGCCCGCCATCCATCTGCTCCACGTCCATCCGCCCATTCCCATCGGCCGGGTCCAGTCCCACATCGGCCACGCCACCCTGGAAAGCTATTACCGGGAGGAGAGCGAGGCCCAACTGGCCGCCGCCCGCGCCCGCCTGGATGCGGCCGGCATCCAGTACGCCGCCCATATCCACGTCGGCCAGCCGGCGGAGGTCATCGCCAAGCTCGCCAGGGACCTGGAGTGCGGCCAGATCGTCATGGGTACCCATGGCCACGGGGCGGTAGCGAGCCTGGTGATCGGTTCCGTCGCCGCCAAGGTGCTGCATCTGTCGTCCTGCCCGGTGCTGCTGGTCAAATAGCAATGGATAAGGCGCCGGTCCGGGTCGTCGAATTCGCCATTTCGGGCATGACCTGCGCCGCCTGTTCGGCGCGGCTGGAGAAGGTTCTCAACCGCCTACCGGGGGTGGAGGCCAGCGTCAATCTCGCCTCGGAGCGGGCGCGAGTACGTTTGGTAGGGGAGAGCGACGAATCCGCCGTGGTCGCCGCCACCGCCAAGGCCGGATTCACCGCCTCCCCCGCCGACCGTACCACCCGGGATGCCGAGAAGGCCCGCAAGCAGGCGGCTTACGCGGCTGAGGTCAAACGCTTCTGGCTTTCCGTGGCACTGACCCTGCCCCTGGTCGGGCAGATGGCCTTCATGTTCGGCGGCCACGGCCATGGCGAGCTGCCCCGCTGGTTCCAGTTCCTCCTGGCGACTCCTGTCCAATTCTGGATCGGCTGGCGTTTCTACGACGGAGCCTACAAGGCGCTGCGCGGCGGCGGTGCCAACATGGATGTCCTGGTAGCCCTGGGGACCAGCATGGCCTGGGGCTTTTCCGCCATCGTCACGGTCTTCGGACTGGGGCAGCATGTCTATTTCGAGACGGGGGCCGCGGTCATTACCCTAGTGCTGCTCGGCAAGCTCCTGGAGGCCCGGGCCAAGGCGCGGACTTCCGAAGCCATCGAGGCCCTTATCCGCCTCCAGCCCCGCACTGCCCGCCTGGAGCGGGACGGCCAACTGGTGGAGGTGCCGGTGGATGCCCTCATGCCCGGCGACGTGTTCATCGTCCGCCCCGGGGAGGCTGTGCCGGTGGATGGCGAGGTAGTCAGCGGCGATTCCAGTGTCAATGAAGCCATGCTCACCGGCGAATCCATGCCGGTGAAGAAGCATCCGGGCGACAAGGTGTTTGCCGCCACCGCCAACGGCGAAGGCATGCTCCGCTGCCGGGCGACCGGCGTCGGCGAGCATACCCTGCTGGCCGGCATCATCCGCCTGGTGGGGGAGGCCCAGGGGTCGAAGGCCCCGGTGCAGCGCCTCGCCGACCGGATTTCCGCCGTTTTCGTCCCGGCAGTGTGCGCCGTGGCCCTGGCGACCTTCGCCGGCTGGTGGCTGCACAGCGGCATCGTGGCCGAGGCTCTGGTCAATGCGGTGGCGGTGCTGGTCATCGCCTGCCCGTGCGCCCTGGGCCTGGCGACTCCTACTGCCATCATGGTGGGGACTGGGCAAGGGGCCAAGGGCGGCATCTTGGTGAAGAATGCGGAAGCCCTGGAAAAGGCCGAGAAGATTTCCGTTCTCGCCCTGGACAAGACCGGCACCCTGACTCTGGGCGAGCCCCAGGTGACCGACGTGGTGCCCAAGGCGCTGGCGGCGGATGAGGCCATGCGCCTGGCGGCTGCCCTGGAGCAGGGTTCCGAGCATCCCCTGGCGCGGGCTGTGCTGGCCAAGGTTGCCGGGGTGGTCTTGCCAGCGGTGGAAGGCTTCTCTGCGAGGCCGGGGCAAGGCGTGGAAGGCAAGGTGGAAGACCGAGCCCTGCGTCTTGGCTCCCCGGACTGGATCGGCGCCCAGGACGGCGAGATCGCCCGGCTGCAGGGTGAAGGGAAGACCGTGGTGGTCCTGGCGGAGGGTAGCGAGGTGCTGGCCCTCATCGCCATCGCCGACCCGCTGCGTCCCACTTCCCGGACGGCGGTGGAGCGCCTCAAGGCCAAAGGCATCCGGCTGGTGATGCTCACCGGCGACAACCCGGTGACCGCCGCCGCCATCGCCCACCAGGCCGGCATCGACGAATTCCGCGCCGGCGTCCTGCCCGGCGATAAGGCCGCGGCCGTCACGGAACTCAAGGCCGGCGGCCAGCGGGTCGCCATGGTTGGCGACGGCATCAACGACGCCCCGGCCCTGGCGGCGGCGGATGTGAGCTTCGCCATCGGCGCCGGGTCGGATGCCGCCATCGAGGCGGCCGACCTTACCCTCATCCGCAACGACCTCTCCGGCGTGGCCGACGCCATCGACCTGTCGGCGGCGACCCTGGGCAAGATCCGCCAGAATCTCTTCTTCGCCTTCATTTACAATGTGCTGGGAATACCCTTGGCTGCCATGGGGTTATTGAACCCGGTCATCGCCGGTGGCGCCATGGCACTCAGTTCGGTGTCGGTGGTATCCAATTCCCTGCTGCTGCGGTCCTGGCGTCCGCGGCGGCAATCCTGATTTCGAGACGACTATGGAAAATACGATCATCAAGGTGGGCGGCATGAGCTGCCAGGGCTGCGTCAAGAATGTGACCGGCGTGCTGACGGCCCTGGACGGGGTGGCTTCGGCGGAGGTTTCCCTGGAGGCGGGCGAGGCCAAGGTGGCCTTCGACGCGGCCAAGGTGAGCCGGGACGCCCTCAAGGGCGCCATCGAAGATGCCGGTTTCGACGCGGAGTAAATGATGAGCATGCCCGAGACTCCCCGCCTCACCCAGCTCTCCCACGGCGGCGGCTGCGGTTGCAAGATCGCCCCCGGCGTCCTGGAGAAAATCCTGGCCCAGAGCAACGCCCCGGCCATCATCCCGCGCCAGCTCCTGGTGGGCATCGAGACCAGCGACGACGCCGCCGTCTACCAGATCAACGACACCCAGGCCATCGTCGCCACCACGGATTTCTTCATGCCCATCGTGGACAATCCCCACGATTTCGGCCGTATCGCCGCCACCAACGCCATTTCGGACGTGTACGCCATGGGCGGCACGCCCCTCTTCGCCCTGGCCCTGGTCGGCATGCCGGTGAACACCCTGCCTCTTGAGACCATCGGCCAGATACTCAAAGGTGGCGAGGATGTCTGCCGGGCGGCGGGCATTCCCATCGCCGGCGGGCACACCATCGATTCCGTGGAG
>DASRUX010000319.1:0-5661 GCA_035655235.1 Rhodocyclaceae bacterium | reverse complement strand
CATGAAGGCCACCCGGGCATCCGGCTCTTCCGGCGCCCGCACCCGAATCTGCCGGCCATCCACGGCCTGGGCTACGCCCGGGCCGAAATTGCCGTTGATGGCATCGACGATATTCTTGACGGTGCCGAAATCGCTGTCGCCCAGGTCATAGTAGACGAAGGCCCCCTGCCCCACCGGAGTCGGCACCGAGCGCTCGACAGTGGCGCCGGACGGGATGCGGCCGGCCGACAGGTGGTTAACCGTGACCTTGGCGCCCCCCGAGGAAGCCCCTGCCCCCCCGACCAGGACGTTGCCCTGGGCCATGGCATACACCTGGCCGTCGGCGCCCTTCAGGGGCGTCATCAGCAGGGTGCCGCCCCGCAGGCTCTTGGCGTTGCCCATGGAGGAAACGGTCACGTCGATGCCCTGGCCCGGCCGGGAAAAGGCGGGCAGGTTGGCGGTCACCATGACCGCAGCGACGTTCTTCAGCTGCAGCTTGGCCGTCTGGTCTGCCGAGAGATTCACCCCCAGCTGGGACAGCATGTTGGCGATGGCCTGGGTGGTGAAGGGGGTCTGGGTAGTCTGGTCCCCGCTGTTGTCGAGGCCGACGACGATGCCGTAGCCGATGAGCTGGTTACTGCGGACCCCCTGGACGCTAGCCAGGTCCTTGATGCGCTCCGCCAGAGCCGGCTGGCTCCAGAGCGGCAACAGACAACCGGCCACTATTGCCGCCTGCCGGAACCATTTGCCGCCGATTGTCTTCATGAAGCGCCTCCGCCGTAAAAACTCCTAGAACGGCAATACGCTAAGAAAGAACCGTGCCATCCAGCCCATGACCTCGGCTTCGCTGATGAAGCCGGCGGACTTGTATTCGATCCGGGCATCCGCCACCTTGGCAGACTCTATGCTGTTGGTGGAATCGACGAAGCTCGGATTGACCACGCCGGAGACCCGCACGTACTCGGTCTGGGCGCCAATGGCCAGTTGCTTCTCGCCGGAAACCAGCAGATTGCCGTTGGGCAGCACCTCGATCACCGTGACCGTGATATTACCCGTGAACACGTTGTTGTTGGCGGCGTTGCCCTTGCCTTCGAAATTGGCGGTGCTGCTGGCATCCAGCCCCATGCCCAACATGCTCTTGCCGGGCAGGCGGGACATGTTGGTGATCGAGGCGGACGCCTTGTCGGAGCGATCCACCTTGGCATTCGAGGTAGTCGACGCCGAGGTGTTTTCGGTGATCTTGACGGTGATGGTGTCGCCGACGAAGCGGGCCTTGCGGTCCTCGAAAAGCGGACGGCTGTAGGCGGCCTGGTAGATGGAACCGTTGCCCGTAGCCGGATCGCCCCGGTAGGCGGGGCGCACGGTCATAGGCTGGTGCACATTGGTCGGCGGCACCGTCTGGCAGGCGGCCAGGCTGGCGAGGAGGACGGGAACAAGGGCGATGCGCTTCATGATCTCACCTCACAGCTGGGTCAGGCGGCCCAGCATCTGGTCGGACGTGGACACCACCTTGGAATTGAGTTCGTAGGCCCGCTGGGTCTGGATCATGGACACCAGTTCCTCGGCCACGTTGACGTTGGAAGTTTCCACGTAGGCCTGGTTGACCGTGCCGGCGCCGTTGGTCCCCGGGGTATTGGGAGTCGGGGTGCCGCTGGCGGCGGTTTCCAGGAACAGGTTCTGGCCGATGCTCTGCAGGCCGGCCGGATTGATGAAGGTGGCCAGCTGGATGCTGCCGATCTGGGTGGTGGCGGCGCTGCCAGGCTGGGTGATGGTGACGGTGCCGTCCTGGCCGATGGTCACCGATTGGGCATTGGCCGGGATGGTGATGTTGGGCTGGACGGGATAGCCGTCGGCGGTGACGATCTGGCCCTGGTTGTCCTTCTGGAAGGAGCCGTCCCGGGTGTAGGCGGTGGTGCCGTCCGGCAGCAGAACCTGGAAGAAGCCGTTGCCGTTGACCGCCACATCCAGGGCGTTGTCGGTCTTCTGCAGATTGCCCTGGGTAAAGATGCGGGCAGTCGCCACCGGCTTGGCGCCGGTACCGAGCTGCAGGCCGGTAGGCACCTGGGTCTGCTGGGAAGACTGGGCGCCAGGCTGGCGGATGGTCTGGTAGAGCAGGTCCTCGAAGACCGCCCGGCCGCGCTTGAAGCCGTTGGTGCTGACGTTGGCCAGGTTGTTGGCGATGACGTCCAGCTGAGTCTGCTGGGCGTCGAGGCCGGTACGGGCGATCCAGAGGGAGCGAATCATGATCTATTCCTGTCAGCCGTTGAGCGAGAGCACTTTGTCGGCGGTTTGGGCATTGGTGTCGGCGGTTTGCAGCATCTTGATCTGCATTTCGAACTGCCGGGAGAGGCTGATGAGGTTCACCATGGTGTCGACCACATTCACGTTGCTGCCTTCCAGGGTGTTGGAGGCCAGCTTGACGTTCGGGTCGGCGTCGGCCGCCTGGCCGTTCTTCAGCCGGAACAGGCCGTCGGAACCACGTACCAGATCGGTTTCCGGCGGATTGACCAGCTTGATGCGGCCGACGGCGTTGGCGTTGTTGGGAGTACCGAAGGTAGGCACCACCGACACCGTCCCATCCGGAGCGATCTCGACGTTGTTGTCGGGCGGAATGTTCAGGGGGCCGCCGTCTCCCATCACCGTCTGGCCGGACTTGGTCTGGAGCAGGCCGTTGACATTGATGTCGAAGCTGCCGGCCCGGGTATAGGCCTCGCTGCCGTCCGGCATCTGCAGGGCAATCCAGCCCTTGCCTTCGACGGCCGCGTCCAGGTTGCGGCCGGTGTACATCATGGGACCGGGTTCCATCACGTCCGCCACCGACGCATCCACCACGAAGGCCCGGGTCGGCATGCCCTCGCCCTGGACCGGCACAGCCCGGAAGCGGTGCTCCTGGGCCTTGAAGCCGACGGTGCTGGCGTTGGCCAGGTTGTGGGCATTGCCGGCCTGCTGCATGAACACATGCTTGGCGCCGGTCATTGCGGTGTAGATAAGGCGATCCATGATCGGTTACTCGGTCAGACTATCGGTTAGCGCAGGTTCACCAGGGTCTGCATGATCTGGTCCTGGGTCTTGATGGACTGGGCACTCGCCTGGTAATTGCGCTGCTGGGTGATCATGCTGACCAATTCGGCAGTGAGGTCCACGTTGGACTCCTCCACCGAAGCCGACTGTAGCACCCCAAGGCTGGAGGTACTGGGCGCTCCCACCGTTGCCACCCCGGATACCGAGGTTTCGATCCACTGGTTGTTGCCCTGGGACTGCAGGCCGTTCGGGTTGGTGAAGTTGGCGAGGACCACCTGCCCCTGGGCACGGGTCTGGCCATTGCTGTAGCGGCCCTGGATGACGCCGTCGGCACCTACCGAGAGGCCGGTGAGGCGACCGGAAGAGTAGCCGTCCTGGTCCAGCTTGTTGTTACCGAAGGGACTGCCGAACTGAGTGCTGCCGGTGAAATCCATATCGAACGCCAGGGGCGTCGCCGCATTGTTGGGCTTGCCCAGGTCGGACTGGACTCCCGCCACGTCAATGCTGATATGGAGCTTCGGGCTGGCGGTGGTGCTGTTCAGGATGCCCGAGGTATTGAAATTCAGGCCGGGAACATTGACCGGCGTCGCCACGGAACCGATATTCACGTTGGCCAGGGGCGGCAGGGGCGGCGTGGCAGCCGGCAGGGAGAGGGTCACCCGCTGGTTGGTGGTGCCGTCCACGTTGGCCATCACGCCCCAGTCGCCGGTGCCCTGACCCTTGACGAAATATAGGGTCAGGGTATGGGCGTTGCCCAGGGTGTCATAGACGGACAGGGCTGTGGAATAGTTGTAGGTGGAAGGATCGGGAGTCCACTTGCCGGTGGCCGGGCCATTGCTCCACACGTTGGTGGCCATGGCGGCCCGGGAATCCATATTGACCTGGGCCTTGACGCCCTGGAAGCTGCTGCCGACGCTGGCACCGGTCGCCACCGGCGAGAGGTCGGCGGCTGAAACCTGGATAGGCGTCGGGGTGGAAGGCACGATCACGCCATTGCCGTCGGCCGCGTAGCCGGTCAGCTTCAGATTCTGGTCGTTGATGATGAAGCCGTTCTTGTCCAGGTGGAACTGGCCGTTCCGGGTGTAGCTGATGGAGCCGTTCTGGTCCATCCGGAAGAAGCCGTTGCCATTGATGGAGACATCCAGAGGATTGTTGGTGGTACTGATGTTGCCCTGGGTGTATTGCTGCTGGACAGCGGCCAGGGCCGTACCGATACCGATTTGCGCGGCTCCGCCCCCAGCCAGGGATGCGGCATAGACGTCGGCGAAGTGGGCCGCGGCGGACTTGAAGCCCACCGTCCCCGCGTTGGCGATGTTGTTGCTGACTACGTCGATCGCCTTCGAGGAAGCGTTGAGACCGCTCAGACCTTGTTGGAATGCCATTTCTTTCTCCCGTTACAGGATTTGCTGCACGTCGTCGAATCCGACTAGCCCGCCCTCACCGAGGTCGAGCTGGAATCCATTACCGCTTCTGACAAGAGCAGAAACCGTGCCAAATTCCAGGGCCTTGGAGGTAACCTTGTTGCCGCCCTTGGTCGCCTCGACCGTGAAGGTGTATTTCCCGGCGGGGAGGACCTTTCCGTCGGCATCCTTGCCGTCCCAGACGAAGGCGAAGCTGCCGGCGCCCTTGGCGCCCAGGTCTTCGACGTTCACCTCCTTGCCGGTACTGTCGGAGATCGTCACCAGAACCCTGTCCGCAGCCGAATCAAGCAGCACGCCGGCGGCGGCACCATTTGCCGTCAGCTTCAAATCGCTGCCGGGGACCAGCACATTCTTGCCGATCATCCCGGCCGACTGGACGGACTTGCTGTCGTCGTAGGCCGAGAGCAGTTTGCCGAGGGTGGCGTTCAACTTCTCGATGCCGCTCACGGTATTGATCTGGGCCATCTGGCTGGTCACCTGGGCATTGTCCAGGGGATTCAAAGGATCCTGGTTCTTGAGCTGGGTGACCAGCAGGGTGAGGAAGCGGTTTTCCGTCTCTGCGGCAGAGGTACTGGACGTTGACGTTCCCTTGTTCTGGTTGTTGATGGCGGCAAAGATGTCCGCAGGGGAAGTGGTGGAATTGGAGGTATTGCTTACGCTTGCCATGGCAGTCTCCTATTAGCCCTGACCGATCTGCAGGGTGCGCATCATCATGGTCTTGGCGGTATTCATGATCTCGACGTTGGTCTGATACGAACGCGAGGCGGAAATCATGTTGGTCATCTCCTCCACCACATTCACATTGGGGAAGGCCACATAGCCCTTCTCGTCGGCAGCCGGGTTCTTGGGGTCGTACACCATGCGGGGGGCCGAAGCGTCATCGACCACCTGCTTCACCCTTACGCCCTGTGACGCCTCACCGGCATTGCCCATGGGCGTTGCCTCGAAGACTACCTGCTTGGCCCGATAGGGCTTGCCGTCGGCAGAGACGATGCTGTCGGCGTTGGCCAGGTTGGAAGCCACCGCATTGAGGCGCATGGACTGCGCCGTCATGGCGCTGGAGGAAACCTGGAAGACGTTGAACAGGCTCATTTATGGCTCCTTAACCCTGGGTGCCAGCCAGGGCGGCACGCATGCCGCTGAATTTGTCGCTGATGAGGCGGGTCAAAATCTCGTACTGGATGGCGTTGTCGGCGATCTGGGCCCGCTCGGTATCCATATCCACCGTGTTGCCGTCCAC
>DASRUX010000318.1:0-17182 GCA_035655235.1 Rhodocyclaceae bacterium | reverse complement strand
ATTTCGCCTTCTTCCACAGCCGCTTCGAACACAGTCTCTGGAAGCTGCCCCTGGAATGGCTGCGCCACGGCCGGCTGGCCCAGCGCCCACGGGGCGAGGCCACCATCCTGAAGCCGGAAAATCCGCGCTTCGCCGCTGCCCGACTCGCCGCCTGACGGGTCAGCCGGCGCAAGCCGCCGCCTCGTCCCGAATCCACGCCATCACCTCCAGCACCTCCGGCTTGGGGTCGGCCTCGGCCCGGATCAGCCAGTAGGCATGATCGGAGTTCGGCCCAGGCCGGGGCAGTTTGAGCACGGAAAGGCGCCCGTCCGCCACCATGGTTTCCACCATGCCCAGCCGTCCCAGGGCAATGCCCTGGCCGGCGACGGCGGCGTGGATCATCTGGTCGTACTGGTTGAAACGCAGGATGCCCCGGGGCTTCGCCCCCTCCCAGCCCTGGCTCGCCAGCCATTCGCTCCACTTCAGCCACGGCCGGTAGGGGCCGTCGAATTCCAGAAGCACATGCTTTTCCAGGATTTCCGGGCCGTCCAATGAAGTCAGCCCCAGGGACGGGTGGGCCACCGGCGCCAGCACCTCGCCGAACAAGCGCTCGGCACCGTCGGGCACCGCCTCCCGGGGGCCGTAGCGGATGGCGAGATCGATGCCTTCCGACTTCAAATCCACCGTCCGGTCGCTGGCGGAAACCCGCACCTCGATGTCCGGGTGGGCCTGCAGGAACCCCCCTAGCCGTGGCAGGAGCCACAGGCCGGTGATACCCACCGTTGAGGTGATGGTCACCATGGGCCGCCCGCCGGGGCCCTTCAGCTCGCCGATCACATCCTGAAGCTGCTGGATGGCGCCGTCGGCGCTGCGGAACAGGCGTTCCCCTTCCGGGGTGAAGGCGATGCTGCGGTGCCCCCGCACCAGGAGTTTCATCCCCAGGGATTCCTCCAGGGCGTGGATCTGCCGGCTGACCGCCGACTGGGTAAGGCAGAGGTCCTGGGCGGCCAGGGTGATGCTCATGCGCCGCCCGACGGCGACGAAGCCACGGACCAGATCAAGGGAAGGCAGGCGAACCAGGGGCAGTGACATTCCGAATCCTCATGGGTGCAAGACCGAAAACTCGTTTGTGACGCTCGTAGCGGCAAAGTTTAATCGAGAGTACGGGCTGCAGGTAAGGCCCGCAACCTTTCGAATTTGGAATGCGAGACAACATCATGGGCACGACCTCTCCCTCCGGACGCTGGTGGAACCATCCTTTACTGATCGTCGTGGCCGGCGGCCTCGTCATGGGCCTGGCCCTGGGGGTGCGCCACGCCCAGGGCATCTTCCTGGTGCCCATCACCCTGGATCGGGGCTGGTCCCGGGAAGCCTTCGGCTTCGCCATCGCCATGCAGAACCTGGTGTGGGGCCTGGCCCAGCCCATCACCGGCATGATCGCCGACCGCTTCGGCTCCCGGAAGGTGATCGCCGGCGGCCTCGTCTGCTATGGCGCCGGCCTCATCCTCATGTCTCAGGCGCCCACCCCAGCGGCCTTCACGCTATCTGCCGGCCTGTGCATCGGCGTTGCCTTGGCGGGGACTGCCTTCGGGGTGGTGTATGGGGCGCTGAGCCGCCTGATGCCCCCGGAGCGGCGCGGCTGGGCCCTGGGCCTGGCCGGGGCGGTGGGCGGCCTGGGGCAGTTCTTCCTGGTGCCGGTGTCCCAGGGGCTCATCGGCGGCCTGGGCTGGGCGGGTGCCCTGATCGTCCTGGGCGTCGCCTGCGCCGTGCTGCTGCCCTGCTCCCTGCCCATGGGCGACCGCCCCAAGGCCGGCGGCCACGGCCACCAGAGCCTTTCCGCCGCCCTGCGGGAAGCCTTCTCCCACCGGGGCTTCTGGCTCCTCAACCTGGGCTTCCTGGCCTGCGGTTTCCAGCTCGCCTTCATCGCCTCCCACCTGCCGGCCTATCTCCTGGACCGGGGCCTGACCGGCAACGACGCGGTGGCGGGGCTCGCCATCATCGCCCTCACCAACGTCGCGGGCACCTATGTCTGCGGATTGTTGGGGGGACTGCGGCGGCGGAAGTACCTGCTCTCCGGCATCTACCTGGCCCGCTCCCTGGCCATGGCCCTCTTCGTCGCCCTGCCCCTCAGCCAGTGGAGCCTGTATGCCTTCTGCGCGGTGATGGGATTCATCTGGCTGGGAACGGTGCCCCTGACCAACGGCCTGGTCTCCCAGGTGTTCGGAGTGCAGTACATCACCACCCTTTTCGGCTTCGTCTTCTTCGGGCACCAGCTCGGCGCCTTCTTCGGAGTGTGGCTGGGGGGCTATGTGTTCGACGCCACCCGCTCCTACGATCTCATCTGGACGGTGAGCATCGCCCTGGGCGTGGTTGCCGCCCTGCTGCACGCGCCGATCGATGACCGGGAGATTGTCCGGGCCGCCGCGGCGCCCGCATGAGTCCTGCCCGACTGGTCGTGGCCGCTGCCCTCGCTGCGGCTGTGATTCTGGCCTTCGTTGGCTGGCTCGACCCAGCCAACGTGCTGGCCTTCGTCTCGTCCCAGTCCTTCTGCCAGTAGGCCGAGACTATTCGAAGGGGAGAGGAGCCAGCTCCCGGGAGGCAGGAGCATCGGCCACCGGGGCTTCCAGCAGCTCGATGAGACAGAGGATTTCGCTGACCACGGGCAGGGGGAACCCGGCGCGCTGCCCGCCGCGGTTGTCCCGCAACAGGTGATGCAGATAGGTGAGGCACTCCGGCGTACGCCAGGTATCGATAAGCTTGTCCCGGATATGGCCGAAATCCTCCAGGGACTGGGGCTTGGCCGGCGCTGAGGAAGGCGCCTTCTCCTCCCCGGGCAGCACCAGTTCGAGGCTGAAACCGGGTGCTGCCTCCACTTCCGACTCCTGTTGGCTCCAGCGCTGCACCTCCACGTTGAAATGCAGGTGAAAATCCTCCACCAACCTTTCGAACTCTTCCCGCATGCCCGCCTGGCGATAGACATCCATAAGACGGAGCCAGGGCTGAAGGGCCTCCTTGGGCTTTTGCTCGATGTATTCGTGGAGGACCTGGGCCGCGCCCTTGGTCCGGCCGAAGGACATCATGATATCGGCCAGCTCCAGCACAGGCTGGGCGTCGAACTGCTGCTCGATGGAGGGGACCGCGGCAAGCTCGGGAGCGGCCGGCGGGGGTTCGACGCCCGTATCTACCGGCGCCGTGGCCAGCGGATCGATGACCTCGATATCGGTGATTTCACCATGCTCTTCGGCAACAGGAGGTTCGGCCTTGACGGGGCGATCATCGAACTCGTCATCGATGAAATGGTCCCGCTTCTCCCAGACCGGCGAGGCATCCGGGGCCAGGGAGGGCGGGAAGTCGCTGGCATCGGCAAGGGCGGCCTGCCTGGCGCGGTATTGCCGCCACGCCAGCCAGGAACCGATGACCAGCAGCGCCACCAGCAAGCCGCCGTAGAAAGCCCACTCGTAGGTCTTCTTGGCATTGGCATCGCCATCGGCGGCCTTGGTCCGCGCCGGCGGCAGAGCCTCCACCGCGGCCGGCTTGGAGATACCCACCACGGCGGCATTCTGCTGGGGCGGCGCGGCTTCGACCGTGGCCGTACCGCTGCCGGCCGGGGGAAGCTCATTGGCAAGAGGCAGCACCGGCGCTTCCAGAACCGACTGGAGGGTACGAAGCTTTTCCGCCGAAGTCGCCTGGGTGGCGGTCAGCTCCTGGAGGGCCATCATCATCCGGAACTCCATGCGCAGGATGCCGCGCTGGATTTCCTTGGCGGAATCGCTGTCTTCGGCGCCGCCGGTCAGCTCGGTGGTCATGCGCAGGGAGGGGACCCCGGCCAACTCCGAATTCCCGGAAACGACCACCCGATCCTTGGCCGCAGCCTGGGCAGGCGGCTTCTGCCGGCGCGGCCTGGTCATGGCCGGAGGGGACCATTCCGGCGTGCCGGACGGCATCCGTGCCTCGCTGTCCGAGGCAACCGGCCGCCGTGGCGGCCGCATCGGCGGAGCCGGCCGGAGCGCCCTCGGCGCCTCGATGGCAACCGGCGGGCTGTCTACCCTGCCGCCGATTTCCGGGGGCGAAAGCAGCAGGGTGAAATCGCGCCGGACCTCGTTGCCGCAGAAAGCGACGAGGCCGACCTGGATGACCGGCTCATTCACGGCACGGGCCGTGCGTATCTCGATGACCGGGGAGGCGCCTTGCCGCAACTTCAGGGTGCCCCGCTGTATCCAGGGCAGGTCGCCGTCACCGTCCGGATGGCGCAACTGGAAGCAGGTGGCGTCGATGAACTCCTTGCCGGCGGTGAGCACCTCCACCTCCGCCCGCAACGGCTCGCCGAGATTGGAAAACACGACGATCTTCCCCAGGCCCAATGCCTGGGCATTGCCGAACCATGCAAGAAAGGGGACGATCAGGAGGAGACGGGCATGGATAGCCATGGAGGCCAGCACCGGAGACATTCCAATGTACTAAGTGTAACGACTTATTTGCGACGTATGCCCTCTCCCAAGACAGAAGAGGGATTGCAAGTATCCCAGTTTCACTGACAATCAGGCAAATGCCTCACTTTACAGTCGGTGCTTTGGGCATGTCGCTCCGTTTCAAATGAGGTCGTGGCTATTTACCACAACTTGGTCCCGGCCGTTGTGCTTTGCTTCGTACAAGGCGATATCGGCCCGGTGAAGCACCTGCTCGCCCCCCGTGTCGTTTCCGTTCGCCATGGAGATGCCGATGCTCACCGTCATTGAAATGGAGTGCTCCCCGGCCATGACCGGCGCTTCCCGCAACAAGGCGCATAGACGCTGGGCAAACCGCTCGGCATTGGCGACGCTGGTTTCGGGCAGTAGCACGGCGAACTCCTCGCCCCCCAGCCGACCGACCGCATCGGTTTCCCTCGCCGTATTCCGTAGGAGCGCCGCGAAATGTTTGAGGGCGGCATCGCCTGCAGCGTGGCCGTAGGTGTCGTTGATCTTCTTGAAAAAATCGATGTCGGCCATGAGCACGGCGGCGCTCGACTGGGGATAGCGCCTGACCCGGGCGATCTCCTCCTCCAGGTTCTCCAGGAAACTCCGCCGGTTGTTCAAGCCAGTGAGGGCGTCGGTGGTGGCGAGGTTCTTGAGCATCGCCTCCATCTCCTTCCTGGCGGAAATGTCGGTATGGGTTCCGACCATGCGCAGGGGCAACCCGTCACGGCCCCGGACCATGACCATGCCGCGGTCGAGAATCCATTTCCAGCTGCCGTCCTTGCAGAGGACCCGATGCTCGTTGGCATACACGGGAGCCCTGCCTTCAAAGTGGTCCTGGATGTCCTGCATCACCTGGGGCATATCGTCCGGATGGACCCGCCGCTTCCACTCTTCAAGCTGATTACCGATCTCATCGACCTCGTAGCCGAGCATCTTCTTCCAGCCGACGGAAAAGACCACCCTGTTGCTCGCCATATCCCAGTCCCACACCCCGTCGCCGGCGGCCTCCAGGGCAAGGCGCCAGCGTTCCTCGTTGTCGGCCAGCGCCTCTGCCGACTTCCGACGCTGGCGGAGGGAGATCAGCTTCAAATAGGCCACCAACAGAAGCAGGATGGAAAGCCCGATACCGGCTACGATGGCGCGGTAACTCTGCTCCCGATAGGGTTCCATGATGTCCCGGATGGAATGGCCGACGATGACCACCAACTGAGGATGCTCCATCCGGCGCCAGGCATAGACCCGGTCGATGCCGTCCACCTGGGACGGCCGTTGGAATAGGCCGACCTCGGGAGACAGGGGATCGTTGAAGGGAGCCCCCGTCAGGGTCTTGCCCAACGCTCCTTCGGGGGTCGGGTAGCGAGCCAGAATCGCCCCGTCCTGAAGGATGAGGGTGATGGCACTGTCCGGCGGCAGACGGATGGAGCGGTAGAAGCGATAAAAGTATTCCGGCGACACCGAAAGGACCAGGACGCCGGAGAAATGATCGCTCCGGTCGTAAATGGGCCGGGTGAACTGGATGGACCAGCGTTTCGATATGCGCCCAAGGAGCGGCTTGCTGATGAAGAGCTCGTCGGCGCTCTTCTGGCGATGGACCCGGAAATGCTCCCGGTCGCTCAGATCGACAGGCTGGGTGGGCTGTTCCAGGCTGGAGAAGACCAGGATTCCTTTGGCATCGATGACGGCCACCTGGAACGCCAGTTCCTTTTCCAGGTAGCTCTGCCTATGGCGGACCGCCGCGGCGAAACGGCGGGTGTCTCCGTCCCAGTGCTCCCGCAGGTCCAGAAGCGCCATGTCGACGGTCTTGATGGAGGACTCGATCTCCTTGGAGAAGGCCAGGGCGAGATTGTTCAGTTCGCTCCGGTTGCCGGCGAGTATCTCGTCCCGGGCCCGCTGGAGGTCAAGGTAAATCCCTCCCCAGACCACCGCCAGCAACGCCCCGACAACCAGCCAAAGCTGCACGTACTCGGACTTCCATCGCAACGCAGTCCGGATATTGCCCATCGCTGCCCCTTGTCATCTCCGCCTTGCCCTAATCATACCCGGCAAGCGCTGCGGGAGTAGCGAAGCGCGCCTCCGAAAGGCTATACCTTGAACCGGTCCACCTCGGCCTTCAGGGATGTCGCCAACTGCTCCAGCCGCAGGGAGGCCTGGAGGCTTTCCTGGCTCGCATGCCGATTGCTCTCGGCGCTTTGCGCGATCAGCTCCACGTTGCGGGCGACCTCGGCGCTGGCCGTCTTCTGCTCCAGGATCGATGCCGTAACGTCGTCTACCCCGGCCGTCGTCTTTTCCACGGACTGGTTGGTATGCGCCATGATGTCGGACAACCGGCCGACGAATTCCATGCCGGTCGCCAGGGAATGGAGGCCGCCTTCCACCGAGTGATCGACAAGGGCCGACTTGCCGGTCAGGTCCGCCGTCACCGTGGTGATTTCCCCGGCCGACTGGGATGCCCGCTCCGCCAGCTTGCGGACTTCGTCGGCTACCACGGCGAAACCCCGGCCCTGCTCACCGGCGCGCGCCGCCTCGATGGCCGCGTTCAGGGCCAGCAGGTTGGTCTGGTCGGCGATCTCCCGGATCTGCTGGGTCATGCCGGCGATGGCTTCGGTGCTATGGACGAATTCCCGGACATGGTCGGCAATGGCCGTCACATCGGACTGCACCTTGGCCAGTTCGGCCTGCAGTTCGGCGATGCTCCGGTTGCCGGTGGCCGCGTCCACCAGGCTGGCGTTGGCCAGTTGGCGGACCTCGGCCGTGGTGTCGGCGATGGACGAGACGCTGACGCTCATCTGCTCGATGGCGGAAGCCGTCGTCGACGCAGAATCGGACTGCTGCGCCGATCCGTCGGCCACCTGGCGGGCCGTGTCGGCCAGGAGGGAGGCCGCGTCGGCCAGTTCCCGGGAATCCCCGTTGATGCTGCGCACGATGGTCTGCATCTCGCCGGCAAAATAGTTCACCGCCTCCGAAATCCGGCTCAGCTCATCCTTCCCGGTCGCCGGGAGGCGCTGGGTCAAGTCTCCTTCGCGCAACAGGGACAGCCGCTGCAGCATGGCATCCAGGCTCTTCCGCAGGGACGAGGACAGCAGCAGGACCAGGGCGACGTTGATCAAGGCGACCACGACCAGGAGAGGAACGATGGTCCAATAGACCCGCTCGGCCGTCCGGTTCGCCTCTTCGCGGCCGGCGCTCGCCTCCGCCATCCGATCCGCCACGAATTTCTCCAGCGCCGCCTGGAAGGGTTTGAATTCTGCGTTGTAGAGGGGAACGATCTTGTCGTTGGCCGCCTTGGGATCGCTGGCGGCGAGCTTGATGAGGGCCTGGGATTCCGCATCGTAATGGGACCACTTGGCCAGGATCTGTTTCAGATCATCGCGGATTTCGGCCCGCTTGATCACCGCCACGATCTTCTCCCCCCGTTCGCCGATGTTCTTTTCCGCCGCAGCGAAGATATCCCGGGTTTCCTTGAGGGTCGGGTCCAGCATGATGGTGGATACGGCGCTGGCCTTGATCTCCACCAGGCTCAAGGAGTAACTGGCCCGCCGCTGGGCGGTGACTTCAGCCTCCTTCATGGAATTGAATCCCCACACCGTGGCCAGCACCAGAATGCCCAGGCCGATCGCGGTGATCCACGACAGGATCGACAGTTTCTGCCGTATTGTCATGATGCTCTCTCCCTTAGATTTTCGATTGTAGTAATCAAAATACTTTATCCCCCACCGCGAATAATGCAAGGCAAATGGAGATACTGAAATGGCATACATCACACTCAAACCAGGCCGCTGACCACGAAATAGGCGGCCTGTCATATGACTGACAGACAAGGGGAAATCCGGCTTATCCACAAAACGCTCCCCAGAAAGTGGGGATTAGGCGGTAGACTGTGGAATATGCTCCTACTCGCCGGCGGGACAAGCGCCTATGCTGGCGGATCGGGATAAGCAATGGACGGTATGGACCCCAGGATGAGCAAGCACATTCGGTATTCAAGAAAAAAACGCCGCGCCGCGACCGTGGCCGTCGGCTCGGCCTTGTGCCTGCTGGCGCTGCTGCTCGTCTCGGAGGTGATGGGGGACAACCACTACGGCAAGCTCGTGGTCAGTTTCCTCACCCCTTTCTTCATTGTGGTGGGCATCGGCGGAACCGTCATGTGCTATTACCAGGGGACCAAGGAACAGCAAGCGCTGTTCAGCCGCTTCGTGGAGCCCTTCCGGCCTGCCAGCGACCGCAAGCAGACTGCTTCTGTCCCCCCCAACAAGGAAGGGCGGCGGAACGCCGGGCGGCTGGCGGTGGAGTCTCCGTCCCTTCCCGGGGCCTAGAAAGACTCAGTCCCCATCGTTCCACTCGTCCGGGAACCAGACGGAACCGACGAGAAACGCTCCGAAGAAGGCGAGGAACGCCAGGAGGATGGCCATGATGACGGATTCGAGAGAGCCCACGGAACCGCTCCACGCATATTTCATATGTCATCCAGCTTAGCCTCTGCCGCCGGCAATTCAAGACATGGCCGATAGAATGGGGTATTCCCCCCATTCCCGGCATCGTTCCTCTCCAAGCGAGTTGGCCACCCCGGCTACTTGCCCTTGAGCTTCATGATCCCCAGGGCATCCATGACGATCCTTTCGTAGACCGGCTCCGACTTGCCCTTGCGCAGCTTGTACATGAAGTACTTCTCGAAGGCGACCTTGGCCATGTGGACCCACTTGCCCTCGGAGAACCAGTTCACGTTGCGGGGCGGTATCTGGGGCAGAGCGATGAAGGCCGCCCCGGAATCGCCGAAGTCGGCCAAGCAGACTGCATTCCAGGTCGCCTTCTCCACCAGGGTCCGGCCATCCATGGCGGCGCGGATGTTCTTGGCGGTGGCGGTCACCATGGATTCGATCATGTAGCCCGTCTTGGGCGTCCCCAGGGGCACGGGCGTGGTTTCCACGGGCGGGATGGAAACGCATACGCCGACCGCGAAGATATTGGGATAGCGGGGATTGCGCTGGTGTTCGTCCACCAGCACGAAGCCGCGGGGATTGGTGAGCCCTTCGATACCGGCGACCGCATCGACGCCCTTGAAGGCCGGCAGCATCATGGAATAGCGGAAGGGCAGTTCGTGCTCCTTCTTGGGCCGGCCTTCGTCGTCGTGCTCGGTCACGAACATCTTGCCCGCCTCCACCCGGCTCACCTTGGCATTGCAGATCCACTTGATATGGCGCTCCCGGAACATGGATTCCATCATCCCCTTGGAGTCGCCCACGCCGCCCAGCCCCAGGTGGCCGATGTAGGGTTCGGGGGTGACGAAGGTCATCGGCACCCGGTCCCGCAGCCGGCGCCGGCGCAGGTCCGTCTCCATGATGAAGGCGAATTCGTAGGCCGGTCCGAAGCAGGACGCCCCCTGCACCGCACCGACGACCACCGGCCCGGGATCGGCGACGAACCGGTCCCACGCCTCTCCCGCCCGGCTGGCATGGTCCACATGGCAGATGGAGGCGGTATGGCCTTCCGGTCCCAGACCGGGGATTTCATCGAAGGCCAGCTTGGGGCCGGTGGCGACGACCAGGTAGTCGTAATCGACCCGGCTGCCGTCCGCCAACTCCACCTGGCCGACCTCCGGATGGACCCTTGCCGCCGCCTGATGAATGAAGTCGATATTGCGTGACTTCAGCAGGGGCGCGATCTCCAGCTCCACATCCCCCCGCTTGCGCCAATTCACCGCGACCCACGGATTGGAGGGAACGAAGTGGAAGGTCCGGGTATTGGCAATCACCGTGACCTGGTCCCCCGGCCGCGCCAGGTCTTTCATCTCATAAGCCATCGGCATTCCGCCGATGCCGGCCCCGATAATGACTACGTGTGCCATGTCTCACTCCTTGGTACGTTATGGATGCCCGTCTGCCGGGTCTATCTTGTGGAAACCGGAAGCGCGGCACCGCGCCTCCCTGATCGTATATTAGCATTTACTACTATTCATGTCGGTGACTTTGGTGACAGAGGAGCAAGGGGGGATACAGGCAGCCGGAAGCCCCGAATACGCCCTCCCCTGCGCAACCCGGATGCCGCGGGGATGATCAAAGGGGTTTTGGTTTCCCTGGACGAATACGCCATGCCGATCAAAGCCGCGAGCCTGTACCTCATCCCCATCCTTCTCTTGGCGAGGGCCGCTGCTGCCGCCGACGATGTCACCCCCGACCAGGTGGTGGGCGCCCTGGAGAGCAGTTTCGGGGTCCATCCCGGCGAGCGGCGCAACCACATCAAGGGCACCTGCGCCGCCGGGGAATTCGTCGGCAATCCGGAAATGGCGTCTTTCAGCCGTTCTTCGCTCTTTTCGGGGAAACCGGTGCCGGTGGTGGCCCGCTTTTCCGTCGCCGGGGGCAATCCCAAGGCCCCGGACACGGCCAAGACGCCCCGCGGCATGGCCCTGGAATTCCGGCTGCCCGAGGGGCGCCTCCAGCACATCACCATGATCAATACGCCGGTCTTCGGCGTGAGGACGCCCCGGGACTTCCTCGACCTGACCCTCGCCACCCGTCCCGATCCCGCCACCGGCAAGCCCGACCCGGACAAGGTCAAGGCCTTCCGCGCCGCCCACCCGGAAAACAAGGCCCAGACCGAGTACCTGGACACCCACAACCCGCCGGCCAGCTACGCCGCCAGCGCCTATTTCGGGCTGCATACCTTCCGCTTCATCGGCAAGGACGGCAAGGCCACCCTGGTACGTTGGCAGTTCGTTCCCCAGGACGGCGAAAGGAGTCTCACCGACGCGGAGGTGAAGGCCGCCGATCCCAATTTCCTGGAACCGACTCTGATCAAGCGGGCCCAGCAGGGGCCGATACGGTGGGACATGATCGTCGCCATCGGCCAGCCCGGCGATCCCGAAACCGACCCCACCCAAGCCTGGCCGGCGAACCGCCGCCGCATCAAGGCGGGCACCCTGACCCTCACCTCCGCCATGCCCCAGAAGGGCGCGGCCTGCGAGCCCATCAACTACGATCCCCTGGTCATGGCGGACGGCATCGAGCCCACCGACGATCCGGTGCTGAAATTCCGCTCCCCGGCCTACGCCGTCTCGGCCGGCCGGCGCCAGGCGGGAAAGTGACCGCCGCCGTCCCCACAGCCGGGTTCCTGGGCAAGCCGATACCGTAGGGGCAACCGCCCGCCCTGGGTCGGTCCTTTCTGGCCTACGTCCACGGCCACGCCAGCAGGCTGGAATCACCTGATCCGCACATAAACAGACAGCCCCATTCTCGGTGGTCGGCCGATCCGCTCTAATGCCCTGGACATAACCCACCCCTTTCCCGACATGATCTTCCCGCCCCCCGCACCACCGCCGGACGCTCCCCCGGAGCTGCCCCGGGCGATCCGCCGCCTGGCGCTGCTGGGCGGCCTGATCGTGGCCCTGGCCGTTCCCGCCGTCTTCGCGGCCTTCGGCTACCAGGGGGAAGTCTCCCGCCTGGAAACGGCGCTCCAGGCCAGCCAAGCCGAGGCCCGGCGGCATCTCGCCACGGCCGGCGCCCCCCGGTCTGCAAGGGAGATGGTGGATGCCCTGGAATGGCTGGGAAGCGATGTCGGCATCCGCCTGTCCGGCCCCGAACGGGGGCTCCCGCTCGAAAAGGGCCAGGACCTGAACATCCCGGTCATCACCCGGACGGCAGTCGTGGACGCAGGAAGGCACGGCGCCTGGGAGCTGGAAGTCAGCCGTTCCCTGGAGCCCCTGCTCTTCGCCGCCCTGGGCATGCTCATCCCCGGCCTGCTGCTGGGACGGATCACCTATGTCGGCCTCAAGGACGTGCCCACCCGGGCTTTCCACCTGGCTCTCCAGGAAATCGACATCCGGAAGAGCACGGAAGAGCGGCTGGCCAAGTCCCTGGCCATCTTCTCGGCCACCCTGGAATCCACGGCAGACGGCATCCTCGTCACCGATGTGGTGGGCCGGACGGTGGTCACCAATCAGCGCTTCGTGGATCTGTGGAACCTGCCGGACAACGGCTGCCAAGGCGGCGCCGACGGGGACATCCTCACCACCCTCGCCTACCAGCTCCGGGACCCGGTGGCCTTCGCCAACACCCACCAGGACCTGACCCGGCACATCGACGTGGACCACGGCGCGGTGCTGGAACTGCGGGACGGCCGGCTGTTCGAGTGGAACTCCCGGCCCCAGTATGTGGATGGGGCCGTGGTGGGCAGGGTCTCCAGCTTCCGGGACATCAGCGAACGCAAGCGGGCGGAAGCCCTGCTGGCCGCCGAGAAGGAGGTGCTGGAACTGGTGGTCTGCGGCGCCCCCCTCAACACCGCCCTGAATGTTCTGGCCCGCCATGTGGAAGTCCTGTCCGGCCAGATGTTCTGCGCCATCCTCTTCCGGGAGAACAGCGAGGACAAGCACCTGGCCTGCGCCACCGGCCCCAGCCTGCCCCAGGCCGCCATCGACGAGCTGGTGGATACCCGGCAGGGCGCCCTGGCCATGGCCTTTGCCGACGTGCGGGCGCGGGAAATCATCCATACCCACGGCTTCGACACCGAGTTCGGCGATGTCATCGACAATATCGAAACCAACCCCTCCTGGGCCGACTACCGGGAGGCCATCGCCAAGCAGGGAGTGCGCCCCTGTTTCGCCGTCTCCATCCGCTCGTCCCGGCAGCAGTTGGGGCTGATCGTCGCCCATTACCGCCGGCGGGTGGACCAGCAGGGCCACGACCGGGAATTGCTGTCCGTGGCCGCCCACCTCACCGGCATCGCCATCGAACGTCGCCAGGCCGAGACCCGGCTGCGCATCCTGGCCCACTACGACGCCCTCACCCGCCTGCCCAACCGGGACCTGTTCCGGGACCGCCTGCACCAGGCCATGGCCCATACCGACCGTCGCAAGGGACTGATGGCGGTCATGTTCCTGGACCTGGACCGTTTCAAGATGGTGAACGACACCCTCGGCCACGACGCCGGGGACGTGCTGCTCCGGGAGGTGTCCCAGCGGCTCCAGCGATGCGTCCGCCAGGACGACACCGTGGCCCGCCTGGGGGGTGACGAGTTCACCGTCATCCTGGAGCAGATTGCCAAGCCCGAAGACGCCGCCCTGGTCGCCGGCAAGATCGTGGATGCCGTCTCCCCGCCCATCCTCCTGGGCAGCCAGGAAGCCTTCGTCACTCCCAGCATCGGCATCACCATCTACCCCCTGGACAGCGACAATGCCGAAACCCTGCTGAAGAACGCCGACACGGCCATGTACCGGGCCAAGGAGCAGGGAGGCAACGGCTTCCGCTTCTTCACCCCCGACATGAACACCCTGGCCGCCGACCGGCTAGAGATGGAAAGCGGCCTGCGCCGGGCTCTGGAGCGGCAGGAATTCGTGGTCTATTACCAGCCCAAGTACGACCTGCGCAAAGGCACCATCATCGGTGCCGAAGCCCTGATCCGCTGGAAACATCCGGAGCGGGGCCTGGTTTCCCCCGGAGAATTCATCCCCATCCTGGAGGAGACGGGATTGATCGAGCCGGTGGGCCTGTGGGTGATGCGCACCGTCTGCGAGCAGCTGTGCGCCTGGCGGGACACCGGCATGCCCTTCATGACCGTGGCGGTGAACCTCTCCGGACGGCAGCTCCAGCGCCCCAACCTGGCCGCCAACATCGGCACCATCCTGGAAGAGACGGGCCTCGACCCCCGCTGCCTGGAGCTGGAAGTGACCGAGAGCATGCTGATGCACGACCCCAAGTGTGCCGTGGACATGCTCATGGAAATCCGGGCCAAGGGCGTCGTCCATATCGACGTGGACGACTTCGGCACCGGCTACTCGTCCCTCAGTTACCTGAAGCGCTTCCCCATCGACGCTTTGAAGCTGGACAAGTCCTTCGTGAACGACCTGCCCCACGACGAGGACGATGTCGCCATCTCCCGGGCCGTCATCGCCATGGCCCACAGCCTCAAGCTCCAGGTCATCGCCGAAGGGGTGGAAAACGAGGCCCAACTCGCCTTCCTGCGCCAGCACAAGTGCGACATCATCCAGGGCTACATCATCAGCCCCCCCGTCCCCGCCGATACCTTCGCCACCCTGGTGCAGGATTACCGGCAGCGCCGGGCGGCGGAGGCGGCGATCTAGGGTAGCCGTGACCCCTGGAGCGATATGCTAGAGTCCTGAGCCGGCCCGCATCAGCCGCCATGGATTCCGCGGACCGTCCAGTTGTTCTCAAGCCAGGGAGAGACAGATGACCTTGATCCGTACCGTATTGCTTGCCTTCTTGTTGGCTATCGGGCTTCCTGCCTGGTGCGAGGAGGGCCCACCCGCCGGCAACGCTCAAGATACGTCGGGCACCCAACTGATGAACGACGGCTATCGACTTCTCATGACTGGAAAGCCGAAGGAAGCCATCAAGCTGTTCGAACAGGTGGCGGCAAGCTATGAGGATAGGTTCAAGGACGACAATGCAAAGTTTTTCAGTGCGCGAACCCAGCCTGAAACTCTCATGTACCTCATGGAGGCCGCCGCCTCGAAAAACTCCGCCAAGGTCGTGTCTCAAAACTGGGCCTATGCGTACTATCTCAAGGCCTATGCGCTCGTTGAATTGGGCAATTTCACCGACGCGAAACCCTCGCTGGAACGCGCCCTTGCCCTTTCCCCGCGCAATGCCCAGTTCCTTGCCGAGTTGGGAAATATCTACCAGCGGGAGAAGGACTGGAAATCGGCACTGGAGACATTCGAGCTTGCCGAGGCGGCAGCCAAGGAATTCTCTCCGCCCAACATGAAGAATGTCGAGCTGTCCCGCGCGTGGCGAGGCCAGGGCTTCGTCCATATCGAGCAGAACCGGCTCGACGATGCCGAAAAGTTGTATCTCCGCTGCCTCGAATTGGATAAGAACGACGCGAAGGCCTTGAACGAATTGCGCTACATCGAGAAACTGCGGCAGAAGCAGAGTACTCAATGACTTTCGGCTATCCTTCCCGCAAAGGCCGGGACTGAGGATTCGGCCCCGCTCCCATCCGATTTCAACGCAACGCCTCCATGAGAGAAATCCCCCACGTCCGCCAGATTCCCGGCGAGCCCAAGCGCCGCTGGTTCTCGTCCAAGGATTTCGATCTCATCCTCTGGCTGGACGACGGCCCGGGATTCCTAGGCTTCGAGTTGTGCTACGACAAGTCCCGAGGCGAGCACTCCATCACCTGGAGCCGGGACAACGGCTTCCGGCACATGGCGGTGGATGACGGGGAGCAGCGCTACGGCAAACACAAGGCCACCCCGGTCCTGATACCGGACGGCATCTTCGATGTCCGCCGCGTCCATGCCGCCTTCGTCGAGGCCAGCGCTTCCCTGCCGCCTGACATCTCCCGCTTCGTCCTCCAGGCCCTGGAAAACCACCCCGCCTTCGCCCCGGGGACGGCGCCATGATGGTCGAGCTGGCCCTGGGGATTGCCGTCGGGGGCGTCATGGCGCTTACCGGGGCCGGGGGCGGCATCCTGGCCGTGCCTCTGTTGGGATTCGGCCTGGGCATGCCGGTGGCCAGGGCGGCCCCGGCGGCGCTCATCGCCGTCGGCCTTGCCGCCATGCTGGGCGCAGGGATCGGCCTGCGGGCCGGCATCGTCCGCTACCGGGCGGCCGTGCTGATGGCCGCCGTCGGCATGCCTTTCGCCGCCCTGGGCGTCTGGCTTGGCCGGCAGGTGGACGGCCATTGGCTGAATATCCTGTTCGCCGGGGTGCTGCTGATGGTCGCCTACCGCCATTTCCGCGGGGGACCCGGCCGGGATGCCGATGGGTTGCCGGAGGCCGCCGTCCCCTGCCTCCGCGATGCGGGCACCGGCCGCTTCGTGTGGACCCGACCCTGTGCCGGCGCCCTGAGCCTGGCGGGGGCCGCCGCCGGATTCCTGTCCGGGCTCCTGGGGGTCGGGGGCGGCTTCCTGATCGTGCCCGCCCTCGCCCGCCACTCCGATCTGGCCATGCAATCCATCTCGGCCACCTCCCTGGCGGTGATCGCCCTGGTGTCCGCCAGCGCCGTCGCTTCCAGCGCCTGGTCGGGCGGCGTCGACTGGGCGACCGCCCTGCCCTTCGCGGCCGGCGCCCTCATCGGCATGGCGGCCGGACGCACGGTTTCCGGGCGTCTGCCGGAAGGGGCGCTGCGCAAGGGTTTTGCCCTCCTTTCCGCCCTGGTCGCCATCGGGCTGGTGGCCAAGGCCGTGCAACATATTTGACTTCATCAATTTCACCGGCATAATCGCCCGCTTGTTTCGGCAAACCCGGTGAAAGCCGGCGACGCAAAGCTAAAGGGGCTAAAGGACCATACGGTCCAATGCTTGCCAGCTGCCGTATCCGCCCCGCGGATTCGTCAACGTCGTCACTCGAACCGGCACCCGATTGTTTTCACCATAGGCGTGTCGTCATGACCTCTCCCCAGGAATCCCCGGCCTCCCACCGCTCGGTGCGGACCCTGCTGCTGTGGCTGGTGCTGGCCCTGCTGCTGCCCGGCCTCGGGGGCGTCGGATTCCTTCTCTTTATCGAGTACCAGAAGGAGCGGGACCGCCTCGAACGGGACACGGTCCACATGGTGCGCGCCATGAGCCAAGTGGTGGACGACCGCATCGCCCAGACCCAGTCCCTCGCCCAGGGCCTCGCCAATACCGATTCCCTGGCGGCCGGCAATCTTGCCGGTTTCTACAAGGTGGCCCGCCGAACCCTGGAGCAGACGGGATTCGCCCTTGGCCTGGCGGTCAGCGACCGCTCGGGGCAGCAGGTGCTCAACACCGCCCTCCCCTGGGGAGCCCGCCTGCCCGGCCACGGCAATCCGCAGGTC
>DASRUX010000317.1:0-21596 GCA_035655235.1 Rhodocyclaceae bacterium | reverse complement strand
GGTACGGCGCAAGGCGACGGCGCAGCAGATCGAGGCGGCGGACAACGCCTATCGCCTGTTTCGCGAAAAGAAGGCCGCCGGGCTGCGCATCAAACACGGCGCCGTCGGCAAGGGGGGCGACGGTCTGTTCCAGCGCTTCTCCCAGCGCGCGAAAATGATCTTCGGTTTCACCGCGATATTGGCCGCACTGGTGGTGATCGCGGTGATGGGCGTCTGGGGCATGGCCAAAGTCGATGCGGGGATCGGCGACCTCTATGCCAACCGTGTCGTTCCATTGCAGGAGATCGGCATCGCCGGCCGTCTGGTCAGCGATAACCGGGCGCAGGTTCTGCTCGCCCTGCAGCACGATCCGAACAGCGCCTACGTCAAACTGCACAATCACGCGCTCGATCTTCATCTGTCGACGATCGACAAGAACATCGCCGAAATCTCCAGCCGCCTGGCGAATTACCAAAGGAATGTGCATACCGGCGAGCACAAGCAGTTGTTCGAAGCGCTCGCCGAGGCGCGCCAGCATTACGTCGCGGAAGGTTTGCTGCCAGCCAGGGCGGCGCTGTCCGAGGGGCGTTTCGACGATGCCAACCTGATTCTCCTGGAGAAAATCAATCCGGCTTACCAGGAAGTTTCCGCGTGCCTCGATCATCTGGCGAAGTATCTGAACGAGGCCGGCCAGCGGCAGGTCAAGGCTTCCGACGCCGATTTCGAGCAGGTGCGCTTGCTGACGATTCTCGCTGCGCTGGCGGCCCTGCTGGCCGGCGTGTTCATTTCGTGGCTGCTCACCCGTTCGATCACCGGCCCGTTGAATGAGGCGATTGCGACCTTCCGCTCGCTGGCGCGCGGCGATTTCACGCACAACGTCGATATCTCGCGCAACGACGAGCTCGGCAAGGTGCTGCAAGGCCTGCAGGCGATGCAGATCCAGCAGGGATTCCATGTCGCCGAATCGGCGCGGATCTCCAATGAAAATCAACGCATCCGGACCGGGCTCGACTGCGTCTCGGGCAATGTGCGAATCGCCGACAACGACGGGCGGATCATCTACGTCAATACGACCCTGCAGAACACGCTGCAAGGCCTTGAAGACGAGATCCGCAAGGAGCTTCCCGGTTTCGCGGCGGACAAAGTCGTGGGCAGCGAGGTCGGCGTCTTCTACAAGGAACCGGCGCTCGCCCTGCAGACCATGCGCGAGCTGACCACGATGCAGCGCAGCGAACTGCTGATTGGCGGGCGCAACATGCGCGTGGTGACGAGCCCGATCGTCAACGACAAGGGCGAGCGCCTGGGTTCGGTCGGCGAGTGGATCGACCATACGAATGAATTGGCGATCGAGACCGAGGTGGGAATGATCGTTGCCGCTGCGGCGAATGGCGACTTTACGCAGCGCGTTTCGGTGCACGGCAAGGAGGGTTTCTTCCTGCAGTTGGCCAACGATCTCAATCAGTTGCTGGACACCAGCCAGCGCGGTCTCGACGAGGTGGCGCGCATGCTCGGCGCGCTGGCCAGGGGCGACCTCACGCAAAGGATTGCGACCGGCTACGCGGGGACTTTCGGCCAGCTCAAGAAGGACGCGAATACCACGGCCGGGAATCTGGGCGAGATCGTCGGGCAGATCAAGAGCGCCGCCGACGCGATCAACACGGCGGCCAAGGAGATTTCGAGCGGCAGCCAGGATCTCTCCGCGCGCACGGAAGAACAGGCGAGCAGCCTGGAGGAAACCGCATCGAGCATGGAGGAGTTGACCGGCGCGGTGAAGCACAACGCCGATAACGCCAAGCAAGCCAACCTGCTGGCCGGCAATGCGCAGCAGGTTGCCGAGAAGGCCGGCGCCGTGGTCGGCCAGGTGGTCGGCACGATGAGCGCCATTCACCAGTCGAGCAGCAAGATCGCGGACATCATCGGGGTGATCGACGGCATCGCCTTCCAGACCAACATCCTGGCCTTGAATGCCGCGGTGGAAGCGGCCCGGGCCGGGGAACAGGGACGGGGGTTCGCGGTGGTGGCCACCGAAGTGCGGAACCTGGCCCAGCGCAGCGCCGCGGCAGCCAAGGAAATCAAGGGCCTCATCTCCGACTCTGTGGCCAAGGTGGAAACCGGCAGCAAGCTCGTCGACCAGGCGGGGCGGACCATGGAAGACGTGGTATCCAGCATCAAGCGGGTGGCGACCATCATGGCGGACATCTCGGAAGCGAGCCGGGAGCAGAGCTCGGGGATTGAGCAGGTGAGCTTGGCGGTGGCCCAGATGGACGAGGTGACCCAGCAGAACGCAGCCCTGGTGGAAGAGGCGGCGGCCGCCGCCGAAAGCCTGGAAGAGCAGGCTCGCCACCTGGCCGATTCGGTCGCCATCTTCCGTCTGGCGGACGGCGGCCATCCGCGCCTGAGGGTTCCCCAGGCAAGCGGCCAGGCGCCCCAGGCCGATCGCCTCGGGGCCCGCAAGGCCGCTGCCCTGCCGGCTTCCCTGGATGACGAGTGGGAAGAGTTCTAGGACCCCAATACGAGGCCATTGAACATGCCTAACATGCGCAATTTCTCCATCGGGACACGATTGATGGCCTGCACCCTGGCGGTGCTGGCCCTTCTCCTGTGTTTTGTCCTGATCGTCTGGCACAGCTTGTCGGATATCGATGATCGGGTCGAGCACATGATGTCCGCCAACCTGCGCAAGATGGACCTGTCCGTGGATATGCGGAGCCGAAACCTGCTCATCGGCCGCCACATCCGTACGGCGATGCTGCGGGAAACGCCGGAACAGGTGGGGGAGGAGCGCAAGAAGATCGAGGCGGATTTCGCCAAGTACAGCGACAGCGAGCGGTCCGTCGAATCCCTGCTCTCCTCCGACGAGGGGCGCAGGATCTTTGCCGACATCGTTTCAGTCCGCAAAGCCTCCATGGACGCTCTCCAGCGCTCCCTTGCCCAGCAGTCGGGCGGCAATCGGGCGGAGGCCATGAAGATCTTCTTCGATGAAGTGCGGCCGGCGATGCAGAAGTGGTTCGATGCCATCGGCCAGTATGTCGAACTGCAGCGGGAAGCCAATACCCGGGATGTCGCCGAGATCCGCGAGCTCAAGGCCAAGACCCAGCGGCTCCTGGTGGGCATGGTGCTGGCGGCCCTGATCATCATGGTGCCCGGCGGATACTGGATCACCCGGCAGATTACCGGGGCGCTGCGCCAAGCTGTGCGGGTGGCGGGATCGGTGGCCGGCGGATGCCTGGACAACACCATCGAGCCGGAAGGCAAGGACGAGGCGGCCGAATTGCTGGCGGCCCTCGCCAAGATGCAGGATGACCTCAAGCGGCGGGGCGACGCCGAACAGCAGGTCGCCAACGAGAACCTGCGCATCCGGGTGGCGTTGGACTCGACCTCCAACAACGTCATGGTGGCTGACCTGGAAGGCAAAATCATCTACTGCAACGACGCCATCCTGAACATGATGCGGAGCGCCGAGGCCGATATCCGTAAGCAGCTGCCCAATTTCCGGGCGGATGGCATCCTGGGCTCCAGCTTCGACAGCTATCACCGTAGCCCGGCCCACCAACGCAACCTGCTCGCCGGCCTGAGGCACAGCCATCGCACCGAAATGGAAATCGGCGGGCGCCATTTCGCCCTGGTTGCCACGCCCATCGTCAATCATCAGGGGGCGCGCCTGGGGAGCGTGGTGGAATGGCGCGACCGTACCACGGAAGTCCGAATGGAACGGGACGTGGCGGCCATCATCCAGGCTGCCGTCGGCGGCGATTTCTCCAAGCGCCTCGATGCCGGCCACATGTCCGGCTTCTTCCGGCAGCTCGGCGACGGCATCAACAGCCTGCTGGATGCCAACAGCCGGGCCCTGGAGGATATCGGCGCCATGCTGAACCGCCTGGCTCGGGGTGACCTGACCCGGAATATCGATACCGAGTACCAGGGTCTGCTCGGCCAGGTGAAGGACGACGCCAACCGGACGGTCGCCCAGCTCAAGGAAATCATCGAAGCGATCAAGCAGGCGACGGACGCCATCAACACGGCGGCGAAGGAGATTGCGTCGGGGAACCACGATCTGTCGAGCCGGACGGAGGAGCAGGCGTCGAGCCTGGAAGAGACGGCCTCCAGCATGGAAGAGCTGACCAGCACGGTGAAGCAGAACGCCGACAACGCCCGGCAGGCCAACGAACTGGCGGGGACCGCCGAGCAGGTGGCGGTGAAGGGCGGGGAAGTGGTGGGCCAGGTGGTGCAGACCATGGGGGCCATCCACCAATCGAGCAGCAAGATCGCGGACATCATCGGGGTGATCGACGGCATCGCCTTCCAGACCAACATCCTGGCCCTGAACGCCGCGGTGGAAGCGGCCCGGGCCGGGGAACAGGGGCGGGGGTTCGCGGTGGTGGCCACCGAAGTGCGGAACCTCGCCCAGCGCAGCGCCGCGGCAGCCAAGGAAATCAAGGGGCTCATTTCGGACTCCGTGGCCAAGGTGGAGACCGGCAGCAAGCTCGTCGACCAGGCGGGGCGGACCATGGAAGACGTGGTATCCAGCATCAAGCGGGTGGCGACCATCATGGCGGACATCTCGGAAGCGAGCCGGGAGCAGAGCTCGGGAATCGAGCAGGTGAGCCTGGCGGTGGCCCAGATGGACGAGGTGACCCAGCAGAACGCGGCTCTGGTGGAAGAGGCGGCTGCTGCTGCCGAAAGCCTGGAGCAACAAGCGAGTTCGCTGGCCAAGTCGGTATCGGTATTCAGCCTGGAGGCCGGCACGGCAAAACGTGTTCCCCGGCAGTCAGCGAATCCGCCCGCCAGCCCGCCAACCCAAGCCCGGGCAGCCCTGGAGCACAAGGAGCCCATCCGGCTCCGCCCCCAAAGCAAGCCCAAAGCCCCGGCGACACCGCGCCAAGACGACGAGTGGCAAGAGTTCTGATACCCAATGAAAGATCAGCCTAAACCTTTGACCGGCCGTCCGGCCTCTCCCCTGGGGCTCTCCGGCATCGGAGTACCCAAGGACGGCATGGACCGGGAGTTCGCCTTTTCCTCCGCCGATTTCGAGCGGGTGCGCAAGCTCATCTACGAGCATGCCGGCATCTCCCTGTCCCCCATCAAGCAGGACATGGTCTATTCCCGCCTGGCCCGGCGCCTGCGCGCCACGGGAAAGAGGTCCTTCGGGGAATATCTGGACGGGCTGGAGCGGGGGCACAGCGACGAGTGGGAACGCTTCGTCAATTCCCTGACCACCAACCTCACTTCCTTCTTCCGGGAACCCCACCATTTTCCGATCTTCGCCGAGCATCTCAAGAAGATCGGTACCCGGCGCCCCATCCGGATCTGGTGTTGCGCATCTTCGACCGGCGAGGAACCCTATTCCATCGCCATGACGGTGCTGGAAACCCTCGGAACTGCCTCGCAGGTCTCCATCCTGGCATCCGACTTGGATACCAACGTCCTGGCTACTGCCCAGCAAGGGGTCTATCCCCTGGATCGAGTGGAGAAGATGGATCCGGAGCGCCTGCGGAAGTTCTTCCTGAAGGGCACGGGCGCCCAGGAGGGCATGGTTTCGGTGCGCCCGGAACTGCGGCGCATGATCGAATTTCAGCGCATCAACCTATTGGAGCCCAACTGGCCGGTGCGCGGCGCCCTGGACGTGATCTTCTGCCGCAACGTCATGATCTATTTCGACAAGCCGACCCAGTACAAGATACTGTCCCGCTTCGTGCCGCTCCTCAACAGTGACGGGCTGCTCTTCGCCGGCCACTCCGAGAGCTTCCTCCACGCCTCGGATCTGTTCCGCTCCCTGGGCAAGACGGTCTATGCCCTGGCCCGGGGCGGTCAGAAATAAGGGGGGACGCGTTGGAACGCGCCTACGACGAACACCTCGCCTGCAATCACTATCGGGATCGCCACTTCGATGCCGATGCCACCAAAATATTGCCGGGCGAGTACTTCGTCACCCAGAAGGACGAGGTGCTGGTCACCGTGCTGGGCTCCTGTGTTGCCGCGTGCATTCGGGATATCGAGTCGGGCATCGGCGGCATGAACCATTTCATGCTTCCGGACGAGGGCGTCAAGGAGATGGTGAGTTCCTCCGCCCGGTACGGCACCTACGCCATGGAGATCCTGATCAACCATCTCCTCAAGCTGGGGGCGCGGCGTAGCCGCCTGGAGGCGAAGGTCTTCGGCGGCGGAGCCGTCCTGGAGAGCCTGATCAACAGCAATGTGGGGGCGCGGAATGCGGAGTTCGTGCTCAACTATCTGAAAACGGAAAAGATTCCCGTGGTGGCCAAGGACCTGCTGGATTCCTATCCCCGCAAGGTCTATTACTTTCCCAAGGCGGGGCGGGTCCTGGTGAAGAAGCTGCATCGGGTCCACAACGACACCCTGTTCAGCCGCGAGCGGGAGTACCGGGCGCGGCTGTCTTCGGCGAAGGTGGAGGGCGACATTGAACTGTTCGTCTGATACCCTGCCGACGGCTGGCGGGGACATGAAGACCCGGGTCCTCGTGGTGGACGATTCGGTGGTCATGCGAGCCCTGTTGTCCGAGATGATCAACGCCGCCCCCGACCTGGAGGTGGTTGGGGCTGCTCCGGACGCCCATGCGGCCCGGGAGATGATCAAATCCCTCAATCCCGATGTCCTCACCCTGGATGTCCATATGCCCAAGATGGACGGCCTGGAATTCCTGGAGCGCCTCATGCGCCTGCGGCCCATGCCGGTGGTGATGGTTTCCTCCTATACCCAGGCCGGTTCCGAAACCACCCTGCGGGCCCTGGAACTCGGCGCCGTCGATTTCATCAGCAAGCCGAAGGCGGACAACCGGCAGACCATGGACGAATATGCGGAAGAGTTGGCAGACAAGATCCGGGCGGCCAAGAGCGCCCGCCTGCGCCGCCTGGCGCCTTGTTTGCCCGCCCCCCGAACAGACAACCCAACGAAAGCGATCCCGAGCTCACGACCTGGCATGGTGAATAAAGTGATTTTTGTCGGCGCCTCCACCGGAGGCACGGAAGCCATCAAGCAATTCCTGCTGGACATGCCGGCGGACTGCCCGCCCATCCTCATCGTCCAGCATATGCCCGAGTCTTTTACCGCCTCCTTTGCGCGGCGGCTGGACAGCCTGTGCTCGCCGCGGGTCATCGAATCCCAGGGCAACGAGCGGGTCGAGAACGGTACGGTCTATATCGCGCCGGGGCACTCCCACATGCAGATTCGGAAGGTTTCCGGCGGCTACGTCACCGAACTCTTGAGCACGCCCCCGGTTAACCGGCACCGGCCGGCGGTGGATGTGCTGTTCGATTCGGCGGCCGATGTGGTCGGCAAGCAGGCCTTCGGCGTCATCCTCACCGGCATGGGAAAGGACGGTGCCCGGGGGCTCCTGCGCATGCGCCAGGCCGGTGCCCGAACCTTCGGCCAGGACGAGGCCAGTTGCGTGGTTTACGGAATGCCGCGGGAGGCTTTCCTTATCGGCGCAGTGGAGGAACAATACTGCCTGAACGAGATTGCCCGTCGTGTGTTGACGGCGGTCAATCGCTGAAATTCGTCGGCAAGAGCGGTATCGGCGCGACGGTATAAACGATAAAACATCAGTACGACAGAGGGAGTGCCCATGCAGACCAATGTGACCAAGGATGGCAACAAAGCCGTCATCAAGCTCTCCGGACGCTTCGACTTCAATACCCATCGCGATTTCCGCTCCGCCTACGAGCCCTTGGTTGCCGATTCCTCCGTCCGGGAAGTCCGTGTCGATTTCGACGGCGTCGATTATCTCGACAGTTCTGCCCTCGGCATGCTGCTCATGCTCCGCGACAAGATGAATGGAGCCAGCAAGGAAGTCTCCCTCGGCAACGTGAAGGGCAGCGTCAAGCAGGTCCTGGATATCGCCAATTTCAGCAAGCTTTTCAAGATCAGCTAAAGCTTCGCTCCCGGCTGTCGATATTCCGGGGAGTGCGGGGGAGAGTCAGATGAGCAGCATTGCATGGAAATTGCGTGGAGCCATGGCGGCGCTGGCCGTGATTGTGGCGGTCGGCGTGGTCATGGCGCGAGCGGCTCTGGGAGAGGGGGCGGCAGGATGGCTGGCCGTCGTGCTGGTCACCCTCGCTGCGCTGGCGCTGATCGGCGTGCTGCTTGAGCGGGCGATCGCCCGGCCTTTGATCGATCTGCGGCGCATGCTGGAGCAAACCTATTCCGATGGCGATCTCACCCGGCGGGCGGACGTGTCCGGGCATGATGAAATCGCCGCCGTCGCAACGGCCCTCAACCAGCTGATCGCCAGCTTCCAGACCATCATCGGCAAGGTGTTCTTCAATTCGGTGGAGATCGGCAAGGCCGCCGATCAGGTGGTACAGGATGCCAACCGTGTCGCGGCCGGCTCCGGGCAGCAGCATTCAGCCGCCCAGGCGACCACCGACGCCATGGCCGAACTGACGGGCAGCATGAATGAGGTGAGCCTGCGTGCCCATGAGACGGCCCAGATATCCCAGGACGCCAGCGAGCTGTCGGAAAGCGGCGTCCGGATTGCCAGCCGGGCCTCGGCGGAGATGAACCTGATCGCCGAATCGGTGACGACTTCGGCCCAGGTCGTCCGGGCTCTTGGGGAGCGCTCCCAGGCTATTTCCGGCATCGTCCAGACCATCCGCGAAATTGCGGATCAGACTAACCTTCTTGCCCTCAACGCCGCCATCGAAGCCGCCCGGGCCGGGGAGCAGGGGCGCGGGTTTGCCGTGGTGGCCGATGAGGTGAGGAAACTCGCCGAGCGCACCGCCGTGGCCACCGGTGAAATCAGCGAGATGATCGGCGCCATCCAGAATGAGACCCAGAGCGCCATCACCGCCATCGAGGCGGGAACCGGCCAAGCCAAGGTGGGGGCCGAACTCGCCCGGCAGGCCGCGGAATCCTTGGACAAGATTTACGGCGGTGCCCGGGACACCATGGTCAAGGTCGACGCCATCGCAGCCGCCATCGAGCAACAGAGCGCCAATGGCCACAGGATCGCCGAGCACGTCCGTTCCATCATGGACATGGCCCAGGGCAATTCCGAGTCGGCGGAGCAGACGCTGCGGGAGGCTGGGCAACTGGGTTACCTGTCCGCCAATATCCAGGAGATCGGCAACGTCTTCAAGCTTGGCTCGGCGGGCGAGCAGGCGGCAGCAACCCACGCCAAGATGCCGGATATCGTGAAACGGGCTGCAACCCAGGTGGGCGAGTTGCTGAGCCGGGCGGTGGACCAGGGGCGGATTCGCCTCGAAGATCTCTTCGATGACAAGTATCAACCGTTCGGTACCACGCGGCCGCCCAAATTCAAGACCCGTTTCGACGACTTCTTCGACCAGACGCTCACCTCCCTTCAGGAGGGGCTGGTCGATCAGCACCGGTGGCTGGTCTATGGCATCTGTTGTGACCAGCGCGGTTATGTGCCAACCCACAATAAACGCTTTTCGCAACCGATCACCGGCGACGAGAAAGTGGATTTCATCAACAACCGCACCAAGCGTATCTTCGACGATCCGGTGGGGCGTCGCTGCGGCAGCCATGAGCAGCCTTTCCTGCTGCAAACCTACCGGCGCGACACCGGTGAGATCATGCACGACATCTCGGCTCCGATCTATGTCAAGGGCAAGCATTGGGGCGGATTCCGCATCGGTTACAGGACCGAGATGTAGGTTTGAAGTCGGCTCGAATATGTGTATGCTTGCCATGTCGGCAAGAATGGCCGGTGGTGTCGGAAGGACAATGGGAATTTAAGGGGAAAGAATGTCAGAGCTGCTCAAGAGCATCGATGCGCGAACCAAGCTTGCTGGTACCAACAAGCTCGAAATACTTCTTTTCTTCCTTGGCGTCGATCCACGTACCGGCCGCCGCGAGACCTACGGAATCAACGTCTTCAAGGTCCGGGAAGTAATGCGCACGCCGCCGATCACCGCCGCTCCGGATATGCCGGCATCGGTGGAAGGCATGGTGAGCCTGCGGGGCGCCCTCGTGCCGGTCATTGATCTGGCCAAATATACCGGGGTCACCGCCGATACGCCGCGGGACATCATGATCGTCACGGAATACAACGGCCACACCCAGGGTTTCCTGGTGGAGGGCGTGGATACCATCCTGCGCCTGGATTGGAGCAAGATGCGGGTTCCTCCCGAAATGCTCGTGGCCCAGACCGGCGGTCTGGTGACTGCTGTGACCGAATTGGACGATGGCCGGCTGGTCATGATGATGGATGTGGAGAAGATCCTTTCCGAAACTACTCACATCGATGACGAAAACCTGTATCGGGGCGTAACCCAACTCGACCGTCCCGACTTCACCGTCTTCTATTGCGACGATTCCACCGTCGCCCGCAAACAGATCGAGCGGACCCTCAATGCCATGGGCGTGAAGGGCGTCGGCGCCGTCAATGGCCGCCAGCTTTGGGTGGAACTCGAAAAGATCGCGAACTATGCTCAGGCTATAGGAAAGCCCGTTGCCGAACTGGTGAGCCTGGTCCTGACCGATATCGAAATGCCGGAGATGGATGGGTACATCCTGACCAAAACCATCAAGTCCGATCCGCGCTTTGCCGGCGTGTCGGTGATCATGCACTCGTCCTTGTCGGGGATGTCGAATCAGAAGCTCGGCCAGTCGGTAGGCGTGGATGAATATGTGCCGAAGTTCGAACCGCAGCGTCTGGCCGAAACTTTGGCTCGCCGCCTGACCGGCCAACTGCCGGCGAAGACGGCCTAAGGCTGTAGGGAGCGTTTCATGAATCTGGTTGAAAACAAGAACCTGCTGGAAAGCGTCGATGCGCGTACCCGGCTGGCGGGCTCCAACAAGATGGAGATCCTCCTGTTCTCCCTGGGCACCCGGGAAACCTTCGGCATCAACGTTTTCAAGGTGCGGGAGGTTGGACGTACGCCGCACATCACCAAGACCCCCAATATGCCGCGCGGTGTGGAAGGGCTGATTTCACTGCGGGGCAACGTCATTCCGGTGCTGTCCCTGGCTTCCTTCATGCAGCTGGAAGGGTCGCCTCCGGGGTTGGGCAAGACCATGATGGTGGCCGAGTATTCCAAGCGCACCCTGGGCTTCCTGGTCCATGAGGTGGATCGCATCATCCGTGTCGATTGGGATCGGGTTAAGGCGCCGGAAAGCGTCCTTTCGGCCAACCAGGGCTTGATCACTGCCGTCATCGAAATGGAAAACGGCGGGTTGGTGTCCATCCTGGATGTCGAGCAGATTCTGGCCAACGCTTTCGGCGACGCTATCATCGTGGATATTCCGCCGGCTCGGGTCGATGCCGATACCAGCGTCTTCTTCGTGGACGATTCCATCGTCGCCCGCCGCAAGATCACCGAAGTCCTCGACAAGCTCGGGGTCAAGCACAAGCACGCCACCAACGGGGTGGAGGCCTGGACCCGCCTTCAAGGCATCGCTGCCCACGCCCAGCAGAGCGGTAAGGCCATGCGCGACGAGATTCGCCTGATCCTGGTCGATGCGGAAATGCCTGAAATGGACGGTTATGTGCTGACCAAGAATATCAAGGCTGATCAGCGCTTCGAGGGCGTGCCCGTGGTCATGCATTCGTCGCTGTCTTCCGAGGCCAATCGGGCCATGGGCAAGGCGGTTGGGGTGGATGCCTATGTCGCGAAATTCGATGCCGAAGCATTGGCGGACACCCTGCGTCCCCTGCTCGAAAGATAACAACATCTGGAGTCCTGCATGGCAGTTGATCCGAAAATGAAATTTCTTGTGGTGGACGACTTTTCCACCATGCGCCGCATTGTGCGCAACCTGCTCAAGGAACTGGGCTTCACCAATGTGGACGAGGCCGAAGACGGTGCCATCGCGCTGCAGAAACTGCAAGGAGGCGGTTTCGACTTCGTCGTGACCGACTGGAACATGCCCAACATGGACGGCCTGACCCTGTTGCAGTCCATCCGGGCAACGCCGGCGATG
Organism: Rhodocyclaceae bacterium; assembly: GCA_035655235.1. Taxonomy (GTDB): domain Bacteria; phylum Pseudomonadota; class Gammaproteobacteria; order Burkholderiales; family Rhodocyclaceae; genus JAGTRP01. The sequence continues at coordinate 9,713 of DASRUX010000317.1, read as the reverse complement.
AAGCATCTGCCGGTGCTCATGATCACGGCGGAAGCCAAGAAGGAAAACATTATCGCTGCCGCCCAGGCCGGCGCCAGCGGATACATCGTCAAGCCGTTCACTGCCGGGACGCTCTCCGAAAAACTCAACAAGATTTTCGAAAAGATGGGCCAGGGGTGAGGGAATTGCTGTCATGACCGCGAATAACGATTCCGACGAACTGGAAGCCCTCTTCGACAGCATCGCTGCCGATGTGAAGCCCGTGCCTCCCGCTCCTGCGCCGGCTCCTGAGAAACCGGCGGCTAAAGCGCCGTCCGCCGGCAAGTCCGGCGACGGTGACGAATTGCAGGCCCTGTTCGACAGCGTGGCTTCCGAGTATCACGCTCCCGAGCCCGAGGCGGCTGCACCCGCTGCTGCCGAGTCAGCCGGCGTCGCCTGGTCGACCCAGGAGGTGGTGTTCAATCGCATCGGCCATATGGCGCGCCAGTTGCACGATACCCTGCGAGAGCTCGGCTACGACAAACTGCTTGAAGAAACGGTCTCTGCTCTTCCGGATGCCAAGGATCGCCTCGCCTACGTGGCGAACCTGACCGAGCAGGCTGCCTGCCGGGTGCTCAATGCGACCGATATCGCCAATCCTCTGGTGGAGGAGATGGAGAGCGGGGCTGTGGCGCTGGGCGAACGCTGGGACAAGGTCTTCGCCAACGAACTGAACGTGGCGGATTTCAAGGCGCTGGCTGCCGAGACGAGGACATTCCTCAAGGAGCAGTTGCCCCAGAAGACCCGGGCGACCCATGCCCAGCTGACCGAAATCATGATGGCCCAGGATTTCCAGGATCTGACCGGGCAGGTTATCAAGAAGATCGTCAGCCTTGCCCAGAGCCTGGAAAGCGGCTTGATGAGTGTGCTTATTGAAGTCGTGCCGGACACGCGCCGTACCCAGGAAGTGGATAACCTGATGAATGGACCGGTGGTGAATGCCGAAGGTCGTAACGATGTAGTGGTCAATCAACAGCAGGTCGATGATCTGCTGGATAGTCTCGGATTCTGAGGGAGGCGAACATGAGCGATTTTGCCGGAATGGAAGATCTGCTGCAGGATTTCCTGCAGGAAGCCAGTGATTTGCTCTCGGATGTGGATAACAAGCTCGTCGATCTGGAAAAGATGCCGGACGACCGGGGGCTGCTCAACGACATTTTTCGAGGGTTCCATACCATCAAGGGTGGCGCCGGCTTTTTGAATGCCACCGAGTTGGTGACCCTTTGCCATTTGACGGAGAACCTCTTTGACCGTCTGCGCAACGGCGAGTTGAATCTGACTCCGGAATTGATGGATACCATCATGGCCGCCACCAAAGGGGTGCGCGACATGTTTGGCGAGCTCTCCCAGGGGATTCAACCCCATCCCGCCGATCCTCTGATCATCGGCGACCTGCATGGCGTGCTGAATGGCGAGGTGCCGTCCCATGCGGCTGCACCGACTGCGGTCGCCACCCCCGCCGCTCCTGAGCCTGTGGCGCAGGTCGCTGCAGTGGCTGGAGGTGAACCCGACTGGAATATCCTCCATGCGGCAGTAACCGGTCAGCCGGCCCCGGTGGCCGTGCCCGTTGCCCAGGGGGAGGTGATTACCAAGGCGGAGGTGGCTGCCGTCCAGGCTGCAGAAGCCCCTCATCCGCCTGCCTATGGCCGTCGTCCTGCCGACAAACCGGGCGCAGCCTCGGCGTCGAGCGGGCGTCGGGTGGAAGAGCGGACTCGGGAAAATACCATCCGAGTCGATACGTCTCGTCTCGATCAGGTGCTGAACCTGTCGGGCGAAATCGGACTCACGAAGAATCGGTTGACCAGTCTCCGTGCCGACATCCTGGCCGGCAAGCGGGATTCGGAAACCCTGCATGCCCTGGACCAGGCCGTCAGCCAGCTTGATCTGCTGGTTTCCGACCTGCAGAACTCGGTCATGAAGACCCGTATGCAGCCTATCGGTCGCCTGTTCCAGAAGTATCCCCGCATCGCCCGGGACTTGGCCCGTCAATTGGGCAAGGACGTGGAGCTGGTTCTGGCCGGTGAGGAGACCGAGGTCGACAAGACCATGATCGAGGATTTGGCCGATCCGCTCATCCACCTGATCCGCAATGCTGTCGACCACGGCGTCGAAATGCCGCCGGAGCGGGCGGCTGCCGGGAAGCCCGAGAAGAGTCTGGTGCGCCTGGAGGCTCGCCAGGAGGGCGACCATATCGTCCTGATCGTCGCCGACGACGGGCGAGGCATGAGCGCCGAGCGGATCCGGGCCAAGGCTGTGGAAAAGGGCTTGATCACCGAGGAAGAGGCGAACACCCTGGATGAGCGCCAGAGCCTCAACCTGATTTTCCTGCCGGGCTTCTCCACCAAGACCCAGATCTCCGACGTGTCCGGCCGCGGGGTCGGCATGGATGTGGTGAAGACCAATATCCAGAAGCTGAACGGCTCCATCGATATCCGTTCCGAGCCGAGCAAGGGATCGGTCTTCATTATTTCCCTGCCGCTGACCCTGGCCATCCTGCCGGTGCTCCTGGTTCTGCTGGGCGACCAGCCCTTTGCGCTGCCGCTGTCCCTGGTGCGGGAAATCCTGCCCATCGAGCATGACAAGATTCAGGAGGTGGGCGGCAAGGAGACTCTGGTGGTGCGCGGTGAGGTGTTGCCGGTCATTTCCCTCGCCCGCCTGCTCGGTTGGCCCCTGGAGCGGCATCCCGAGTACGGTGTCTTCATGCAGACGGCGGAGCGCAGCTTCATCCTCGGGGTCGATAGCTTTGCCGGCCGGGATGATGCAGTCATCAAGTCCCTGGAGGATTTCCGTCCTCGGGGCGTTGCCGGCGTCACCACTTTGTCCAACGGGCAGATCGTGTTGATCCTGGATATGAAGGAGCTGTTGTCCGATATCAACCAGCACCTCGACGTTGATCGCGGTATGCGTGCGCTGGCGGAATTTGCCTGATATCCGAAATCCTTTGTAGTCAACCAGTTAAGAGGGGGCTTGCCCCCTCTTTTCTTTTTTGGGTGTCTACCTGGCTGGCATATGACTGTTGATAGCTTCTAAGGTACACCGTAAAAAAAGCGGTGTACCTATTTAATTTTCTAGGGTTTTTCATATAATACCCGCACCGATAACCGGTTGCGGACATGGCAGACGACAGCGATCTCGAACGAACAGAACAGCCCACAGGCCGGCGAATTGAGCAGGCCAGAGAGAAAGGGCAGGTTCCCCATTCCCGTGAATTGGGTTCGTTTCTTGTCTTGCTCGTTGCCGCCGCCGTCTTTTGGATGATGGGCGGCTGGTTCATGGAACGCTCCATGGCCATTACCCGCAAGGGGCTGACACTCAATGTCGATGCCACGTTCCTTGCCCAACCGACCCAGATGCTGACTCGGTTCTCCGATCTCTCCATGGATGCCCTGCTGGCGTTCGCTCCGATGTTGGCTGTCCTGCTCCTGGCCTCGATCCTTCCTCCCTTCTTGCTCAATGCCTGGGTGTTTGCACCCAAGATGCCCGATCTTGGTCGTCTCAATCCCATCGCGGGTCTTAGTCGGATATTTTCCTGGAACGGCTTGATGGAGCTCGCCAAGGCGGCTGCCAAAGCGGTGCTTGTAGGGGGAGTGGGAGTCTTCCTGATATGGAGGGAAAGAGACGACATGTTGGGGCTGTTGGCCCAACCGTTGGAAACCGGGCTGGCGCATGCCGGCCATTTGGTCGTTTACTCCTTCCTTCTTCTGGTGCTCGCCCTGGCCCTGGTGGTCGCCGCCGATGTGCCGTTCCAGCTCTGGCACCACTTCAACCAGCTCAAGATGACCAAGGAAGAGGTCAAGCAGGAAGCGAAGGAAATGGAGGGCGATCCCCATGTCAAGGGACGGATTCGCAGCCTCCAACTGCAGGCGGCCAAGAAGCGCATGATGGCAGCGGTGCCCAAGGCCGACGTGATCGTCACCAACCCGACCCACTTTGCCGTTGCTCTTTCCTACAAGGCTGGCATGGCTGCGCCCAAGGTGGTGGCCAAGGGCATGGGCGAGGTGGCCCGGCGGATCAAGGAAATCGGCGCGGAACATGGCGTGCCCATGCTGGAGGCGCCCCCGTTGGCCCGGGCGCTCCATAAGCATGCGGACCTCGACGCCGAGATTCCCTCGGCGCTTTACACGGCGGTGGCGGAAGTGCTGGCCTACGTCTACCAATTGTCCAATTGGCGCTCCGTAGGCGGTGCTTATCCTAATCCGCCACGGGATTTGCAGGTGCCCCCAGAACTCGTTCCGGAGGCCGCGTAAATGGCAAGCGCTACCATGACCCTCCAGAACATTTTCGGTCGCCTCAATGTGACCCAACTGGCGGCGCCGATCCTCATCCTGATGATCCTGGCGATGATGGTCCTGCCGTTGCCGGTCTTCGTCCTGGATATCCTGTTTACCTTCAACATCGCCATCTCGGTCCTGGTCCTGATGGTGGCGGTGAATACCCAGAAGACCCTGGATTTCTCCGTCTTCCCGACGGTGCTGCTGGTAACGACGCTGCTACGCCTGTCGCTCAACGTGGCTTCCACCCGTATCGTCATGCTGGAGGGGCACACCGGGCCGGATGCGGCGGGCAAGGTGATCGAATCCTTCGGCCACTTCCTGGTGGGCGGCAACTTTGCCGTCGGCATCGTGGTCTTCATGATCCTCACCGTCATCAACTTCGTAGTGATCACGAAGGGCGCCGGCCGGGTGGCCGAGGTTTCGGCCCGCTTCACCCTGGATGCCATGCCCGGCAAGCAGATGGCCATCGACGCCGACCTCAATGCCGGCCTCATCGGCGAGGAAGAGGCCCGCCGCCGCCGCACCGAGATCGCCCGCGAGGCCGAGTTCTACGGCTCCATGGACGGCTCGTCCAAGTTCGTTCGGGGCGATGCGGTCGCCGGCATCGTCATCATGCTCATCAACGTGGTGGGTGGCCTGATCGTCGGCGTCTTCCAGCACAACATGGAAATCGCCCTGGCGGCAAAGAACTATACCCTGCTGACCATCGGTGACGGCTTGGTTGCCCAGGTGCCCGGCCTGATCATTTCCATCGCGGCCGGCATGGTGGTGACCCGGGTATCGGATGATCGGGATATCGGCCAGCAGTTCATGACCCAGATGTTCCGTAACTGGCGCGTCCTCGGCCTCACCGCCGGGATCGTCGGATTCCTGGGGCTGATCCCGGGTATGCCCAACTTCGTCTTCCTGCTCCTGGCATCTACCCTCGGCTGGCTTGCCTGGAAAATGATGCAAGCCGAGAAGGCGGCCATTGCCGCGCCGGTGGCCGTCGCCCCGGCGCCTGCCGCCGTCCACCAGGAGGCCCAGGAGGCCAGCTGGAGCGATGTCGCTCCCCTCGACGTTCTCGGCCTGGAAGTCGGCTATCGTCTTATTCCCCTGGTGGACAAGTCTCAGGATGGCGAACTCCTGCGGCGCATCCGGGGTATCCGCAAGAAATTTGCTCAGGAAGTCGGGTTCCTGGTTTCCCCGGTCCATATCCGCGACAACCTGGAACTCAAGCCCAATACTTACCGAATCCTCCTGAAGGGCGTCGAAGTGGGGCAGGGTGAGGCGTACTCCGGCCAATTCCTGGCCATCAACCCGGGCCGAGTGGCTGGCACCGTTCCCGGCACCGCCACGACCGATCCGGCTTTTGGCCTGCCGGCCACCTGGATCGACGCCTCCGTTCGGGAGCAGGCCCAGGCTTACGGTTATACCGTGGTGGATGCCTCCACCGTGGTCGCCACCCACCTCAACCACATCATCCTGAGCCACGCCGCCGAGTTGCTGGGGCGCCAGGAAGTCCAGCAACTGCTGGATCACCTGTCCAAGGAAATGCCCAAGCTCGTGGAAGACCTGGTTCCAAAGATCCTGCCGCTGGGAAGCCTCCAGAAGGTGCTGCAGAACCTGCTGGAAGAGGGCGTTCATATCCGCGACATGCGCACCATCATCGAGACGGTCGCCGACCACGCCACCCGCACCCAGAATGCCGACGACCTCACCACCCAGGTGCGCGTCGCCCTGGGCCGGGCCATCGTCCAGCAACTCTTCCCGGGCACCGGCGAGATGCAGGTCATGTCCCTCGACCCCAGCCTGGAGCGCATCCTGTCCCAGGCGGTGGCCGGCGGCAGCGAACATGCGAGCTTCGAGCCGGGGCTGGCAGATACCCTGGTCCGTGAAGCCGCCGTCGCGGCCCAGCGCCAGGAAGAACTCGGCCTGCCGGCAGTCCTGCTGGTTCCATCCAGCCTACGCCTTCTCTTGTCGCGCTTCCTGCGCCGGTCTGTTCAGCAGCTCAAGGTCCTGGCCCATAGTGAAGTGCCCGAAACCCGAATCATCAAAGTCACCTCAATCATTGGGGGTAGATCATGAACGTCAGAAAATTCATTGCCGCCAATGCCCGCGATGCCCTACGGAAGGTCAAGGAGACCCTCGGCACCGACGCCATCATCCTCTCCAACCGCGGCGTTCCCGGCGGAGTGGAAATCATGGCCGTGGCAGCCCGCGACATGGCCATGATCGTGCCGCCCCAGACCAATGAGCAGCCTGCCCCGGTGCGCCGTTCGGTTCCCGTTGCCGATCTGGATGACGACTATCGGGTCGATCTCTCCGCCAACCGGGCCGCTTCGGCCCAGCCCCAGCGTCCGTTCGCCCAGCCGGCCAGCCGGCCGATGAGCCCGCCGCCCGCGGCCCAGCAGCGTCCGGTTCCGCCCATGGAGCCGCAACGGACGGTGAATGCTGCCATACCCAGGACTGGCGGCCTGCGCAATCTGGAAATGCCCCGCCAACCGGCTGTCGCGCCCGTTGCGCCCGCCGCGCCGCGAGTCGAGGCCGTGCCCCAGCAGCCGGCACCTCGCGCCGAGGCAGAAGTGATCCCGGCGGCCGTCATGGAGGAAATCCGTTCCCTGCGCAAGATCGTGGAGCAGCACCTGGCGGGCTTCGCCTGGGGGGAAACTGCCCGGACGGCCCCGGCTAAGACCGAGGTTCTGCGGCAGATGCTGGACTCTGGCTTCTCGCCCCAATTCGCCCGTGAACTCCTCGAAGATCTGCCGCCGGAAATGGATGTGTCCCAGGCCATGGCATGGGTCCGAGGAGCAGCCGACCGCTCCCTGTTCACCATGGGCACCGAATCCGACATCCTCGATAAAGGTGGGGTCTTTGCCCTGGTCGGTCCCACCGGCGTCGGCAAGACCACCACGACAGCCAAGCTTGCCGCCCGCTGCGTCCTCAAGCATGGGCCGAGCAAGGTGGCCCTCATCACCACCGACGGTTACCGGATCGGCGCCCATGAGCAACTGCGCATCTACGGCCGCATCCTGGGCGTATCGGTTTACCTGGTGAAGGATGCCCTCGAACTCCAGCAGACCCTGGCCGAGCTACAGCACAAGCACCTCGTGCTCATCGACACCATGGGTATGAGCCAGAAGGACAAGCTGGTGCCGGAACTCACCGGCATGCTGACCGGCTGCGATGTCCGCCGGCTGCTTCTTCTTTCCTCCACGTCTCGGGGCGACACCCTGGACGACGTGGTCCGCGCCTATCAGGGGGACGCCCTGGCCGGCTGCATCCTGACCAAGGTGGATGAGGCTGCCAGCTTGGCGACTGCGCTGGATGTCATCATGCGCCATCGGCTGAAACTCCATTACGTCTCCAACGGCCAGCGGGTTCCCGAGGATCTGCATCTGCCGAACCGTGGCTACCTGCTCCACCGGGCATTCAAGGATTTGCCGGACAATTCCCCCCATAAGTACGACGGCCTTGAGCCGGCGCTGATGATGGCCAATGCCGGCGTAATGGCGGTTGGCGGGCAGCATCGTGGCTGACTTCCGTGTTGACCAGGCGGCGGGTCTGCGCCGTCTGATGGGAGGCAGCCAGCTCCAGGTGGTGACTTTCGTCGCCGGTTGCGAAGGGGTGGGGCGTAGTGTTTCCGTGGCCAATATCGGCGTCGCCTTGGCGCGCCTGGGCAAGGAAGTGTTGATCATGGATGAGCACTCGTCCACCGATGACATTGCCGCAACCTTCGGCCTGGTGGCTCGTTACGACCTGCTGAACGTCCTGCACCAGGAGCGGCGCCTCGCCGAGGTCCTGGTCCAGCCCATGCCAGGGTTGCACATTCTTCCGGCGGCAAAAGCCGTGAAGAAGCTCGGCAAGCTCCCGTTGAGCCAGCAACAGGTCTTCCTGGACGCCATGTCCAGCCTGGATCGGCCCATCGATGTCATCCTGGTGGATGCCAGCAGCAATCACCCCCAGGGATTCTCCCCGCTGGGGCTCGCATCCCAGGAGACGGTCGTGATGCTGTCCGGCAGCAGTTCGTCCATCACGGAAGCCTATTCCCTGATCAAGAAGGTCAGCCATTCCTACGCCAGGCGGTATTTCCGCATCCTGGTGAACAAGGTCCGGAGCATTCCGGATGCCCGCTCCATCTTCGAGAACATCGCCTTGGTCGCGGCCCAGCGGGGCATTGCCCAGCTGGACTACGTCGGGGCGATTCCCGTCGATGAATCCCTCCGGCAAGCGACCCAGCTTTGCCGTCCGGTAGTCATGCACGCTCCGGATTCCGCCGCCGCCCATGCCTATCGGGAGATCGCTGCCGATATGCTGTATTGGCCACGGGGAGACAGCGAGCCTGGCGGAGTCCAACAATTCCTCCAGCAACTGCTACACTTGAGCCAACGCATTACACCGAACGTTATCCGAGCTTGATGTACACCGCGGCTGGTCAGCCTGACAAGGATCAGCTGGTTCAGCGGTTCGTACCGCTAGTCAAACGCATCGCCTACCATCTGATGGCGCGTTTGCCTTCCAGCGTCCAATTCGATGATTTGGTCCAGAATGGCATGATCGGCCTTCTGGATGCGATCGGCCGCTATCAAGAAGGCTTCGGCGCCCAGTTCGAAACCTATGCCACCCAGCGCATCCGGGGCGCCATGCTCGATGGATTGCGGGAAAACGACTGGCTGCCGCGGCAGTTGCGCCGGGAGCTCCGGCGTATCGAAGCGGCGCTTACCCAGCTCGAACACACCTATGGCCGCATTCCCTCCGAGAAGGAGCTGGCGGACTGCCTGGGGATGACCTTGGCCGACTACCAGAAGACGCTCCAGGAAGCCCGGGGCCATCAGCTCCTCTATTTCGAAGATTTCACCGGCGAGGACGACGAAGACTTTCTGGAGCGCCATTTCACCGACAACGACTCCGATCCGGCCAACCTGCTTGAGGACCAGGATCTTCGCCGATGCTTGGCTAAGGCCATCGAGCAGTTGCCCGAGCGGGAGAAACTGGTCATGGCGTTGTATTATGAGCAGGAGCTAAATCTTCGAGAAATCGGCGAAATCATGGAAGTGACGGAGTCCCGGGTGTGTCAGCTCCACAGCCAGGCCATCATGAGGTTGCGCAGCCAGGTTCTTGGCAGCGGGGAGGTCAAACAGGCCCGCAAGCGGAAGTCCAAGAATGCTGGATAAGATCAGCATTGCCGGCCTGGCGATGGGCCTGGTCGCCATCATCGGCGGGCAGGTCCTTGAAGGCGGTCATCTGGGCTCCCTGGTCCAGCCGACGGCTTTGCTCATCGTCGGCGGCGGCACGCTGGGCGCTGTGATGCTGCAAAGCCCCTTCCATGTGTTCAAGCGGGGCATGACCATGATCGGCTGGGTCTGGGTCCCGCCGGTGATTGAGCACAAACGCCTCATCGAACAGATTTCCTCCTGGAGCCAGGTGTCGCGCCGGGAGGGC
>DASRUX010000316.1:0-10408 GCA_035655235.1 Rhodocyclaceae bacterium | reverse complement strand
CTCGGCCAACTCCCCGATCACCGCGCCGCTGCTGCCGGATATCGTCGCTTCCATCACCTCCATCGTCTGCACGGTCCTGTTCCTCAAGGTTTGGCATCCGAAGGAAAGCTGGCACTTCGACCACGAGCCCAAGCGGGCCGGCAAGGAAGCCCTCAAGTACACCGGCGGCCAGATCTTCCGGGCCTGGGCGCCGTTCATCGTGCTGTCCCTGTTCGTCTGTGCCTGGGGCATCAAGCCGGTCAACCAGGCCCTCAACCAGATGACCAAGGTGGTGTTCGACTACGCCATCCCGGTTTCCGGCCTGGACAAGATGATCATCGACCAGGCGGGCAAGCCCAAGGCCGCGGTCTATAACTTCAACTTCCTGAGCGCCGCCGGCACCAGCATCCTGTTCGCCTGGTTCTTCTCCATCGTCATCATGGGGGCTTCCCTCAAGACGGCCGCAGGCGTCGCCGGCGACACCCTGAAGACCCTGAAGTGGCCCATCATTACCATCGCCACCATCCTGGGCTTCGCCTACATCATGAACTTCTCGGGCATGGCCATCACCCTGGGCTATGCGGTGGCTACCACCGGTGCCGCCTTCCCGTTCTTCGCCGGCTTCCTGGGCTGGCTGGGCGTGTTCATGACCGGTTCCGACACCTCCACCAACGCCCTGTTCGGCAAGCTGCAGGCGGTCACCGCCGAGAAGATCGGCATCGACCCGGTCATCACCATGTCCGCCAATACCTGCGGCGGCGTGTGCGGCAAGATGATCTCTCCCCAGTCCATCTCCGTCGCCACCGGCGCCACCGGCATCATCGGCAAGGAGTCGGAAATCTTCCGTTTCACCCTGAAGCACTCCCTCATCCTGGCGACCATCGTCGGCGTCCTGCATGTGCTGTGGTCCTACGTCTTCCCGGGCATCGTTCCGGAATACGTCAAGCCCGTGGCGGCCGCTGCCGCCCCCGTGGCTGCGGCCATCACCGGCATCAACCCGGATGGCCTGACGTGGCTGGGCGTCTTCGTCGGCATCGTGGCCTTCGTGACCCTCATGTCCCGAGCCCTGGGCGCCAATCTGGTCGCTCCGGTGGAGGGGCATGACGAGGTGCATTTCCACTGAGCCAGGTAGAAACTGGTGATCATCGACCCGAGTCCGGGGCCTCTAGGCTCCCGCACTCGGGTCGATCCATTTATAGTGGCAATGGTTTTCCCGATGTCCTAATTCACCATTGCCTCCAGCGATGACCCGAATGTCACAACAACGCGCGTCCCATGGCCTCACGCTGACCTCCCGGGTGACGACCCTCAACGTCATCATCGGCAGCGCGGCAGTCCTGTTCGCCAGCCTGGCCCTCATCGCCTTGCAGTACTTTTCCCTGCGCTCGGCGCTGCTGGATGACCTGCGCACCCAGGCGCGCATCATCGGGGACAACAGTGCCTCGGTCCTCCTCTTCGACGATGCCAAGGCCGCCGCCGCCAGCCTGGCGCCTTTGAGCAGCTTGCCCCATATGCAGGAGGCGGAACTGCGGACTGCCCAGGGCAAGGTCCTGGCCAGCTATGACCGGGGCGAAGCCTCTTCGGACAAGACCCCGTGGCCCAAGGAGGGATATCGATTCGGCCTGACCTCCGTGGCCGTGGTCGAGCCCATCGAATTCGACCACCAGACGGTCGGCAGCATCCGGCTCCGGGCCGGCCTGAACATCCTCTATGGCCGTCTGCTGAGCTATGCCGGTACCACCTTGCTGGTTTCCGCCACCGCCTTGGGGTTGGCGCTCCTTCTCGTGGTCCGCATGCGCAAGGCGGTGAGCCGCGCCGAATCCCAGCTCCAATATCTGGCCCACATCGATCCGGTGACCCAGCTCCCCAACCGGCACGCCTTCAACCAGCGCCTGGCCCACGCCGTCGGCCGCTACGATCCGGCCCGGGGGGAAGTGGCGCTCCTCATCATCGACCTGGACAACTTCAAGTTGGTCAATGACACCCTCGGCCATCTCTCCGGCGATCAACTGCTCGGGATGGTCGCCAAGCGCTTCAGTACCCACCTGCGCCACGACGACACGGTCTGCCGCATCGGGGGCGACGAGTTCGCGGTCATCCTGGAGCATGTCCTGAGGGACGACAGCGCCCTCGCCATCGCCCAGAAGCTGATCGATGCCCTGGCCGCCCCGTTCTCCCTGGGCCAGCAGGAATTCTTCATTTCCGCCAGCATCGGCCTCAGCTTCTATCCCGCCGACGCCGACGACACGGCGGGCATGTTCCGCAATGCCGATATCGCCCTCTATGCCGCCAAGGCGAGGGGGAAGGGGACCGTCGACCAATTCGCGTCGGCGATGACGGAGCGGGCCCAGCACCGGGTGTCGATGGAGCTGAATCTCCGGCGTGCCCTGGAGCAAGGCGAATTCCTGCTCCACTACCAACCCCAGGTGGAGCTGGCCAGCGGCCGCATCATCGGCGTCGAAGCCCTGATCCGCTGGAACCATGAAGGGCGGCTGGTCAGCCCGAACGAGTTCATTCCCGTGGCCGAGGACACCGGCCTGATCGTGCCCATCGGCGAATGGGTGCTGAGCGAGGCCTGTGCCCAGGCGCGCCGCTGGCAGGACCGGGGGCTGCCAACCCTGTCCATGGCCATCAACCTGTCGGCCCGCCAGTTCGATGCGGAGGACCTTGCCCAGAAGATCCTCCGGGCTGCCGGCGAGGCGGGCATCGCCCCCGAGCGGATCGAACTGGAAATCACCGAAAGCGCCGTCATGCACAACACCGCCGCCAGTGTCCGCACCCTGCAGGCCTTGAGCGACGCCGGGTTCAAGGTGGCCATCGACGACTTCGGGACCGGCTACTCTTCCATGAGCTACCTGAAGCGTTTTCCCATCAACCGGCTCAAGATCGACCGCAGCTTCGTCACCGACCTGACGGCGGATAAGGACGACGCTGCCATGGTGGCCGCCATCGTGGCCATGGCCCGGGCCCTGGGCCTGGAGGCGATCGCGGAAGGGGTGGAAACCCGAGAGCAATACGTCCTCCTGCAGCAACTGGGCTGCCACCAGGGCCAGGGCTATCTCATGAGCCGGCCGCTGCCGGCCGCCGAGGTGGAAAAGCTGCTGGCGGCCCCGGCCGACGATCCCGTCACCGCCCCCGGCCTCAGCGCCGTACCCGGCGTGCCAGCTTTAGCACCTGGGAACTCAGCTTGATATTGGCCCGGCGGGCCGCTTCCAGGTTCACGTCGAAAGCCACCCGGTCGTTATCCACCCCCAGGCCGATGGTTCCGCCAGCGTCGGTGAATCCCTCGATCTCGCCCAGGATCAGGCTGCCCTGATCCAACGCCGTCCGGACCGTCTCGGCGAGGTGCCGGGACTCGCTCTCCCCGATCACCACCATGTGGCAGCCGGCGAATTCCGCCGGACGCGCCACCCGCTGCACCCGGACCGGGTGGTTCTGGGCCTGCTTGCCGTCGATCCCGATCAGGGCGGCCAGGAAAGGGTCGGGGTTGCCGTACAGGCAGACGCGGATGGGGTCCTGGGGCTGGGCGAGGACTTCCGGCGGCCACTCGATAAATTTGGCGAAGTTATAGACGAAGGCTGCCTTGACCGCGGCCTCGGAAACCGGCGGCTCCGCCCGGACGCTGCCGGTGGCGACGGCGCCGAGCATGACCAGGGCGAGGCGGAGGGCAATGCGCCGAAGCATCAGAAGGGAACCGTGAGCTTCAGCCGCCAGGCGCGGCCGTCCTGGACCAAGCTTTCCCGGTTGGGCAGCCCCGGGTCGCTGGCGGGGTCGGCATAGCGTCGATCGAAGAGGTTGTAGAAACTGAGGGCGACCTCGAAATTCCGCGGCTGGGGAACATAGAGGAGGGTCGCATTGGCCAGGCCGTAGCCGCCCACCCGGCCGGAAGCGGTCGTCCGGCTGCTCATGTACTGGTACTCGACGCCCGTCCGCCAGGCCGGCGACCAGAGGGGCGTGGACAGGCTGGTCTTCAGGAGATGGCGGGGCGCCTGGTTGATGCCGCCGTTGGACCGCTCCGGCGCGAACTGGGCGCTGTAGCTCGCCCGGGTCCGGACGCCGCCTTCCCACTGGCGGTCCGCTTCGAATTCCAGGCCCTTCGCCGACACGGGCGACTGGTTCTCGTAGCGGTACACCGTGGTACCGAAGGGATCGGTCTGGGGTTGGAAGACGATCCAGTCGCGAATCCGGTAGTAATAGGCCGAGCCGACCAGGTGGAAGCCCGGTCCCACGTCCTTTTCCCAGATGGCCTCGTAGGTCTTGATGCGCTCCGAGGCCAGGGCCGGGTTGGACAACTGCTGGCCCGGATACTGGTAATAGCGCTCGTAGACGTTGGGGGTGCGGTAGGCGCTGCCGTAGAGCAGCTTGGCTACCGCCCCGTCGTCCAGGTGATGGATCAGGCCCAGGCGCGGACTGACGTTGCCGCCGGATTTGACCGAACTGGCGTGGTCGTAGCGCAGGCCGACGGAAAGCACCCACCGCCTGGCCAGGGAATAATCGTCCTGGGCGAAGATGCCGTAGCGCTCGCTCCGGCGGCGGTCGTCCAGGTAGTACGCCAAGGGATTCGCATCGAAATTGCTCTGGTTCTGGCGCTGGTTCCGTTGGTATTCGGCGCCATAGACCAGTTTGTGGTCGCCCAGGGCTTTGACGATGCGCCCTTCGCCGCCGACCCAGGCGCCCTCGGACACATCCCGGTTCACCGTGCCGCCGTAGACGTAATAGCCCTTGTACCCGTAATTGCCGGCATAGAGGCGGCCCGTCACCTCGGCGCCGCTGTCGAGGACGCCGTAGTAGCCCAGGTTGGCGCTCGTCTGCCCGTCGATGATGTGATTGCCCCGGTCGTTGAAATCCGTACCGAAGGCCCCGGTCGGCACGCCCTTGTCCCGGCGGGAGTCCATCAGGGTCAGGCTCCAGGCGCCGTATTCGAGCTTGGTGAGGAATTGCCGGCGATGCTCGAAATCGGTGTGGCTGGTGACGCCGCCGTTGGTCGCCGAGAATTCGGGGAAATTGAGGGTCGGCCCATCGTTGCGCAGGCCGCTGGCCGACACCATCACCTCCAGGCCGGACTCCAGGCGCTTGCCCCAGGACAGGCGTCCTTCCCGGCCATCGTTCGACGCCGCCGCGACGGACGCCTCGCCGCCGTTGAGGTCCCGGCCCCGGCGGGTGATGACGTTGATGACGCCGAACAGCGCATTGCTGCCATAGACCGACGACCCGGGCCCCCGCACCACTTCCACCCGGTCGATGAGATCCACATCCAGGCCGAATTCGCCGCCGATGGCGCCGGTGTCGTAGATGTTGTCGTTGATGCGATAGCCATCCACCAGCACCAGGACGCGGGTGTTGTAGTCGCCGGGGGGCGAGAAGCCGCGGACGCCGAGATAGCTGTACTGGCGGTCGCCGGAAACGTAGAAGCCCCGCAGGCCTTTCAGGATGTCGGCCAGGGTGCGATAGCCGAACTGGCGGATATCGGACTGGCGCAGCACCGTCGCCGCCGCGGGCGCGTCCGCCAGGGTCTGGGCGTACTTGGATACGGAAACGACCTCCACGTCCAAGAGCTGCTGCATGGACATTTCGGTCAGGTCTTCGGTGGCAGGCGCAGCATGGGCGCCCAAGGCCAGGCTGCCGATGGCCAGCCCGCATAGCCGTGAACGGCGATGTCGATTGTTGCTCATTGTTTTTCTATCGACATCGAATGGGATCGATGCCGTCTCCCCCGTGTATTGCTTGTGCCCGGATAGCCTAACCGAATCCCTCGGGAATCGGTAGATGTCCGGATCGGGATTCAGCCCGAGAACACCGGGTCGGAAAAGACCAGGGTGCCGTCCTTCCTCATCATCAGGTTGTCCCGGTTGAGAAGGTCGGGCAGGGCCTGGTAGGCGTCCACGAAGGCGGAGAGGCGGTTGAGGGCGTCCAGGATGTCCATGGAAAAGCCCATGGGGGTGCGGGTCATGGCGCCCAGGGCCATGGCCCCCATGTCGCCGGCCCAGTGGGACCAGTGGTGGCAGCATTCCAGGTAGGCGAGGCGGATTTTCTGGGCGACGGCCTCCGCCTCCGAACCTTCGGGCAGGGGATAGAGCTTTTCCACTTCCAGTAGATGGATCGGATAGCCCAGGGAGGTGGTGCCGATGATCCCGTGGTCGGCGAAGAGCCTGGGATAGTGGTCCCCCAGCGGTCGGTCGGAACTCGCCAGGAAAGCGTAGGTGGCAGGGCACATGACCACCTTGTAGACCGCCTTGTCGTCCCCCTTGTCCAGAACGATGCAGGATTCGCCCCGGCCCAGTTCCCGGCATCCCCGCAATAGCGGGTGATCCGGCATCTTCTCTGCCGTTACCGTGGAACCCGAGGAGGTTGTCTGGAATTGGGCAAGCATGAACCCAGTATAGGAGCTCCACCGGTGCATTCAATGCCGCTTGTCATCTGACGGATGGTTAGCCCGTTTCGAATTGCATATGCGTTTGTTTTTTATAGGAAATTTGTTAAAGAAAACGCCTTGTCTGCCGTAATTGCCTAAGGCGCGGCGATTTCCGGCGGCGCTGTGGCACAAGGAGCAACAGGTGATGAGCAGGCTATACAGCCATCTGGCGGAAGTCGTCGAAACCGCCGACGGTGGATTCAACATGACCCGCAAAGGCCGCCAGTATTTCGGTCGTTTTCTTCGCCAGCACGGCAAGACGCTCCAGAGCGTCAAGACCCACGCGGCCCTCATCGACATCCTCAGGGAATGCAACGCCGCCGATTTCGCCGCCCTGCGGGAGCGCCGGCACCTGGATCCCGTGCCGGAGGAGTGCATGGGCACCGCCGGTGCCGGCCGCCAGGCCGAACATCGCCTGGTGGCGTGAATTCTATAGACCCGTTGCACCAGTCATTGTCTTCCCCCTTCAGAAGCGTTCGAAGTCGGTGGTGGCGGATGTCGACGCAACCCTCGGCGTAGCGGCCGCCGCCGCCTTGTATTTCTGCGGGGCGCGGCCTTCGCTGGTCTTGAAGAAGCCCATCAGGCCTTGCAACTGCTCCGCCTGGGCGCCCAGCTCCTCGGCGGTGGCCGCCAGTTCTTCGGAGGCCGACGCGTTCTGCTGGGTGGCCTGGTTGAGCTGGCCCATGGCGGCGTTGATCTGGGCCACGCCGGAGCTCTGCTCCTGGCTGGCGGAAGCGATTTCCTGGACGAGGTCCGAAGTCTTCGTGATGGACGGCACCATTTCGTTGAGCAGCCTTCCGGCCCGTTCTGCGACTTTTACCGAATCGTTGGCGACGGTTCCGATCTCCTGGGCCGCCACCTGGCTGCGCTCGGCCAGCTTCCGCACTTCCGCCGCCACCACGGCGAAGCCCTTGCCATGGGCGCCCGCCCGGGCCGCCTCGATGGCGGCGTTCAAGGCCAGCAGGTTGGTCTGGTAGGCGATGTCGTCGATGATGCCGATCTTGGCCACAATGGTCTGCATGGCCTCCACCGTCCGGGCCACTGCTTCGCCCCCTTCGGCGGCCTCCCGGGCAGAGGCGCTGGCGATGCCGTCGGTGACCTTGGCGTTGTCCGTGTTCTGGGCGATGGAAGCGCCCATCTGTTCCATGGATGAGGTGGTCTCCTCGACGGCCGCCGCCTGCTCGCTGGATGACTGGGACAGGGTCTGGGCTGTGGCGGACACCTGGCCCGCAGCATTGGCGAGGTGGTCGGCGGAACCGGTCACCTCCCGGATCACGTCGTCCAGCTTTTCGATCATGGCCTGGAGGGCGGCCATGAGCTGCCCGATCTCGTCCCGGCTGTCGGCGCTCACCCGGACGGTGAGGTCTCCCCGGGCCAGGGCATTGGCGGCCGCCACGGCCTGGTTGACCGGACGGGTGATGGAGCGGGTGACCCACCAGGCGAACAGGGCGCCGATCAGGAAGGCGGCGGCGGTCAGGGCCAGCATGGCGTTACGGCCATGGATCGCGTCCTCGTGGGCATCGGCCCCGGTCTTCTCCATCAGCTCGGTCTGGTATTCGACCAAGGCTTCGATGGCCTTCTGGTAGTCGTTGTTCAGGCCGCGGTATTCGGCGAACAGGAATTCCTTGGCCTTTTCCTCGCTGTACTGGGGCGACGAGGTATCGGCGTAGCGCAGCAGCTTTTCCGTGCCTTCGTTGAACTTGGCCCGGGCTTCCTCGGCCTTGACCAGCAGGCCGCGTCCTTTCTCGGTCTTGATGGTCTGGTCCAGCTTTTCGAAGCGCTCCCGGTTCTTGGCCTGGGTGGCCCGGATCAGCTCCATCTGGTTCTTCTCCAGGCCCTTGTCGGAAGTCATGATCATGTTGCGGGCGGAGCGGCCGATCACATGCATGCCGTCGATGATCTCGTTGGCCCAGACGGTCTTCTGGAACTTGTCCTTGATCAGGTCGCCGATGTCCCCGTCCAGTTCGCCCAGGCGGACGGTGCCCAGGGCGGCGACTGCCACCAGGAGGACCAGGACCAGGCCGAAGCCGATCCCAAGACGGATTCCGATGGGTAAATTCTTCATGCTGCGCTTCCCTATGACATGAACAACTCGACTTCGAATAATGTTTTGTCCTAGACAAAACAGCTGGTTGTTCATACCTTATGGGTGAAATATGGGTGTGTCAAGTGGTTTGTTCATGATTTGTCATATACAATACCGTCATGACCGGATTCAATATCAGCGCTGTCGAACGTGAGACGGGGATTTCCCGGGATGTCCTGCGCATGTGGGAGCGGCGCTACGGTTTCCCGGTCCCGGGGCGGGACGCCAACGGCGAGCGGGTCTATCCCATCGACCAGGTGGAACGGCTGCGCTCCATCAAGCGCCTCCTGGACCAGGGCCATCGGCCCGGCAAGATCGTCCTCGCCGCCCCCGAGGAACTGGCCAGCCTGGCGCCGCGCCGGCCGGCGCCCTTGGCGGCAGCTCCCGGCCGGCCGTCCCTGCAGCCCCTGCTGGACCTCCTCAAAGCCCACGATGTGCCCGGCTACCAGAGGGAAATGCAGCACCGCCTGGTGCGGGAAGGCTTGCAGCGCTTTGTCCTGGACACCGTGGCGCCCCTGACCGTGGCCGTGGGGGATGCCTGGGAGAGCGGCAGCTTCGAGGTATTCGAGGAACACTTCTTCGCCGAGCAGACCAGCCGCTTCCTGCGCCAGGCCATCGGCACCCTGCCGGAGAACCGCGCCTCCCGCCCCCGCATCGTGCTCACCACGCCGCCGGAGGAGCAGCACATGCTGGGGCTGCTCATGGCCGAGGCCATCTTCGAACTGGAGCAGGCCCATTGCATTCCCCTGGGGGTGCAGATGCCCCTGGTGGAAATCCAGCGGGCGGCCCTGGGGCATCAGGCGGACATCGTCGGGCTGTCCATCTCCTCCGCTTTCCCGACCCGCCAGGTACTGCCTATGCTGGAGCAACTGCGCGCCCTCTTGCCGGAAAGCGTGGCGCTCTGGGTCGGCGGCGCCGGCATCGAGCGCCTGGCGGCACCGGCGGGCGTCCGCCTGCTGCCCCTATTGGAAGACGCCATCGCGGCCGTGGGGGAATGGCGGCTGCGGCCGGGTTAGCGGCCGGCTAGCGACCCGCTAGAATAGCGGCCCGATCCATCCCTGCCGGAGACGCGTCCATGTCCGCAATGCCCCAGCCTCTCACCCCCGCCGAAGCCCGCATCCTCGGGGTCCTCATCGAGAAGGAAAAGACCACCCCGGACGTCTATCCCCTGACGGTGAACAGCCTTACCGCCGGCTGCAACCAGAAGACCTCCCGGGAGCCGGTGATGAACCTGCCGGAATCCGAGGTCCAGTCCGCCCTGGAGGACCTGCGCAGCCGATTCCTGGTGCTGGAGACTTCCGGCGCTTCCGGGCGGGTGATGCGCTACGGCCACAATTTTGCCAAGGCCTACCAGGTGCCGGGCGCCGCCGTGGCGCTCCTCGCCGTCCTCATGCTGCGGGGGCCGCAGACGGTGAGCGAGCTGCGGGCCAATTGCGAGCGCCTCCACCGTTTTGCCGATGCGTCGTCGGTGGAAGGCTACCTGGAAGAGCTGGCCGCCCGGCCGGAAGGCGCCATGGTCGTCCGCCTGCCCAAGCAGCCGGGTTCCCGGGAGCACCGCTGGGCTCACCTGCTGGGCGGCGAACTCCCCACCGCCGCCGGGGTCGATCAGCAAGCGACTGTCCCGGCGGGCAGCCGGGAACTGGAGAACCGGGTCGCACAGCTGGAAGAGGAAGTGGCCGAGTTGCGGGCCCTGCTGGCGAGGCTTCTCCCGCCGGTGGCCTGAAGTCTGCCGCCGGGTTTCCTTCGAGGGAGTTCAAGCCATGGCCGCTATCGATTTCACCGACGAAGACCTGGGCCGCCTTTCCCAGGCCAAGGCCATCCTGGAACACCCCGGCCTCGCCATCCACATGGCCAACGCGGTGGGCAAGCCTTTCGAACGGGCCCTGCGCCTCCTGCCCAAGGGCGCCCATGCGGCCATCTCCAAGGCCACC
>DASRUX010000315.1:0-5886 GCA_035655235.1 Rhodocyclaceae bacterium | reverse complement strand
GGGAATACGGCAACACCGTGGCGCCGGAGCTGACCGGGCGCATCATGCCGGTGGGCACTTACATCATCGCCACCGAGCCCATGGGACGGGAGCGGGCCGATGCCCTCATCGCCCACCGGGCGGCGGTTTCGGACACCAATTTCGTCCTCGACTACTTCCGCCTGAGCGCCGACCACCGGCTGCTCTTCGGCTCCGGCGACAGCTACAGCGCCGCCACGCCCAGGAAGCTGGTGATCAAGATGATGCAGCAGATGCTCACCGTCTTCCCCCAGCTGGACGACCTGTCCATCCAGTACGCCTGGGGCGGCTTCGTGGACATCACCATGAACCGGGCCCCGGACTTCGGCCGGGTGAAGGACAACATCTACTACCTCCAGGGCTTTTCCGGCCACGGCCTGGCACTGACCGGCATGGCCGGCAAGCTGGTGGCGGAGGCCATCGCCGGCCAGGCGGAACGCTTCGACCTCTTTTCCCGCATCCGCCACCTGCCCTTCCCCGGCGGCGCCCTGATGCGCACCCCGGCCCTGGTCCTGGGGATGCTCTATTTCCGGCTGCGGGACCTGCTGTAGCTGCCCCTCGGCCGTTTGGGATTCCAATAGCCAGTTCCTATCAATCAAATTGTTTATATGAATTGGATGTATCGGACGGCAATCCCTAACATTCAGCTGTCTTCACTGCACAGCCAACCTCAAGGAGAAACTGCAATGGCAATCATCAACAGCAAAATCAAACCCTTCAAGGCCACCGCTTTCCACAATGGCAAGTTCGTTCCCGTCACTGACGAGGACCTGAAGGGCAAGTGGTCCGTGTTCTTCTTCTACCCGGCCGACTTCACCTTCGTCTGCCCGACCGAACTGGGCGACATGGCCGATCTGTATCCCGAGTTCCAGAAGGCCGGCGTCGAGGTGTACTCCGTGTCCACCGACACCCACTTCACCCACAAGGCCTGGCACGACACCTCCGAGACCATCAAGAAGATCAAGTACCCGATGCTGGGCGACCCCACCGGCACCATCACCCGCAACTTCGACGTGATGATCGAGGAAGAAGGCCTGGCCCTGCGCGGCACCTTCCTGGTCAATCCGGAGGGCGAGATCAAGGTTGCCGAGATTCACGACCTGGGCATCGGCCGTGACGCTTCCGAGCTGCTGCGCAAGGTGAAGGCCGCCCAGTACGTGGCCTCCCACCCGGGCGAAGTCTGCCCCGCCAAGTGGAAGGAAGGCGACGCCACCCTGGCCCCGTCCCTGGACCTGGTCGGCAAGATCTAAATCGCAAGAACTCCGGCCGCCCCGACGCATCCCGGGGCGGCCCGGATTTCAGCGCAAAGGGAGCCAGCCCTTTGCAGTGAAATTCAACGGAGAAGGAAGACCATCATGCTCGACGCCACCATCAAGGCCCAGTTGAAGGCCTACCTCGAAAGGCTGCAACGCCCCATCGAACTCATCGCCTCCCTGGACGACAGCGCCAAGGGCCAGGAAATGCTCGGCCTTCTCCAGGACATCGTGGACTGCTCCGGCAAGGTCAGCCTGCGCCACGACGGCACCAACCCCCTGCGTCCCTCCTTCGCCGTCGGCCTGCCGGGCGAGGCCGCCCGCATCAGCTTCGCGGGCATCCCCATGGGCCACGAATTCACCTCCCTGGTCCTGGCGCTTCTGCAGGTGGGCGGCCATCCGCCCAAGGTGGAGCCGGAAGTCATCGAGCAGATCAAGGCCATCCCCGGCAGCTTCCGCTTCGAAACCTTCATCTCCCTCTCCTGCCACAACTGCCCGGACGTGGTGCAGGCCCTCAACCTCATGGCCGTGCTCAACCCCGGCATCAGCCATGTGATGATCGACGGCGCCCTCTTCCAGGAGGAAGTGAATAGCCGCCAGATCATGGCTGTGCCCACCGTCTTCCTGAACGGCCAGGAGTTCGGCCAAGGCCGCATGGGCATCGAGGAGATCATCGCCAAGCTGGACACCGGCGCCGCGGCCCGGGACGCCGAAAAGCTCAACGCCAAGGCTCCTTTCGACGTGCTGGTGGTGGGCGGCGGCCCGGCCGGCGCTTCCGCCGCCATCTACGCGGCCCGCAAGGGCATCCGCACCGGCGTGGTGGCCGAGCGCTTCGGCGGCCAGGTGCTGGACACCCTCGCCATCGAGAACCTCGTTTCGGTCAAGGAAACCGACGGCCCCAAGCTGGCCGTGGCCCTGGAGCAGCACGTCAAGGAATACGAGGTGGATATCATGAACCTCCAGAAGGCCGCCCGGATCATCCCCGGCGACCTGATCGAGGTCCAGCTGGAGAACGGCGCCTCCTTGAAGAGCCGCACCGTCATCCTCTCCACCGGCGCCCGCTGGCGGGAGATGAACGTCCCCGGCGAGAGGGAATACCGGGGCAAGGGCGTGGCCTACTGCCCCCACTGCGACGGGCCCCTCTTCAAGGGCAAGCGGGTGGCGGTAGTGGGCGGCGGCAACTCCGGCGTCGAGGCGGCCATCGACCTGGCCGGCATCGTGGCCCATGTGACCCTGCTGGAATTCGCCGACAAGCTGCGGGCCGATGCGGTGCTTCAGAAGAAGCTCTACAGCCTGCCCAACGTGACGGTCATCGTGAATGCCCAGACCACGGAGGTGGCCGGCGACGGCGCCAAGGTGAACGGCCTCATCTACAAGGACCGCGTCAGCGAAGAGTTGAAGCGCATCGACCTGGAAGGCATCTTCGTCCAGATCGGCCTGTTGCCCAACACCGACTGGCTGAAGGGCACGGTGGAACTGTCCAAGTTCGGCGAAATCCAGATCGACGCCCGGGGCCAGACCTCGGTGCCCGGGGTGTTCGCCGCCGGCGATTGCACCACGGTACCCTACAAGCAGATCGTCATCGCCATGGGCGCCGGGGCGACGGCATCGCTCTCGGCCTTCGACCACCTGATCCGGACGACGGCCCCGGCTTAGAGCATCGAGCCGATATCCGATCTTCCCAGCCCAACGGCAAGGAAGGGGGGAAGGAGGGCCGGAGCCCCCCAGGGCTCCGGCCGGTACTGCGCTTACTTCTGGGACAGGACCCAGGCGACCAGCTTGGCGGCTTCGTCGTCGGTCACGTTGTTCGGGGGCATGGGAATTTCGCCCCAGACGCCCTTGCCGCCGGCCTTGACCTTGGCGGCCAGCCGGGCTGCGGCGCCCGCATCGCCGGCGTACTTGGCGGCGACATCCTTGTAGGCGGGGCCGACCAGCTTGGAGCCGATGGCGTGGCAGCTCATGCAGTTCTTGGCCTTGGCCAGGGCCTCATCGGCGGTGGCTTGGCCGGCGGCCAGCAGCATGACGGAGGCCAGCGCGGCAACGGTAACAAACTTCATAACAAACTCCCTGTTTTTGGGTTGAGGAAAATCCAGGGAGAGGGAACAGCAAGGAGCGGGCCATGGCGGAAGAGCCGGCCATTCCGGGGAGGAGGCCGGCGTTTCGTCTTATTTTGGGGAACCCTGGGGCTGCCGGTTCCCAAAAACGGTAGGCGGTGAAGGAGGCAAACAACAGCCCGGCGGGTTTCACCCGCTGGCCCGGCTTCCCTTGCCGTAATCCGATGCTTATTTCGCCCGGGCGATTGCCGCCTGCAGGGTGGGAGTGGGCAAGAAGAGTTGCAACGGATTAGCCGGCGAGGGCACGAAGCCGTATTTCCGGTAAAAATCGGCCGCTTTCGCGTCCTTCGCATCGACGGCAATGGCAGCGATGCCCGCATTCAGGGAAATCTCGGCAATCCGCTCCAGGGCATTGAACAGCAATTGCTCGCCGAGGCCCTGGCCTTGCAGGGACTTGTTCATCGCGAGTCGGCCAAGTCGGACGACCGGGACGCGGTTGGGATATTTTTTCGGGTTGGGCAACCCGTTGCGGCCGACTTCGCTGACCGCCAGGGTATAGAACCCGAGTACAGTTTCCGGCGCCGCAAGGTCCACCAGGACGAAGGTGCGCGCGATGTTCTTCTTTTGTTGCTGGCTAGCCATGGTGGCTAGCCATTCATTCAGCGGCGGCGTGCCGCAGTCGAACCCTTTGCAGTCATGGGTTGAACTCAAAGGTTGAATTTGAACCTGCATCTAAAGCCTTTCTCGCGTTGTAGCGACTAAAAGCGTCAACCAGATTCTGTGATGGAGCAGGGGGATTATCGAGCAAGTTGAAGAACCATGCAGTCGTGCTTTCGGACATCTGCAGGATTCGCTCGTTTTCCACGATTTTCTCCGCCTTCTCCAGCGCGGCTTGGGTGACGAACTGATTTAATGTTGATCCGACCATACTGGCGGCAAGCTCCAACACGTCGACGACGCTTTGGGGAACCCTTGCCGTAATGCGGCCCCGGCTTACCGAAGTCGCATCCTGCAACTTGGTTTGTGCCATGTACTTACTCCTCTTTACGGGCATTACGCCCGTATCAATTTGCCTATAAAGGCTTCTCAAGAAGGCATCTGCCTTCGACTCATCTCATAAACAGCATTTCGCTGAAAAAATGCCTCATCTGGGCAAGACAAATGGTGCCATATTGTCACCACAAAGTCAATGAGCGGTGACAATATGGCACCATCGACCTGGATTTGCCCGCCCGACAGTCAAGGGCAGTCAAGGCTTGGCTGGCGCGCCGGCCGGCTCCAGCCAGTTGAGCAAGGTCTGGTAGAGGACATCCGGGTCCACCGGCTTGGAGATGAAGTCGTTCATGCCGGCTTCGAGGCACTTTGCCTTGTCGTCGGCGAAGGCATTGGCGGTCATGGCGAGGATGGGCGGGCGGTCGGGGCCGAGGATGCGGCGGATGTGGCGGGTGGCGTCGGTTCCGCCCATCTTGGGCATCTGCATGTCCATCAGGATCAGGTCGTAGTGGTTCCGGCTGGCCAAGTCGAGGGCCATGAATCCATCCTCGGCCTCATCGACCACCAGACCCACGTCTTCGAGCAGTACCCGGGCGATCTCCCGGTTGATGGGTTCGTCCTCCGCCACCAGGATACGTTTACCGCGACAGCTCGATGCCAGGGCGCCTCCGGGATCGACAGCCATGTTCCTCGGGCTGGGGGAGGGAACCGGTTCCTGCTTGTCCAGGCGGGCGGTGAACCAGAAGGTACTGCCCTGGCCCGGCTGGCTGGACACGCCGGCGTCGCCCCCCATGAGCTTGGCGATGTTGCGGGTGATGGCGAGGCCCAGGCCCGTTCCCCCGTATTTGCGGGCCGTACCGGCCTCGGCCTGCTCGAAAGCGGAGAAGAGCCGGGGTATCACATCCGGCGGGACGCCGATGCCCGAATCCGTGACCTCGAACCGGACCAGGACTTCCGTCGGCGAATCCTCCAGGACCAGAACCTTCAGGCGGACCGACCCGGCATCGGTGAACTTGACCGCATTGGCGGCGAAATTGAGCAGGGACTGGCGCAGGCGGGTCGGGTCGCCCAGGAGCTGCCCCGGCACCGGCGGAAGCTCGGTGATCAGGCTCAGCCCCTTGGCGCTGGCCCGCTCGGCGACCATGGAGGCAACATGGGCAACCACTTCTCCCAGATCGACGGGGACGTGTTCCAGGATGAACTTGCCGGCTTCGATCTTGGACAGGTCGAGGATGGCATTGATGATGTCGAGCAGGTGGTGCCCCGCCGCCACCACCTTCTTCAGCCTATCCTCCTGTTCCGGCGTGACGCCGGAGCGCAGCACGAGGTGCACCAGGCCGTTGATGGCATTGAGGGGCGTGCGGATTTCGTGGCTCATAGTGGCCAGGAAGGCGCTCTTGGCCCGGTTGGCGCTTTCCGCCGCCTCCTTGGCGACGCGCATCTCATGGGCCCGCTTCTGTGCGCTGACATCGTTGACCAGCCAGACGCTGCCCTCCCGGGGCGCATCGTGATGGAGGGGGCTGCCGGTCAGTTCCGCCCAGAACTCCGAGCCGTCCGGCCGGGAGAGG
>DASRUX010000314.1:0-4655 GCA_035655235.1 Rhodocyclaceae bacterium | reverse complement strand
ATGCAGGTGCGCCGGGTCACCCGGGTGCTGCCGCGGCCGAAGCGGGCCGCCAGGTCGATGACCGGGACCACGGCGCCCCGCAGGTTGATGACCCCGCGGATGGCCTTCGGCACCATCGGCACTTCGGTCAGGGAACCGTACTCGGTGATTTCCCGGGTCCGGGCGATGTCGATGGCGAAGGCTTCGCCTCCCAGGGTGAAAATCAGGTGCTTGCGGGCCTCGCCGGGCGGAGTATCCGGCGGCGTCGGGAGATGGGCTTGAAGTTCGGCTTCCATGGCGTTCTCCTAGAAGCGGACGTAGTCGGTTTCCACGGGGCTGGCCGGCGCGGCCTGGGCCTGCCGTTTCCGGGGGGCGGAGGGCGCCGCCTTGCCGGACCGCCGGACGGACTCCCGGACGGCCACCTGGAACACGGCCATGAGCTGCAGCAGTTCCGCCGCCTGGGCGCTCATCTCCTCGGCGGTGGCCGACAGTTCCTCCGAGGCGGCGGCGTTCTGCTGGGTGTTGAGGGAAAGCTGGCCCATGGCGGCGTTGATCTGGCTCGTGCCCGCGGACTGCTCGTCGGAGGCGGCGGATATCTCCTGCACCAGCTCGGCGGTCTTGCCGATGGAGGGAACCATTTCGTCCAGGAGCTGGCCGGCGCGGCCGGCCTTGCCGACGCTGGAAGCCGCCAGTCCCCCGATTTCCTGGGCAGCCACCTGGCTCCGCTCGGCGAGCTTCCTCACCTCGGCGGCCACCACGGCAAAGCCCTTGCCGTGTTCCCCGGCCCGGGCCGCCTCGATGGCGGCATTGAGGGCCAGGAGATTGGTCTGGTAGGCGATGTCGTCGATGATGCCGATCTTGCCGGCGATGGCTTCCATGGCCTCGACGGTGGCCCGCACCGCCTCGCCGCCTTCACCCGCCTGCTGGGCCGCCTTCTGGGCCAGGCCGTCGGTGACCCGGGCGTTTTCGGTGTTCTGGCCGATGGAAGCCGCCATCTCCTCCATGGCCGCCGAGGTTTCCTCCAGGCTGGAGGCCTGGATGCTGGCGCCCTGGGCGAGGGACTGGGAGGTGGCTGCCACCTGGCTGGCCGCCCCCGACAGGGCGTCCGCCGCCCCGCGCACTTCGCCGATGGTGTGGGAAAGGCGGTCCACCATGTGCTTCATGGCCGCCAGCAAGCTGTCCTTATCCCCGGGGCGCAGGGCGATTTCCTGGGTCAGGTCGCCGTCCGCCACATGCTTGGCGATGGCCGCCGCATAAGCCGGCTCGCCCCCCAGCTGGCGGGTGAGATTGCGGACGATGGCGAAGGCCACCAGGAGGCCGATTACCGTTGCCGCGACGCCCAGGCCGAGCATGACCAGGGTCGCCCGGTCGGCGGCGGCGGAGGCGTTCCTGGCGCTTTCGTCGGCGATGCTCTTTTGGAACACCATCAACTGGCTGACGGCGTCCATCACCTTGTCCAGGGCGACCAGGGTCTGGCTGTTCATGACCCGGACGGCCTCGTCCCGCCGTCCTTCCTCCACCAGGCGGGCCACCTGGGTGAAGGATTCCACATAGGGCCCCCGCTGTTCCCTGATGCGGGCCAGGAGGGCCTTGCCTTCGGGGCGGTAGATCAGCTGATCCAGCTTCTCCAGGTCGACGGTGATGACCTTGCGGCTCTCGGCGATGTTATCGACGATCCGGCGCCGCTGGTCCGGGTTTTCGGCGATGAGCAACTGCATGGTGAGGTAGGCATTGGTCCGGGCCCGGCCGGAAATATCGGCGGCGAGTTCGAATTTCACCAAGTCCTGGTCGGTGATCCGACGCAGGGAATCGCTCAGGCCGGCGCTGCTGGATACCCCCGCCACGACCATCCCGATCATGAACAGGACGACGATGCCGAAGCCCAGGGCGAGCCGGGTTCCTACTTTCAGGTTTGAAAACATGGGTGTGCTCCTTTCGAGCGAGCGGCTAGAAAAAGGTGACGTCGCTGGCGCCGGCCATGCCCCGGGCGTCGGCCCGGACGTGGTCCTGCTGCTCCAGGGTGGTGTAGGTGCCGTGCAGATAGCGGACCCAGTCCGCCGTATCGATGGGGGTTGGGCAGCCGCCGGCGGCCACCACCCGGCTGTCGCTCTTCACCTGCGCTTCCAGGCGGGCGATGCCGGCCTGGATGGCGGAGATAATCTGGCTGACCCGGTCCTGGAACTGGAGATTGACCAGGACCGCCTCCACGTCCCGCTGCACCCGCCGCCCCTCGTCGTCCAGGTCGCGGGAGCGGAGGGCGAGGACTTCGGCGGTGCTCTTGAAACGGTCGAGGACCTGGCCGATGGTCCGGGACGAGTCGCCCAGCACCTGGCGATCCTGTTCCGACATCTTTTCGGCGGCGTCCAGGGCGGCGGCCAGGGTGCGGTTGATGGCTTCCACCTTTTCCTGGATCTTCTTGCCGGTGGCGCCCGACAGGCTGGAGAGCTTCCTCACCTCGTTGGCGACCACGGCGAATCCCCGGCCGGCTTCGCCCGCCCGGGCCGATTCGATGGCGGCGTTGAGGGCCAGCAGGTTGGTCTGGCCGGCGATGGCGGCCACGTCGGCGGCCATGCGGCGCAGGTCCTCCGTCACGCCGGACAGCCGGGACACCTCCACCAGCAGTTCCTGCCGGGCGGCGACGGCGGCCCGTAACTCGTCGAGGACTGCAGCCAGTTGGCGGCGGGCGCCTTCGATGACGGCGGCGACATCGCCCTCGCTTCCCGCCGGCTGCCGGGTTTCCAGGGTATGGCTGAGGCGGGCCAGGATGGCGTCGAAATCCCGGGCCAGGCCGGTGACGGCGTTTTCGGTCTGGCACCGGGACAGCTCCAGGTGCCGATGCCAGCGGGACAGGGATTCGAGGCAGGCCGACTGAAGGCTGGCCAGGGCTGCCCGCGCCCCTTCCCAGGCCTCGTCGGCCCCCTGGGCGCGATGGGTTTCCTGTAGCTGCCGGGCTTCCTCCTCCACCCGCCGGTGGGCCAGGAAGCCGGACCCCAGGCCCGCCGCCAGCAGCCCCAGGGCGGCGCACCCCGTCGTCCAATCGACGCTGCCCAAGGCGAGGAGCAGGATGGCCCCGGCCAATCCCAGTCCGAAGGGGGCGAGCAGGGCAACGAAAAATCGGTCGGGTTGGGCCACGATATCCCCTCCGGGAAGAAGGTGAATGAGAACCGGTAGCGGTTGATGGCCAAACTTTATGTTGATGTGCTATGCCCGGAACATCGGGCCGGCGCCCCATTCGCAGGGGATGGTTTTGCGGAGCGGAGCGGTTGAAGACCCACCGGCCCCATACCCTCCGCCCCCGGCCCGGTAGGGGGGTTCTACCCTTGAGGCCTTACGGCACGGCCTGACGGCAACTACGGCCGGCCTGCGGATAGACTGGGTTCAGCGGCTGTACTGCCGGAAGAAATCCCAGATGATGCGGCTGGCGTTCGGGCCCTTGGCGTCGCTGAACATCAGGTCGTCCTTGCCGCCGCTCCAGGCATGGCCCATCTTGGCCACCCGGTAATACTCGATGAGGGGCTTGCCCCGGTGGTTGTAGGTGGACACGGTGTAGGCGTAGCCGCCCTCCACCTGGCCGCTGCGGGTATTGGGGCCATCGACGGCGGAGCCGTTGGCCTGGCCGTCGTCGGCCCAGTCGTCGAACCGGGCGAACTGGCGCACCACCTGGTCGCCGTTGTCCCGATTCACGATGTTGTCCCCCTGGCCCTGCCAGACGCTCACCGGCATGAGCAGCGGCCGCCGGCCGCCGCAGGCCCAGGCCTCGGCCGCCAGGGTATCCGGGTCGGGGGCCTTGCCGCTGGCCATGACCTTGCCGGCTTCCACCAGGGTGGTGGCCGACTTATACATGGTGCCACCCGCCAGGGCCGCGGCGGCGAAGAGGTCCGGGTAGCAGGCCGCCAGGATGGCTCCCATGGAGGCGCCGGCGGAGAGGCCGGCCACATAGACCCGCTTCTTATCCACCCCGTACTCCTTTTCCACCTGGCCGATCATGGCCACGATCTGGGCGGGTTCGCCGGAATCCCGGGCCTGGTTCTTGGGCAGGAACCAGTTCCAGCAGCGGGTGGGATTGGCGGAAATCTTCTGGGCGGGGTAGAGCACCAGGAATTGCCCGGTTTCCGCCAGGCCGTTCATGCGGGTGCTCTCGGCGAAGGTTTCGGGGCTCTGGTTGCAACCGTGGAGCATGACCACCAGGGGCATGGGGGCGCCCCGGTAGCTGGTGGGGACGTAGAGCCGATATTCCCGCTCCTCGCCAGTGTCCTTGGGATCGCCGGCGACCTTGCCGCCTATCCACTGGCCGCCGGCGTTCTCGGCGGCGGAGGCGTTCAACACTGCCAGGAACAGGGCGCAGGCCCAGATTGCTTTGACCATGGCCGGACTCCGGGGGCGGTTGGGGAAGGGATGGGACCGGGGCGGGGAAAACCCGGTTCCACCCACGGCCCGGTTCGGGGTACTGGGAAATATGGGTATGCACAAAAGACCGTATGGAAATATGGCTTTTGTACTATTCTTTGCGTCCTGGAAACCGTTCGAAAAAGGGATTTGCAGCATTCATGGGTTCGTTGATGAGGGTGATTTCTCCTGTCCTGGCGGGCATCCTGGTCACTGCCATCGGAGTCGGCATCAGCGCCCAGGTGGCGCGCCTGGACCTGGACCGGCAGAACGCGGCCGCCCAGACCCGG
>DASRUX010000313.1:0-11309 GCA_035655235.1 Rhodocyclaceae bacterium | reverse complement strand
GCTGGCTCTTTGCGAATTCCTCGCGGATGGCCATGAGACCGGGCATTTCGGTCTCGGCGATCTTGATTTCCTTGCGGCCCCAGGCGGCGAGGCCCAGGTCGGCGATGACGTAGTCTTTGAATTCAGCCACAGTAAGCTCCTAATGAACTGTGGCCGGGAGGGAGAGGGGGCTTCTAGCTCACCCGTCATCCCGTGCCCGGCACGGTTTAAATGGGTGAGCGCCGTTTTGAACCGAGCCTGAGGGAAGTCGTACCCCTGCAGCGCTCCTCGGTAAGTCGCTAATTGTACAGGATTTCAGGCCGTGCGGGCGGCAGCGTCGCCGGCCCAGTAGCGGTCCACGTCCTTGATGCCCCACTTGGCCGCATCCTCCCGGCCGGCGATCTTGTCGTGGCAGCCGGGGCGGGAGAGGTCGATGATTTCCGGCTTGATGTAGGCCTGGGACTTGGTGGAGAAGAACACCTTGACCCGCGGGGTCAGGAGGGACTTCTCGGTTTGTTCGATGACCACGCCCAGGCGGCCGGATTCCAGTCGGACCAGGGAGCCTACCGGATAGATCCCCAGGCTCTTTACGAAGGCCTGGAAGACGGTGGGATCGAAGTGTCCCTTCCATTCGGCCATGCGCTTGACCGATTCGGCCGGGTCCCAGCCGGCCTTGTAGGGGCGGTTAGAGGTGATGGCGTCGTACACGTCGCAAACGGCGCCCATCTTGGCGAAGAGGGAGATGTTGTCGCCCGCCAGACCGTGGGGGTAGCCGCTGCCGTCCATCTTCTCGTGGTGGTGCAGGCACACGTCGATGGTGACTTCGGAAACCGCCTTGCTGGCCAGGAGGATTTTGTAGCCTTCCCCCGGGTGGGTCTTCATGATGGCGAATTCCTCGTCGGTGAGCTTGCCCGGCTTGTTGAGCACATCCATGGGCATCATCATCTTGCCCACGTCGTGGAGGAGCCCTGCCATGCCCAGTTCCCGGGTCTGCTCGTCGTCCAGGCCGAGCTGGCGGGCCAGGGCGATCATCAGGGCACACACCGCCACCGAATGCATGTAGGTGTAGTCGTCCGCCGTCTTCAGGCGGGCCAGGCTGATGAGGGCGCCGGGGTTGCGCAGCACCGAGTTGGAAATCTCCTCCACCAGGGACTGGGCCTGTTCCGCCTCGATGGCCTTGCCCATGCGGGCTTCCTGGAACATGGAGACCACCGCCTCCTTGGCCTTGGCGCAAATCTTGGCGGCCTGCTGCATCTCCCGCTCGATGGACACCTTTTCGGGGGGATGCTGCTGGGCGACGGCTTGGGCCTCAGCCTGATGGACCGTTTCTTCCTCTTCCTGAGTGGCTTCGCCGGGCTCTACGTCCAGGCCCCGGGCAGCGTCGATCCAGACTTCCTTGATGCTGCTGGCACGGACGAGGGCCAGGTCCTTGGGGTCTTGGATGACGAATTTGGTCCGCCAGAACGGATGGTCCAGCCAGGACCCGCAGAACTCGTGGAGATGCATGCCGAGGCGCAAGTGCTCGACGCTGATTTTTTTTAGCATGGCCCGTTACCCCTGTTGAGAGGGATAGTCTAACCCATAAAAAAAGGGAGCCGGAGGCTCCCTTTTGCGGGGTTGTCGGGCTGCCGGTTTACAGGCCGGAAGCGGCCCACAGGGCCTCGGCCCGGTCGGTGGCTTCCCAGGTGAATTCCGGCTCGTCCCGGCCGAAGTGGCCGTAGGCGGCGGTCTTCTGGTAGATGGGGCGCAGCAGGTCCAGCATCTGGACGATGCCCTTCGGACGCAGGTCGAAGTGCTCGCGCACCAGGGCGGTCAGCTTCTCGTTGCTGATCTTGCCGGTGCCGTAGGTGTCCACCATGATGGAGGTGGGCTCGGCCACGCCGATGGCGTAGGACACCTGCACCAGGCACTTGGAGGCCAGGCCGGAGGCGACGATGTTCTTGGCGACGTAGCGGCCGGCGTAGGCGGCGGAACGGTCAACCTTGGAGGGATCCTTGCCGGAGAAGGCACCGCCGCCGTGGGGGGCGGCACCGCCGTAGGTGTCCACAATGATCTTGCGGCCGGTCAGGCCGCAGTCGCCCTGGGGACCGCCGACCACGAAGCGGCCGGTGGGGTTTACGAAATACTTGATCTCGCCCTTGATCAGCTCAGCGGGCAGGACCGGCTTGATGACTTCCTCGATGACGGCTTCCCGCAGGGCGGCCAGCTCGATGTCCGGGGCGTGCTGGGTGGAGAGCACCACGGCGTCGATGCTATGGGGCTTGCCGTCCACGTAGCGGATGGTGACCTGGGACTTGGCGTCCGGGCGCAGCCAGGACAGGCGGCCGTCCTTGCGCAGGGCGGCCTGGCGCTCCACCAGACGGTGGGACAGGTAGATGGGCAGCGGCATCAGGGACGGGGTTTCGTCGCAGGCGTAGCCGAACATCAGGCCCTGGTCGCCGGCACCCTGGCCCAGGTTGTCGTCGTAGGCTTTGTTCACGCCCTGGGCGATGTCCGGGGACTGCTTGTCGTAGGCCACCAACACGGCGCAACCCTTGTAGTCGATGCCGTATTCGGTGTTGTCGTAGCCGATGCGCTTGATGGTGTCCCGGGCAACGTTGATGTAATCCACGTTGGCGGTGGTGGTGATTTCGCCGGCGAGGACGACGAGGCCGGTGTTGCAGAGGGTCTCGGCGGCGATACGGGCGTGCTTGTCCTGGGAGAGGATGGCGTCGACGATGGCGTCGGAAATCTGGTCCGCGACTTTGTCGGGATGGCCTTCGGAGACCGATTCCGAAGTGAAGAGGTAATCGCTGTGAGCGGTCATAGTTCTGCTCCAATATTGGCCCGATTTGTCCGGCGTTACCGGCTTCGGGCCACGAGCAGGCGACGCTTTAGCGGTATTTGGGGAAGGGTTCGCAGCCCCTTCGGTCGCCCCGCAAGTTGTCTGATTAACTCGGCGACTCGATAATGTTAGCTTTTTTCCAAGGGCTTGCAACCCTCTGGCCTACATGGATTTCCTCTTCCGCCTGTTGAGTTGGCTGCCTCTGCGGCTGGTGCACACCGTAGGTGCGGCCTTCGGCTGGCTGACCTATGCGGCCTCGCCCACCTACCGCCGCCACCTCCGGGAGAACATGGCCCAGGCCGGTATCGATTCGGCATTGTGGAGGCAGGCGGTGGCCGAATCGGGCAAGCAGGCACTGGAACTGTCCCGTATCTGGCTGCGGACCCTGGAAGAAACCAATGCCCAGGTGGCGGAGGTCACCGGCTGGGAGCATGTGGAAGCTGCCCAGCGAGCCGGCAAAGGCATCGTCTTCCTGACGCCGCACCTGGGCTGCTTCGAGATCACCGCCCAGTACTATTCCGCCTTCGGGGAAATCACGGTTCTCTATCGCCCGCCCCGGCAGAAGGCGCTCCAGGACATGATTCTCAAGGGCCGGAAGCGAAAGAGTCTGCATCTTGCCCCGGCCGACTTGTCCGGGGTGCGCTCCCTCATCAAGGCTCTCAAGCGGGGCGAGGCGGTCGGCATGCTTCCCGACCAGGCCCCCAAGGTGGGCGAGGGGGTCTGGCTCGACTTCTTCGGACGGCCTGCCTACACCATGACCCTGGCTGCCCGTCTCACCGAAACCGGCGCCATCAGCCTCATGGTCTGGGGGGAGCGCCTACCGGATGGGCGCGGCTACCGTGTCCATTTCCGTCCGCCTCTCCAGGCGCTGGAGGGGGATACGGTGGCCCGGGCTCAGCAGATCAATCACGAGATCGAGGTATTGGTGCGGGAATGCCCGGCCCAGTACCTGTGGGGCTATAACCGCTACAAGCGGCCGGCAGGAGCCGAGCCGCCCCCGCAACAAAGCGCCCAATGAAGAACCTGTTCACGCGTCTTCTCGTGGCCCTGCTGTGGCTGCTCCACTGGCTCCCCCTGCCGGTGCTGCGCGCCATCGGCGGGTTTATCGGCCGGATTCTCTACGTCCTGGGCCGGGAACGGCGGGAAGTCGCCCTCACCAACCTGCGCCTCTGCTTCCCCGATCTGGGCGAGACCGAGCGGGAAGCCCTGGCCCGCCACCATTTCATCGCCTTCTCCCAGGCCTTCATCGATCGGACCCTGGGCTGGTGGGCGCCCCGCTGGCGGCTGCGGCGCCTGATCCGCCTGCATGGCGAGGAAAACCTGCGGGACCCGGAAGGCCGCCCGGTGATCCTCCTGGCGCCCCATTTCGTCGGCCTGGACGCGGGCGGCACCATGATGACCATGACCACGCCCCTGGTCAGCGTCTATTCCAACCAGAAAAACCCGGTCATCAACCAGGTGCTATTGAACGGCCGCCTGCGCTTCAACCAGCCCATCCTCATGTCCCGCCAGGATGGCATGCGCAAGGCCATCAAGGCCCTGAAGGACGGCTATCCCTTCTACTACCTGCCGGACATGGATTTCGGCCCCAAGGAATCCATCTTCGTCCCCTTCTTCGGGGTGACGGCGGCCACCATCACCGGCGTTTCCCGCCTGGCCCGGCTGACCCATGCCCGGGTCGTACCCTGCATCACCCGCCAGGTGAAGGACGGCTATGAGGTGGAATTGCAGCCGGCATGGGAAAATTACCCCGGCGACAGTGTCGAGGCCGACACCGAACGCATGAACCGTTACATCGAAACCCAGGTGCTGCGAATGCCGGAGCAGTATTTCTGGTTGCATAAGCGCTTCAAGACCCGGCCGCCCGGAGAACAGAGGTACTACAAATGAGCAGCCCCCTCACCATCGAAATCCGCCCGGTGACCCATCCCGACGTGCCCGCCATTTCCGCCCTGGCTCGGGAAATATGGCAGGCTTCCTATCCCGGCATCATCACCCAGGAACAGATCGATTTCATGCTGGAGCAGCGCTACGGCGTCGAGCGCCTCTACGACGACCTGGAGCACGCCGACAAGTGGCTGGACCAGGCCTTCTGCGACGGCCGGCGCATCGGCTTCGCCTTCAGCGAGATCTACAAGGGCGAGTTCAAGTTGGACAAGCTCTACATCCACCCGGACGTGCAGCGTCGGGGTGTCGGCGGCCAGCTCATCGAGCATGTGGCCCAGCGGGCCAAGAAGCTCGGCTATCCGGTGGTCATCCTGGCGGTGAACAAACGCAACGCGAAGGCCATTGGCTCCTACAAGAAGTACGGCTTTGCCGTCCGGGATGCCATCGTGGACGACATCGGCGGTGGCTTCGTGATGGACGACTACATCATGGAGAAAAAACTTTAATAGCTGGAGATAACCCCATGTCTCTGCTATGCTTTTCCGAAATTAATCCGGGGTTTCCAGTGAAGCTGAAATTTACCAAGATGCATGGTCTGGGCAACGATTTCGTTGTCCTGGACGGCGTTCGCCAGCAAGTCAATCTCTCGCCGGAGCAAATCCGCTTCCTGGCAGACCGCAATTTCGGCGTGGGTTGCGACCAGCTCCTGCTGGTGGAAGCGCCCAGCCAAGCCGGCGTCGATTTCCGCTATCGCATCTTCAATGCCGACGGCGGCGAGGTGGAGCAGTGCGGCAACGGCGCCCGCTGCTTCGTGCGTTTCGTCCATGAGGCCGGGCTGACCAGCAAGCGGGAAATCCGGGTCGAGACCCAGCGGGGCATCATCGCCCCCCGCCTGGAAGAAAATGGCGAGGTGACGGTGGATATGGGCGCCCCCCGCTTCCAGCCGGCTGAGATTCCCTTCGTCAGCGACAGCGATGCCGTCATCCAGCCCCTGGACGTGAATGGCCAGGCCGTGGACATCACCGTCGTCTCCATGGGCAACCCCCACGCGGTGCAGGTGGTCGACAGCGTCGACACCGCCCCGGTGGCAGCCCAGGGACCGGCCATCGAGAACCATCCCCGCTTCCCCAAGCGGGTCAATGTGGGCTTCATGGAAATCAAGGATCGCCACGCCATCCGCCTGCGGGTTTTCGAGCGCGGTTCCGGCGAAACCCTGGCCTGCGGCACCGGCGCCTGCGCCGCCGTGGTGGCCGGCATCCGCCGTGGCCTGCTGGAGTCGCCGGTACGGGTCAGCACCCGGGGCGGCGACCTGTCCATCGCCTGGGGCGGCCTCGGCCAGCCCGTCCTCATGACCGGACCCGCCGTGACCGTCTTCTCTGGAGAAATCGAACTATGACCGCTGCCATCAACGCCGACGACGTCGCCCGTTTCCTGCAGGCCAATCCCGACTTTTTCGACCAGTACGCCGACCTGCTGGCCCACCTCAACGTCCCCCATCCCCATGGCGGCCGGGCCATTTCCCTCAACGAGCGGCAGATGCTGGTCATGCGGGAAACCAACAAGCAGCTGGAAGGCAAACTGGCCGAGCTGATCGCCTTCGGTGAAGAAAACGACGCCATCAGCGAGAAGGTCCATCGCCTGTCGGTGGCCCTCATCGCCGCCGAGACCTTCCAGGCGGTCATCCATCTTCTCAATTTCCACCTCTGCGACGACTTCGCCGTGCCCCATGTGGCGCTACGCCTGTGGGACAAGCCCGCCGACATCGAGGACCTGCCCGAATTCGCCGCGGTCAGCGAGGAACTCCAGGTCTTCGCCGAAACCCTGGCCCGGCCCTACTGCGGCTCCACCGCCGGCTTCGGCACTGCCTCCTGGTTCGGTGAGCACGCCCCCCACATCCGTTCCCAGGCCCTCATTGCGCTGCGCAACGGCGGCGGCACCATCGGCATGATCGCCCTGGGCAGCGAAGACACCCAGCGTTTCTACGCCGACATGGGTACCCTCTACCTGGAGCGTCTGGGCGAGATGGTCTCCGCCGCCCTGGCCCGGGTGACCAAGTCGGCCCTGTGACCACCGACGCGACCGTCGACGCCTATTTGGCCGAACTGGCCGAGCAGCGCCGGCAGTCGCCCCTGACGGTCACCAGTTACCGGCGGGACCTGGAAAAACTCCTGGCCCTGGCCGGCAAGACGCCTCTGGCCTCCCTCCAGATCCATCACGTCCGCCGCTTCGTCGCCCAGCTCCATGGCAGGGGCTTGTCGGGGCGGTCCCTGGCCCGGCTCCTGTCCGCCTGGCGCGGCTACTTCACTTGGCTGGGCCGCCGCGGAGAAATCGCGGCCAATCCCTGCGAGGGCATCCGCCCGCCCAAGTCTGCCAAACTCCTGCCCAGCGCCCTGTCGGTGGATGAAACCGCCCGCCTGCTGGACAGCGAGGAAGACGGCGATCCCGCCCTGGCGGCCCGGGATAAGGCCATTTTCGAACTCTTCTATTCCTCCGGCCTGCGCCTGGCCGAACTCGCTTCCCTCAACCGCGATGCCCTGGAAATGGCTCTCCAGGATGGCGAAGTGCGGGTCACCGGCAAGCGGGAGAAGACCCGCATCGTCCCGGTGGGCGCCAAGGCCCAGGCTGCCCTGAGCGCTTGGGCGGCCGAGCGGGATGCCCTGGCGGCGCCCGATGAAAAGGCCCTGTTCGTCAGCCGGCGCGGCACCCGCCTTTCCCACCGCATGATCCAGCGCCGCCTGGACACCCAGGCCCTGCAGGCGGGGCTGCCGACCCACGTCCATCCCCACATGCTGCGCCACTCCTTTGCCTCCCATGTCTTGCAGTCCTCCGGCGACCTGCGGGCGGTGCAGGAAATGCTTGGCCACGCCAGCATCGCCTCCACCCAGGTCTATACCCACCTGGATTTCCAGCACCTGGCCAAGGTCTACGACACCGCCCACCCCCGGGCCAAGCGCGGCAAGCCGGATTCCTGAGCGGATTCCAATTGACCGCGGGGCCGCTTCCAAATATGATTATCCGTTTCGAAAAATCGCCTGAATCAAGGAGTTAGTCATGGCCATCAACCGTACCCGCCGTTCTTCCCTGGAACGCCGCTGCGTTTCCAAGTCCGCCAAGCGCCTGTTCAAGGGCGCCAGCAAGACCATGTTCAAGGTCATCTACGGCGCCGAGTGCCACGCCCGTAACCGCAAGGCCCTGGGCTAAGCGTCTGCCGCATTCCGGAGCCCCGGTCGCCGCAAGGTGACCGGGGCTTCTTGCATTTGTCTTCGAAGGTCGCCCCATGGCACAACTCATCCTGGCTCCGGACAAGGAGCGTTCCGTCTTCAAGCGCCACCCCTGGCTGTTCGCGGGTTCCGTCGCCCATCTGGTGGGCCGCGCCCGGGCCGGCGATACGGTGGAAATCCTCGCCCACGACAGCCGCCCCCTGGGCAAGGCCGCTTTCAGCCCCAAGTCCCAGATCCGTGCCCGGATGTGGACCTTCGATCCGGCCGAAACCATCGACGACGCCTTCTTCAAGCGTCGGGTCTCCGCCGCCGTCGCCCGTAGAAGCGGCCTGCCGGAATTGGCTGGCCAGGAGGGCGTGCGCCTCATCCACGCCGAATCCGACGGCCTGCCCGGCGTCATCGCCGACCGCTACGGCGACACGGTGGTGGTGCAGCTCACCTCGGCCGGCGCCGACAAGTGGCGCAATGCCATCGTCGGCGCCCTGGTGAAGGCCACCGGCTGCACCCGGGTCTATGAGCGTTCCGATTCCGACGTGCGCGGCCTGGAAGGCCTGGAGCCGGTGACCGGCTGGGTCCATGGCGAGGCCGGCGGCGCGCCGCTCTCCATTGACGAGAACGGCGTGCGCCTGGGCATCGACATCGCCGGCGGCCACAAGACCGGCTTCTACCTGGACCAGCGGGACAACCGCCTGCTGTTGCGGGAGCTGTCGGCCGGCAAGAGCGTTCTCAATTGCTTCTGCTACACGGGGGGCTTCTCCCTCCAGGCCCTGGCTGGCGGCGCCGAGAGCGTGCTGTCCATCGACTCCTCCGGCCCCGCCCTGGATCAGGCCAAGGCCAACCTGGCCCTCAACCCCCATCTGCCGGCGGATAAGGCCGAGTGGCTGGAGGCGGATGTGTTCGAAGCCCTGCGGGTTTTCCGCAAGGAAGGCCGCCAGTTCGACCTCATCGTCCTCGACCCGCCCAAATTCGCCCCCTCCGCCGCCCACGCCGACCGGGCGTCCCGGGCCTACAAGGACATCAATCTCCTGGGTTTCCGGCTATTGAAGCCGGGCGGCCTGCTCATGACCTATTCCTGCTCCGGCGGCATCGGCCTTGAGCTGTTCCAGAAGATCGTCGCCGGCGCCGCCCTGGATTCCGGCCGGGAAGCCCGCATCGTGCGGCGCCTGGCCGGCTCGCCCGACCATCCGGTGGCCCTCAATTTCCCGGAAGGGGAATACCTGAAGGGCCTGCTGGTCCAGGTGGATTGATCGCGCTAGACTGATCCGGTGACCTCCCTTCGCCACTTCCTCCTCGTCGTCGCCCTGATCTTCGGCCAACTGGCCGTCGGGGTGCATGCCGTCGAGCATGTGGCGGGCAAGGAAGGGGCGCCGCCGGTCCATGCCTGCCAGCTCTGCCTGGCGGCCCACGATCTGGGTTCCGGCCTGACTGGAACGGTTTCCCTGCCGCCGGTGGTCGAGGTGGTGCTGGTGCCGGAGGCGGTGTCCTTCTCGGCCCGCAGCCACCTCCCGCCGCCCCTCGCCAGCCAGCGCGCTCCGCCTCTCGCCTGAAACGCCTTTCCTGCCATTGGCCGCGGCCTGCCGTCGCGGCCCGTTGTCATTGCGTTTCAGGAGAAATCCATGTTGCAGAAGAAAATTGCCTTCGCCGTCGGCTTGGCGTTGTGTGGCGGCGCCCAGGCGGCCTCGGACGCCGACCTGGCCGCTATCCGGGTTCAGATCGACGAGATGAAGAAGAGCTACGAGCAGCGTATCGCCGCCCTCGAAGCCAAGCTGGCGGCCGCGGAAGCCACCAAACCTGCGGAGCCCGCGCCAGTGCCGGTTCCCGCGGCGCCCATGCCGGCCGGCTCCGCCACCGCTTTCAACCCGGAGGTTTCCGTCATCCTCGACGGCAAGTACGCCAGCACTTCCCGCAGCCCGGACACCTACCGCCTGCGGGGCTTCATCCCCAGCGGCGGCGAGATTTCGCCGCCCCGGCGCAGTTTTTCCCTGGGCGAATCCGAGCTGGCCCTGGCCGCCAACGTAGACCCCATGTTCCGGGGCGTCGCGCTCTTTTCCATGTCCCCCGATGGCGGCGTGAATACCGAAGAGGCCTATGTCGAGACCCTAGCCCTGCCGGAAGGGCTGAAGCTCAAGGCCGGGCGCTTCCTGTCCGGCATCGGCTATCTCAACGCCCAGCATCCCCACGCCTGGGACTTCGTCGATGCGCCCCTGGTTTACAAGGCCTTCTACGGTTCCCGGCTGGGCAATGACGGCGTGCAGCTGAAATGGCTGGCGCCGACGCCGATCTATCTTGAGGTCGGCGCCGAAATGGCCCGGGGCGGAGGCTTCCCCGGCAACGAGCGGGACCGCAACGGCAATGGCCTTGGCGCCCTGTACGCCCATGTGGGCGACGACCTGGGCATTTCCCATTCCTGGCAGGCGGGGATTTCCTATGTGAGTACCCGGCCCAACGGGCGGCAGTTCAGCGATATCGACGCTGCCGGAGCCGTCAATGCCGTCGGCAGTTTTGCCGGAAGCAGCGATACCGTCGGCGCCGATTTGGTGTGGAAATGGGCGCCCAACGGCGATCCCACCTACCGCAACTTCAAGTTCCAGGCCGAATATATGCAGCGCCGGGAGAGCGGTAACCTAACCTATGACGATACCCCCATCGTGGTGCCTGCGGGGGCCGGTCTGGTCGGCGCGGCTACCGACACTTACCGCCGCCGCCAATCCGGCTGGTACGCCCAGGGCGTCTGGCAATTCGCCCGCGGCTGGCGGGTCGGCTACCGCCACGATGCCTTGGACTCCGGCACCGCCAACGTCGGCACGACGCTGGCCCTGGCCGATGCTGCTGGCCTCCAGCGCTACTCCCCCCGGCGCGACACCCTGATGGTGGACTGGTCCCCCTCCGAGTTCTCCCGGGTCCGGGTGCAGTACGGCCGCGATACCTCCCGGGGCCCGGGGCTAGAAGACAGCCAGTTCTTCGTCCAATACATCATGAGCCTCGGCGCCCATGGCGCCCACAAGTTCTGAGGAGAGTCCCGTGAAAAGACTGCTCGCTGCCCTATCCCTGCTTCTCTCCGCCTGGCCCGCCCTGGCGGCCGTCAATGTCTTCGCCACCCTGCCGGAGTGGGGCGCGCTCGCCCAGGAAATCGGGGGCGACAAGGTGAAGGTGTTCACCGCCACCCATGCCCTCCAGGACCCCCACCGCATCGAAGCCCGGCCCTCCCTGCTTGCCCAGGCCAGGCGAGCCCAACTGGTGGTTGCCACCGGCGCCGACCTGGAAATCGGCTGGTTGCCCCTGGCCGTGCGAGACTCGGGTAACCCCGCCATCCAGCCGGGACAGCCCGGCTATTTCGAGGCGGCCCAGTATGTCCAGCGCCTGGAGGTGCCGGCGGTGGTGGACCGGGTGCATGGCGA
>DASRUX010000312.1:0-7198 GCA_035655235.1 Rhodocyclaceae bacterium | reverse complement strand
GCCGGCTGCCGAAATCGTGTCGATCCGCAATCCGGCCGAGCAGCAAGGGTCCCTGGGCATCCCGCCCGAGCACCTGGGCCGCCACGCCTACCACCGCATCGTGATCGGGGACGGCCTGTGCAGCCTCGCCCTGGAGACCCGGGTGTATGGCGCCACCCCCTATGCCGAAGGGGTCGCCAGGATCGTCTCAGCCATCGCCGCCCGGCAGCTCGAAGACCGCCGCTACGACATCATCGAGTTCGTGGACAACGGCTGGATCTGAGCCGCCGCCAGCCCCGTCCTTACGCCGCCGAACCGCCCAGCCGAAAAAAGGCGACCCGCTCCAGCAACTGGTGGGCGACGGCGGTCAGCTCCTCGGCGGTGGCCGCCAGTTCTTCGGAAGCCGAGGCGTTCTGCTGGGTGGACAGGTTGAGCTGGCCGATGGCGCTGTTGATCTGGCCGGCACCGCTGGACTGCTCGTCGGAGGCGGCGGCGATGCCCTGGACCAGGTCCGATGTCCGGCGGATGGAGGGCACCATCCGCTCCAGGAGCCGGCCAGCTTCCCCCGCCTGCTTGACCGACGAGTCGGCCAGTTCGCTGATCTCCCCGGCGGCCACCTGGCTGCGCTCGGCGAGTTTCCTCACTTCCGCCGCCACCACCGCGAAGCCCTTGCCGTGATCCCCTGCCCGGGCGGCTTCGATGGCGGCATTCAGGGCGAGGAGGTTGGTCTGGTAGGCGATGTCGTCGATGATGCCGATCTTGTCGGCGATCTGCTCCATGGCCGCCACCGTGCTCTTCACCGCCTCGCCGCCCCGGGCCGCCTCCTGGGCCGCCTGGCTCGCCATGGCATCGGTGCTGCGGGCGCTGTCGGTGTTCTGCAGGATGCTGGCGGTCATCTGCTCGACGCTGGCCGAGGTTTCCTCGATGCTGGCCGCCTGCTCGGCGGATGACTGGGACAGCATCTGGGCGGTGGAGGAAATCTGGCCGGAGGAATCGGCCAGTTGGTTGGCGGTGGCGTGGATATGGCCGATGGTGCGCTGAAGGGTTTCCGCCATGCTTGCCATGGCGCCCGCCAGCAGGCCGACTTCGTCCCGGGAAGTGGCGCGGGTACGGACGGACAAGTCGCCCTGGGCCAGGCTTTCGGCCACGTTCACCGCCTCCCGCAGGGGGACCACGATGCCCCGGGCGACGATCCACGAGAGCAGGGGGCCGACCACCAGGATGGCCAGCCCGATGGCGCCGATGGCGGCGGCGGTGGACTGGATGATGGCGGAGAACGCCTCCGAAGCCGCCCGGGTGCTCCTGGCATTGACTTCCAGGAGTTGCTTGAAGCCCTCGGTCAGGACCTTATCGGCGCCCTTGATGGACTTGTCGATTTCAGCGGATGTCCTGCCCTCGCCGTTCAACCGCACCGCCTCGGCCATGGCGGCCAGGTAATCGCGGGCACCGTCCTCCACCTGCCGGAGGTACTTTTCCTCCTCGGCGCCGACCTGGCCCGCCTGCCGGTAGGCATCGGTGGCCTTCCGGATGGCCCCCATGTCGGCCTGGAATTTCTGACTGTAGTCGCCGCCCCGCAGGACATAGTTCTTGAAGTGGTGGATGCCCTCCTGGAGGGCGAACATGCCGTCGGTGACGGCGTCCCGCTTCTTGAGGGTGACGGTTTCGAACGCCTTCCACTGCCCGCCCAGGTTTTCCATCTTGGACCAGGCCAGCCCGCCCAGCGTCAGGGCGAGGAACATGACGACTCCGAAACCGACTGCGAGCTTCTTGCCGATGGACAGGTCTTTC
Organism: Rhodocyclaceae bacterium; assembly: GCA_035655235.1. GTDB lineage: Bacteria > Pseudomonadota > Gammaproteobacteria > Burkholderiales > Rhodocyclaceae > JAGTRP01. The sequence continues at coordinate 5,431 of DASRUX010000312.1, read as the reverse complement.
CACATGGCGTCTTCCTTTTCCGATTGGTCAACCACGGAGAGTTATGCCATCAAACTAGTGACCTGTCATTGGGGCGACACCGTATTTTTGCGCCGACGGCTGTATGCATACTGCTCAGCCCGTCGAACCATCAGTCTTTGCTAAAATAACGCCTTGGGACTCTTCCTGGGCTGCCGCCCAGGCCACCTTCCGACTCGAAGGCCCCAGGGCATTACGCCCGGCCGACTGTTCAAATACCAGGGGACCTTACGACATCCCCTTGACCAAGATCGATCGGCTTGGGATAGTCCATTTGTAATATATCGAACCGCCAAGACCCAGCCCTGAAATGCCCTTCCACTCGATCACCCAGGAAATGCAGCGACCATGAAGAACCGGCGAACCCTGTTGCCGATTCTGGCGGCGGCCGTCCTGGCTTCTGCGGCGGCGGCATTCCTGTGGTTCGACGGGGAACCGGCGCCCGGCCCGGTGCAGGCCAGCCGCTATCGCGTCGGCGGCGCCGACCTGGACCCCGCCGGCCGGGGCGGCGAACCCATCCTGCCCTTGCCGGAAGCGCCTGCCCTCAACGCGGGCAAGGTCGCCCTGGGCCGCCAGCTTTTCCATGACCCGCGCCTGTCCGCCGACGGCACCATTGCCTGCGCCTCCTGCCACGACGTGGAGCGGGGCGGCGCCGACGGCCGCCGGGTTTCCATCGGCGTCGGCGGCGCCGAGGGCGATATCAACGCCCCCAGCGTCCTGACCGCCGCCTACAATTTCCGCCAGTTCTGGGACGGCCGGGCAGGGACCCTGGAGGAGCAGGCCGGCGGCCCCATCGTCAATCCCAAGGAAATGGCCGCCAAATGGCCGGAGGTGATCGAGCGCCTGGAAGCCGATCCCGCCATCCGCAAGGCCTTCATGACCCTTTACCGGGACGGCGTCACCCCCGCCAACGTTACCGCCGCCATCGCCGAATTCGAGCGCAGCCTGCCCCGCCCTTCCCGCTTCGACCGCTGGCTGCGGGGGGAGCGCAGCGCCCTCACCCCGAACGAACTACTCGGCTACCAGCTGTTCAAGAAGCACGGCTGCGTCGGCTGCCACCAGGGCGTGAATGTGGGCGGCAACCTGTACCAGCGCTTCGGCATCATGTCCCGCTATTTCGACACCAAGGAACACGTCACCCGGGCCGACCAGGGGCGCTACAACGTCACCGGCAAGGAGGAGGACCTCCACCTCTTCAAGGTGCCCAGCCTGCGCAACGTCGCCCTGACCGCCCCCTATTTCCACGACGCTTCCGCCCCGACCCTGGAGGATGCGGTGGCCACCATGGGCCGCTACCAGCTGGGCGTCAACCTGCCCCGGCAGGACATCGACCTGATCGTCGCCTTCCTGAAGAGCCTCAATGGCGAGGCCACGCCGTGAAGCAGACCCTGCTCAACCAGCTGACCGCCCCCCGCATGTGGCTGATGACGGCGGTCGCCCTGGTCGTCCTGACCGTCCTCTACCGCTCCAGCACGGTGGATGAGGCCGGGCTGCACCGGGTGGAGCTGGCGGTGAATGAACTGGTGGCGGTGGATATCGCCGCCAACCTGGAAACCCTCAAGCTCCGCCATCGCCACAAGCAGGACTACGACGGCCTGGTGGAGGCCAGCCGGCGGGGCGAGGAGCTGCTGGACCAGCTTCAGGCCGATTTCGCCGCCGTCGGCCTGGCCGAATCCCTGGCCCCGGCCCGCGCCGCCTGGCAGGAGAAGCAGGCCGGCATGGAGCGTTTCAAGCAGCTCAACTCCATCCTCAGCACCTCCCAGTTCCACTTCATCAACCTGGCCGAGGCCCTGGAAAGCCGCCAGGGCAGCGCCCAGCTCAACCGGGTGTCCCGGCGGGTGCTGGCCTTCCTGATGCAGGGCGCGGCCGATGACCTGCCCGCCATCGTCAGCAACGTCTACCAGCTCAGCAATGAAATCCAACAGTGGCCGGAGGGGAACCGGGTGGAAGGCCAGCTTCTGGTCACCCACGGCAGCCTGATCCTGGAGCAATACCGGGGCGCCCAGCAGGTTTCCCGGCAGGTGCTGGAATCCCCCTTCACCAGCGCCGTCAATGCCGCCTACGGCGACTACACCACCCAGCACCGCCAGGCGGTGGACACCGCCAACCGCTACCGCAAGGTCATGGCGGCCTTCGCCCTGGCCCTGGTGGCTTCGATCACCCTGGCCCTCATCCGCCTGCGCCAGTCCGGCGCCCGGCTGCGCCTGGCCGCCCGGGTCTTCGACGACCTGGCCGAGGCCATGGTCATCACCGACCGCCAGGGCCGCATCCAGTGGGTCAATCCCGCCTTCACCCGGATCACCGGCTACAGCGAAAACGAAGCCCGGGGCCGCAAACCGGGCGATGTGCTGTCTTCCGGCCAGCACGACCCCGCCTTCTTCGGCAATATGTGGAACGTCCTGCGCGAGACGGGCCAGTGGCAGGGCGAGATCATCAACCGCCGCAAGACCGGCGAGACCTACACCGAGTGGCTGTCCATTTCCGCCGTGCGGGATGCCCGGGACGACATCGTCCAGTACATCGGCCTCTTCTCCGACATCAGCGACCGCAAGGAAACGGAAGCCTACATCTACCATCTGGCCTACCACGACTCCCTGACCGGCCTGGCCAACCGCCTGCTCTTCCGGGATCGCCTCGACACCGCCCTGCGCCAGGCCCAGCGCAACGGCCGCCCCCTGGCGGTGCTGATGATGGACCTGGACCGCTTCAAGACCATCAACGATACCCTCGGCCACCAGATCGGCGACCGGCTGCTGAAGGAAGTCGGCCGGCGCCTTTCCCTCGCCGTCCGGGATTGCGACACCTTGGCCCGCCTGGGGGGCGACGAATTCGCCCTGCTCATGCCGGAAATCCGCAGCAGCCTGGACGCCGGCCACATCGCCCGCAAGCTGGTCGAGGCCCTGGCCCCGGAGATCGACCTGGGGGTCCAGGAAGTCTTCGTCACCACCAGCATCGGCATCGCCGTCTTCCCCGAGCATGGCGGCAACAGCGACCAGCTCATCAAGAACGCCGATGTCGCCCTCTACGTAGCCAAGAGCGCCGGCCGCAACACCTGGCACGTCTTCGACCCCGCCCACGAGGCCGCCTCCGCCGGCGACCGCCTGGAGCTGGAAACCGCCCTGCGCCACGCCGTCGCCCGCCAGGAGCTGGTGCTCCATTACCAGATCCAGATGGACGCCACCGGCAATGGCATCAGCGGCGCCGAGGCCCTGATGCGCTGGCAGCATCCCGAGCGCGGCCTGCTGGCCCCGGACCGCTTCATCCCTCTGGCCGAGCAGACCGGCGTGATCGAGGAAATGGGCGCCTGGTCCCTGGAAGCCGCCTGCCGGCAACTGGCCGCCTGGCAGGCCGACGGGGTGCCCATCCCCCGCATCGCCGTCAATGTCTCGGCCCGCCAGCTGCGGGCGGCGGGATTCGTCAATCTGGTCATGGACACCCTGCAGCGCACCGGCGTCCGGCCGGAGCAGCTGGAGCTGGAACTGACCGAAACCATGCTCTCCGACAATCCGGAACTGGCCTGCAGCATCTTCACCGAGCTGCGCAACCGGGGGGTGCGGATCGCCATCGACGACTTCGGGACCGGTTATTCCTCCCTCAACTACCTGGCCCAGTTCCCGGTGGATGTGATCAAGATCGACCGCAGCTTCGTCCGCAACCTGGACGGCCAGTCGGAAGCCTTCCACCTGGTGCGGGCCATCATTCTGCTGGCCCAGAGCATGAAGATGGAAACCGTGGCCGAAGGGGTCGAGATCGACCAGCAGCAGCTGGAACTGACCAACCTGGGCTGCGACCACCTGCAGGGCTTCCTCTTCTCCCAGCCCCAGCCGCCGGAAGCGGTCCCCGCCCTGATCAGGGCGCTGACGACAACCCCAGAACCCGCCGGGCGTTGAGGCCGGCGGCCGCGGCCAGATCGGCCGGGGCCATGCCCCGCAGGGCCGCCACCTCGGCGCCGATGCGGGGCAGCTCGGCCGGGGCATTGCGCCCCCGGTTCAGCCAGGCGGGCGGGATGTCCGGGGCATCCGTCTCCAGGACGAGGGATTCCAGGGAAAGGGTCGCCGCTAGTTGGCGGATGCGGCGGGAACCCTCGAAAGTGACGGTACCGCCGAACCCCAGCTTAAAGCCCCGGGCGATGAACTCGTCCGCCTGCTGGCGACTGCCGTTGAAGGCATGGGCGATGCCCCCGGGCACCTCGATCCGCCGCAGGTGCTTGAGGATGTGATCCACCGCCCGCCGGACGTGGAGCAGCACCGGCAGCCCGAAGTCCCGGGCCAGCTTGAGCTGCTCGGCGAAAAACCACTCCTGGCGCGCCGGATCGACATCGGTGACGAAGAAATCCAGGCCGATCTCCCCCACCGCCACCGGCTTTTCCCGGCTTAGCCATTCCCGCAGGCGGTCGATGTCCTCTTCCCGGGCGCCCATCACGTACATGGGATGGATGCCGTAGGCCGGCAGACAGCCTGCGTAGCGCCGGCAGCAGTCCTGCACAGCGGGGAAATTGGCGGCCGCCACCGCCGGCACCACGATGGTTTCCACGCCGGCCATGCGGGCCGACGACCAGACTGCCTCCCGGTCGGCGTCGAATTCCGCCGCGTCGAGATGGCAATGGGTGTCGATGAGGGACACGTCAGTAATAGTCCTCTTCCCGTTGATGGCGGATGGCTTCCGCTGCCATGCGAATTTCTGGGGAAACCCGCACTGCGGGCAGGGGGGCTGATTTCATGATCGGTCCTGAATTGCATTGCACTTGCGATGCAAGCTTAGGAAAGGGATGGCCGGAGGGCAAGGGGCTTCGGTTACCGTGAGCGGCCGCCTACCTTGCTGTATTCCATGGCATTGCCAGGACATACCATTTGTCGCGGGTTGGGGGAATTGGGTGAGTTCGGCCTCAATCAGCCAGCTGAGCTGTTGTCCCGATTGTGGTCATCCGAGTCGACTTCCTGGGGTCCGAATTATTGGAATTGTTATACGGACCCCACCAAGGCCACGTCCTTGCCCTACAACCGATTCCATATGCATAATGACTATGTATATCAATTCATAGACGGACCCAACAGGTCCATTAAATAACTGTTAGGTGCCACAAATGCGTCGTATTTTTTTACCGCTTTCTCTCGTATTTTTGTGTGGGCTTTCACATGCTGGCATCTTGCCGGAATCACAACGAGAAGAACTGCTTTCCCTAGTGCTCCAAAATTTCTGGGGAAAAGCAAAGCTTTCCAATGGTCAGTTTGCCCAACCCACGTCTGAGACGGAAAGAACTACAGTCCCAATTTCGAGAGCAGTGGCTAATCGCGCCTTTGATGTTGGCGAAATCTCAGGTCTTGCCGAATGGTGCCATCTTGATTGGCAATCAAATTACGGATCACTCACCAAAGGCGCACGCGACCGGGGCTTTTCTGACAAACAGGTCGCT
>DASRUX010000311.1:0-11441 GCA_035655235.1 Rhodocyclaceae bacterium | reverse complement strand
CTGATCAAGATCGCCCAGGACCTGTCCAAGATGGCCATCGACACCAGCTTCGCGGAGGCTGACATCGGCAACATCAAGGAAGGCCAGAAGGTGCGCTTCACCGTGGATGCCTTCCCCAGCCGCAGCTTCCATGGCGTGGTGCAGCAGATCCGCCTCAACCCCACCAACCAGCAGAACGTGGTCACTTACAACGTGCGGGTGGCGGTGGATAACCCGGACCAGACCCTGCTGCCCGGCATGACCGCCTATGTGAATATCGGCGTGGCCCGGCGTAGCGATGTGCTGCTGGTGCCCAACGCCGCCCTGCGCTTCAAGCCGGCGGACGCCAATAAGGAAAAAGCCGTCGAGAAGCCGGCGGAGCGGCCGGCCGGTGGCCCTGGCGCCGGCGGTCCCGGCGGCGGGGAAGGGGGCGGCCGCAAGAAGCGGGATACCGCCAGCGGCACCGTCCATATCCTGGAGAACGGCCAGCTGAAGCCGGTTGCCGTGCAGCTCGGCATCACCGACAACCGCAACACCGAGGTGGTGGGCGGCGACCTCAAGCCCGGCGACAAGGTGGTGATGGGCGAGAACGTCAACGGCGCCAAGTCCGGCGGCAGCAGCGTGGGGATGCGGCTCTTCTGATGGACGGGGAAGCGGTCATCCGGGTCGCGGACCTGGCCAAGTCCTACGAGACGGCGGCCGGGCTCTTTCCGGCCCTGAAGGGGGTGAATCTCGCCGTCCATCCCGGGGAATACGTGGCCATCATGGGGCCTTCCGGTTCCGGCAAGTCCACCTTCATGAACCTCCTGGGCTGCCTGGATACGCCGACCGCCGGCGACTACTTCCTCACCGGCCGCAACGTGGCCACCCTGGACCGGGACGAACTGGCCATCATCCGCAACCGGACCATCGGCTTCGTCTTCCAGGGCTTCAACCTGTTGCCCCGCATGAGCCTTGAGGACAACGTGGCGCTGCCCCTGGTCTATCGCGGCGTCGAGAAGGAGGAGCGGCGGGCCAAGGCCCGGGTGCTCCTCGACCGCGTCGGGCTCGCCAAGTACGCGGGATCGCTCCCCAATCGCATTTCCGGCGGCCAGCAGCAGCGGGTGGCCATCGCCCGGGCCCTGGTGAACGACCCCCAACTCATCCTGGCGGACGAACCCACCGGCAACCTGGACAGCCACACCAGCGAGGAAATCATGGCCCTCTTCGGGGAACTCAACCGGGAGGGCATCACCATCGTCCTGGTGACCCACGAGCAGGACATCGCGGACCATGCCAAGCGCCAGGTGCGCTTCCTGGACGGCCATATCGTCAGCGACGTGGCGACGGCCCGGAAGGAGGCGGCATGCTGAAGTTCATGCTCTCCGAAGCCTGGCGGGCCATGGGCGCCAACCGGCTGCGCACGGCCTTGACCATGCTGGGCATGGTGATCGGCGTCGGCGCGGTGGTGATCATGATGGCCATCGGCCAGGGCGCCCAGTACGCCGTGCAGCAATCCATCGCCACCATGGGCAGCAACCTGTTCATCGTCCTGTCCGGCTCTTTCACCACGGCGGGGGTGCGCAGCGGCAGCGCCGGGGCGCCGACCTTGAACGTGGCGGACGCGGAGGCGATCAGCGAACTGGATGGGGTGGCCAATGTGGCTCCGGTGCATCAGGGCAGCCGTCAGCTGGTCTATGGCCCCAACAACTGGAGTTCCCAGGTGGTGGGCACCACGCCGCCCTACCTGGACGCCCGGGCGTGGACCATCGTCGATGGCGCGGCCTTCGGCGATTCCGACGTGCGTTCCGCCACCCGGGTAGCCCTGATCGGCGCCACCGCCGCCAAGAACCTGTTCGGCGAAGAGAGCCCGGTGGGTAAGACCCTGCGCATCCAGCAGAGCCCCTTCATGGTGGTCGGCGTCCTGGGCAGCAAGGGCCAGAACCTGGACGGCCGGGACCAGGACGACACGGTGATCATTCCCCTCACCACCGCCCAGCGCAAGGTGTTCGGCACGCCCTTCCAGGGGGCGGTGCGGATGATCATGGTCCAGGCAGTTTCCGACGAGGCGATGCCCATGGTGGAGAAGGGCATCGAGTCCCTGCTGCGGCAGCGTCACCGGCTGCGGGAGGGCATGGAGAACGACTTCTACACCCGCAACCTGTCGGCGGCGGCGGATTCCCAGGCGGAGACGACCCGCACCATGTCGGTCCTGCTGGGGGCCATCGCCTCGGTGTCCCTGCTGGTGGGGGGCATCGGCATCATGAACATCATGCTGGTGTCGGTGACCGAACGGACCCGGGAGATCGGCATCCGCATGGCCATCGGCGCCCGGGAGCGGGACATCCTCAGCCAGTTCCTCCTGGAGGCCATCATCATCTCCGTGGCCGGCTGCTTCATCGGCCTGGTCCTCGGGGTGGGGGCGGCACTGCTGGTGAATGCCATCACCGACATGGTGGTGGTCATTTCCGGGACATCGGTGCTGGTGGCTTTCGCCGTGGCGGCGGGGGTAGGGGTGTTCTTCGGCTTCTATCCGGCCCGCAAGGCAGCCCGGCTCGATCCCATCGAAGCTCTGCGCTATCAGTAATCCAGGGAAAGGGAATCCACGTCGATTTCCCGCCATTCCCCGTCGATGAGTCCTTCGATGGGGCGGAAACGGGTCTTGTAGGCCATCTTCCGGCTGTTGCGGATCCAGTAGCCCAGATAGAGGTAGGGAAGCCCCAGCTTGGCGCACTGCCGGGCTTGCCAGAGGATGTTGTAGGTGCCGAAGCTGGCGTTGGGAATGTCCGGGTCGAAGAAGGTGTAGACCGAGGAGAGCCCGTCCTCCAGGAAGTCGATCAGGCTGACCATGCGCAGCCGGTCGCCTTCCGAGAATTCGATCAGCCGGGTATCCACATGGCTCTGGAGCAGGAAGTGGGCGTACTGCTCGTGGCTGTCCTCGTCCATGCCGCCGCCGGCGTGGCGGGTGGCCTGGTAGCGGGCGTAGAGCTCGTAATGGTCGTCGAAGAAGGCCAGGGGCAGCTCCCGCACGGTCAGGTCGTCGTGCCGCTTCAGGCTGCGGCGCTGGCTGCGGTTGGGCTCCAGGCGGGCGACCGGCAGGCGGACGGGGACGCAGGCGCTGCAGCGGTCGCATTGGGGCCGGTAAGTGAAGACGCCGCTGCGGCGGAAGCCGACCCGCACCAGTTGGCTATAGACCGAGGCGTTGATGAGATGGGTCGGCGTGGCCACCTGGGAGCGGGCCATGCGGCCGGGCAGGTAGCTACAGGGATAGGGCGAGGTGGCGTAGAACTGGAGGAGCGAGAAGGGCAGGTCGCTGTCGTTCAGGTGTGCCATGGCGTTTCCCAATCGAAAGAGGCCCCGGAAGAAGGCCAGGGACCGCCCGGACGGGGACGGGCCGTCAGCTGGTGCAACCGCTCCAGGAATTCGCGGCGGGGTATTTCCCGGGCGCCCAGGGACGCAAGATGTTCCGTCCGCATCTGGCAGTCGATCATGCCGAACTTTTCTCGGGATAAATGACGGACAAGATGGGCGAAGGCAATCTTCGAAGCGTCGGTCCGGCGGGAAAACATGGATTCGCCATAAAACATGTCTCCAATAGCCAGCCCGTACAGGCCTCCAATGAGATTGCCTTCTTGGTACGTTTCGACAGAGTGGGCCCAGCCGAGTTCATGGAGCCGGATGTAGGCCTCCCGCATGTCATCGGTGATCCAGGTGCCGTCCTGGCCGGGGCGGGCGGTCTGTGCGCAGGCTTCGATGACGGCGGCGAAGTCGGTGTCGAAACGCACTTCGTAGTCGCCCTTCTTCAGTACCCGCAGCAAGGATCGGCGCAGGCGGAATTCCGGCGGAATAAGCACCATGCGCGGGTCGGGGCTGTACCACAGGGGAAAGCCGTTCAGGGTGCCCCAGGGAAATATCCCACGCCGGTAGGCGTTCAGTATCCGTTCCGGGGAGAGCCCGCCGCCGATGGCCAGCAGCCCGCCCATGTCCGACCGGGCCGACTCGACCGGCGGAAAGGGATCGAGAGGGCCGAGGAAGGGGATCATGGGGCGGCGTCGGGGCTGGACATCGGGCCATTATAGATGCCCGCTGCCGGCCCCGGGTTTTCCTAGTAGCCGGCTGCGACCAGGTGCAGTGGTTCCTCCTTGTAGGATGGGCCGCTCTCCAGGAACGGTGCCGGGGCAGCGAAGCGTTGGACGATCTTGTCGGTGGCGAGCACGATCAGGATGCGCCGTTCGCCATCGACGGCCAGGGGCTTCACCAGGCTCTCGATCAGGGATTGCCCGTCGGCCATCATTTCCGGGACGGCCTCGATGCGGGCGGAGGCGATCTCGGCGATTTCCCCCAGGTTGTCCACCAGGATGCCGAAGCGCATCTGGTACCGCTGGGAGCGCAGTACCAGGATCTGGCGCTTGCCGGCGCCATCCCTGCCCCGGCGGCGTTCCTGGTTCGGGCGGGTGGCGGCGAGGGTCCCGGATAGGTCGAAAACGGTGATGGCCTGGTCCTCGAACATGAGGCAGCCCGCCACATGTTCCGGCGTCCCTGGCATCGGGGTAAGGTGATCGGCATCCACCGCCGCCACCACGGAGGAGGGCCGCAGGCCGTACCAGTTGTGGCTGATGTAGAAGCTGGCGATGTCTATCGCGTCGGTGCCGCGCACCGGCGGCTGGGCGGGGCGGGGGGCGACGGCGCGGCGGGCGGATGCCCGGCCCTCGGCGACGATGTCTTCGGAGAGGGGGGTGAAGACCAGGGCCACCACGTCTTCCGTCAGGCTGGCGTCCCCTTCGGCCCGGTATTCCCGGTAGCCGGCGCTCAGGCAGGAACCCACCGCGTAGTAGCGGCCGCCATGGACCACGACGTTGGCGTGGATTTCGCCACGCTGCAGGTCGAGGAACTCCCGGGCGGTATCCAGCCGCGATCCGGGCGCAAGGGAGGGGTCGGTGCTGGAGATGACCTGGCCGCTGGTCGATGCGAAGACGGCGAAGGCGCCGGGGACCGGTTCGCCGTTTTCCTGGCGGGGCAGGACATCGGCGAGCATCGCCTTGAACTGGGAGGCGGCGTCGAAGACGATGGCGATGCCCCCGGCCGGTTCGTTGCCGGTGGGGCGGCGGATCGCCGCGGTGAAGACGTAGGTGGGCTGGCCGGCGTAGAGCCCGGTTTCCGAAAAGCTGGACACGAAGTAGGACTGGGCATCCTTCAGCCCCAGGGTCTGGCGGACCCAACCCTCGCTGAGGGGCTTGCCGATGAAATCGTTGTAGGCGGGGTTGGATACGGCGACGACACGGCCGACCGCATCGAAGATCAGCAGGTTGCTATAGACCGTGTAGAGGCCGTTGATGCGGCGGAGAACTTCGGTGAGGCGGCTGCGCTGGGCGCCGTCGGCCAGGCCGGCGGCCAGTTCCCGGCGGAACTCCTCGGTCAGGGCCCACCAGCGGCAGTCGTTGGCCCGCTCGTAGAGGTTGCGGTCCATGATGTCGATGGCCAGCGCCGCCTGGGTGCCGCAATCGAACAGCACCGAGGACATGACCGTCTTGTAGAGGTTGGTGGTGGATTCGCTGAAAACGTTGCGGGTCCGGGCGCCGGTGCTTCCGATTTCCCGCAGCAGCACCTTGGCGAATTCGGAATTGTGGATTTCGCTGTCCCGGGCCAGCCAGATGTTGCCGTTCCAGACGGCCCGGTTCAGCTCCTGCTGGATGGTCGTGGCCCGGACGGGGATGTCCCGCAGTTCCTGGGGGAATAGGGTGGCCACCTCGATCACGTCCTGCAGGAAATCCTCCGGCACCGCCGCCAGCTCCGGCGCCTCCGAAATGTCGAAGGCGTGGTTGAGGGGCGCCAGGGCGTGACCGACCCAGCCGGGGCCGCCGTAGCCCTGGTAGGGATGGGTCTTGCGGGTCGTGGCCAGGTATTCCCGGCCGGCGAAGCGGATGATTTCGCAGGCATCGTCGGCGATGGCCTCCAGCCGGGCGCCGATGGGTAGCTGGTAGGGGTCGCTGCTGGCGATGACCCGGTTGTTGGCATCCAGCAGGGTGATCACATTCCAGTCGTCCTCCGCCACCAGGCTTTCGAAAATGCGGCGGCATTCGTCCTGGAAGCGGAAGCAGAGGCAGAGCACGCCCACCGGGTGGCTGCCGTCCGCGGACATGACACGGTAGGCATAGATGAGGGGGCTTTCCTCGTTCGGGAGCAGGTCCACCGGCCGGAAGATTTCCACATAACCCTCCGTGGTGGCCAGGGCTTCGCCGACCAGGGGATCGGCGGTGTGCGCCACCCGATTGTCCCGGTCGAGCTGGGCCAGCACGTCGCCTTCGGGGGAGAGCAGGATGATGTTGTGGTAGACCGAATACTTCTTCACGTACTCGGAGAAGTGGGTGTGCAGGGCCGACAGCCGGTCCGGGTCGTTGCGAACCTGGGAGTCGGCCTCGACGGCGTCGGCGAAGGAGCAGACGAGGGTGTCGGTGGCCAGGAAGCCGATGTCGGCAGTCCGCTCGAACAGGTTCCGGGTCAGCACGTCGATAGCCACCTGGGCGCAGGAACCCAGGTTGAGAGTCGCCTTCTTGTAGTGCTCCTTGGCCAGTTGCTCCAGGAGCACCGTGGCCAGGCGCTGGAAGTCCTGGCGCATGCTCGTGATGTCCGTGCCGGCGCCGAGGAGTTGGCCGAGGAGGGTCAGGTTATCGTAGACGGCCTGGATTTCGCCCAAGCGCTTCTGGTCCGGAATGAGTGCCCCCATGAAGCGGGACAGGTAGTCCAGGTCGGCCTTGGCATAGGATTTCTTCCGCTTTCTCATGATTCCCTCTGTCGGTCGGTCTTGTTTGGAGATGGTGGTGTCTCCGCTCAAGCAAGAGGGATGCCGGTTAGGTTATTAAGATGTAATGCGTTGATGCAACGGCGATTTTTGCGCCGTATGACGTATCGATGACCTCTGCTGGGAGTGGGAAGCCCCAGTGTGGTGCAGGAAATTGGGGGGTATGGGGAGCCGCACGACAATGGTGCGTGGGACGACCGGGGGGACGCTATAAATGAAAATCGGCAGGAGCCTTGCGGATCCTGCCGACCTGGAATCGATTACGGAAAATCAGTTGGAGATGATGCGGCGGGCGCCGTTGTAGCGCTTCAGCCAGTAGCTGTTCTGCATGTTCTCGACCCGGACTTCGGCGCCGGCCCGGGGGGCGTGCAGGAAATAGTTGTCGCCCATGTAGATGCCGACATGGGAGAAGGCGCGCCGCATGGTGTTGAAGAACACGAGATCGCCCGGTTTGAGGTCCTTCCAGTCGACCTCCTGGCCGACTTCACTCATTTCCCTGGCGGAGCGGGGCAGGAGCATACCGACCGTATCCTTGAAGACCAGACGGACGAAGCCGCTGCAATCGAGTCCGCTGTCTTCATTGTTGCCGCCCCAGCGGTAGTTGATGCCTACCAGCTTGAGTCCCTGCAGGATGACATCCTGCGCGGCATTGGTGTAACGTTCAAAGAACGTCGGTTGGTCGTCACTATTCTTGTGCTGCTCGACTGCCTGGGCCCCGCCGCAGAAGAGGGCGGAGGCCAGAAGAATAGGGGTCAGGATTTTTAGCATGGGGCGGAATTTAGGCCAAAAGTAACATACTGTAAAGACCCTATTTCCAAGGATGCTACAGGCACGTTAGCTTCGTGATCCATAATTATCCCGTCTACACAGGGTTTTGAGCGGGATGACATGGGGATTTCGGTTGGGGCCTGGCGCATATGGGCGTCCCTTCCTATAAGCGGTAATTATTAATACAATTTGAGACGAGGAGAAGAATGAGTCCATTCAAGGCACTGCTGATCGAAGAAAAGGACGGAAAGACCACCTGCGGTTTCACCCAGATGGACGAAGGCCGTCTGGATGCCGGCGAGGTGACCATCCGGGTGGCGTACTCCAGCGTCAACTACAAAGATGCGCTGGCAGCGACCGGGGCCGGCCGGATCATCCGCCGTTACCCTTGTGTCGGTGGCATCGACCTCGCTGGTACTGTGATCGCCAGCAGCGACGATAGGTTCAAAGTCAATGATCCGGTCATCGCCACCAGCTTCGACATCGGCGTCGCCCACCACGGCGGTTATGCGGAAGTGGCCCGGGTTCCGGGCGACTGGGTGGTGCCCCTGCCGGCCAACCTGAGCCTCTTCGAGGCCATGGCCCTCGGCACCGCCGGCTTCACGGCTGCTTTGGGCATCGTCCGTATGGAAGAGAACGGACTCAAGCCCGCCAACGGGCCGGTCATCGTCACCGGCGCCACCGGCGGCGTCGGCAGCCTCGCCATCGATATGCTCGCCAACCTGGGCTACAGCGTCACCGCCCTGACCGGCAAGGAAAGCGAGGCCGATTACCTGCGCAAACTCGGGGCTTCCGAAATCATGCTGCGCAGCAGTCTCGACCTCTCCAAGATTCGCCCGCTGGACCGGGCCCGCTGGGCGGGCGCCGTGGATAATCTCGGGGGCGACGTGCTGGCCTGGATCGCCAGCACCATGCATCAGGGCGGCACCATCGCCAGCATCGGCCTGGCCGCCAGCATGACCCTCAATACCACCGTGGCTCCCTTCATCCTGCGGGGCGCCTCGCTGCTGGGCATCGATTCGGGCTACATCGGCGAACCGTATCGCAGCGGCGTCTGGAAGCGCCTGGCCTCCGACCTCAAACCCCGGCACCTATTGGAGATGACCCGCCGCATCGGCTTCGACGATCTGCCGGCCATCTTCCCCGAGTTCATCGCCGGCCGGGCCAAGGGGCGGGTGGTGGTGGAAGTCGGCGGAGAGTAGGCGTGTCCGGTCTGCCGCGTATCCTCGTAGTCGACGATTCGCGCATCGTGCGCGTTTCCCTGGTCAATCGACTGAAGGGACACTACGAGATTCGCGAGGAGGCCGACGGCGAAGCCGCCTGGCAGGTACTGGTCCTGGACCACGACCTGCAGGCGGTCATTTCCGATCTCCAGATGCCCAAGCTGGACGGCTTCGGGCTCCTGGAGCGGGTGCGCTCCTCCAAGCTGCGCCGGCTCCAGCAGATTCCTTTCATCATGGTTTCCGGCGAGGAGACCGAGGAAGAGCGCCAGAAGGCCAAGGCCCTGGGCGTTTCCGATTTCCTGACCAAGGGTTCCGGCACTGCCGAAGTCCTCACCCGCCTCGACCACCTGCTGGCCCTTACCAAGGCCAAGCAGAATCTGGAAGAGAGCCAGGATCACATGGTCCAGGACCCGCGCTCTGGACTCTTTACCCGCAAGTACCTGGAACTCCAGACCGCCCAGGCCCTCTCCCACGCCGCCCGGCACGACTCGCCGGTGAGCGTCATGGTCCTGGGCCTCGATCATTACCCGACGGTCTGCCAACAACTCGGCGAGGAAGTCGCGGAACAGCTGGCCAACCGGCTGGCCAAGATGCTGGCCGACAAGATCCGGCGCGAGGACAGCCTGGGGCACTTCGAGAAGGGCCAGTACGCCATCGTCTCTCCCGGGACTTCCGCAACCGCCTACGCGGTTTTCGCCGAACGGGTCCGGCAGGCCGTGGAAGCGGCCCATGTCGCTTCCCATGGGCAGCGGGTGGCCCTGACGGTAAGCGTCGGCGTCGCGGCCGTGCCCGAGGACCGGGTGATGTCGGCGGGCGGGCTCCTGGATATCGCCGGAAAGCGCATGCAGGATGCGGCGCGGGCCGGCGGCAACCGGGTGGTGCAGGGCGGGGCGGGGCAAGTGGTGGAGGCGCCCAAGGCGATTACCCTGCAGCAGGCCCTGGACCTGCTGACGGCGGGACGGCCGGAGGCGGTCAAGCCCCACCTGTCAGCCCTGGGTAAGCAGCTTGGGCCATTGTTGGCCCTCCTGGACAAGGAATTGGCGCTGGGGCTGCCCCTGGCGGACCTGGAGAAGAAGTTAAGCGAAGGGGCTCGCTAAATAACAAAAGCCCTAAATGTGTAACGTGTTGCAGGAAAATCAAGCAAGAGGGAGTCTTATGACGACGTACAAGGAGTTTCACCAGTATTCCATCGACCATCCGGACGAGTTCTGGAGCGAGCAGGCCAAGCTGATCGATTGGCAGACGCCTTTCGAGAAGGTTTGCGACTTCTCCCGCCCGCCCTTCGCCAAGTGGTTCGTGGGGGGCAAGACCAACCTGTGTTACAACGCCGTTGACCGCCACGCCGCCAAACGGCCGAACGATCGCGCCCTGGTTTACATCTCGACCGAAACCAACGAGGAGAAGGTTTACTCCTTCGCCGAGTTGCAGGCCGAGATCGAGCGCATGGCCGCCATCTACAAGAGCCTCGGCGTCAATAAGGGCGACCGCGTCCTGATCTACATGCCGATGATCGCCCAGGCCGCCTTCGCCATCCTGGCCTGCGCCCGCATCGGCGCGATCCACTCCGTGGTGTTCGGCGGCTTCGCCTCCGGCTCCCTCGCGACCCGTATCGACGACGCCAAGCCGGTGCTGATCGTCTCCTCCGACGCCGGCATGCGCGGCGGCAAGGCCGTTCCCTACAAGCACCTGCTGGACGAGGCCATCGACCTGGCCGAGAACAAGCCCGCCAAGGTGCTGATGATCGACCGTGGCCTGGACAAGGAATTCAACAAGGTCGAAGGCCGCGACGTGGATTACGCCACCCTGCGTGCCCAGTTCATGGATGCCAAGGTGCCCTGCGAGTGGATGGAATCCTCCGATCCCTCCTACATCCTCTACACCTCCGGCACCACCGGCAAGCCGAAGGGCGTGCAGCGCGACACCGGCGGCTACGCCGTCGCCCTGGCCGCCTCCATGAAGCACATCTACTGCGGCTACGAAGGCGAGACCTACTTCTCCACCTCCGACATCGGCTGGGTGGTGGGCCACTCCTACATCATCTATGGTCCGCTGATCGCCGGCATGGCCACCGTGATGTACGAAGGTACCCCCCTGCGCCCCGATCCGGGCATCTGGTGGCAGATCGTCGAGAAGTACAAGGTGAACGTCATGTTCTCCGCCCCGACCGCCGCCCGCGTCCTGAAGAAGCAGGACCCGGCCTATATGCACAAGTACGACATCTCCAGCCTGCGCCACCTGTTCATGGCCGGCGAGCCGCTGGACCAGCCGACCCACGAATGGATCATGGGCGAACTGGGGATCCCCGTCATCGACAACTACTGGCAGACCGAAACCGGCTGGCCCATGCTCTCCGCCGCCCACGGCGTCGAGAAGACCAAGCTGAAGTTCGGCTCCCCCAGCTTCCCGGTCTACGGCTACAACCTCAAGATCTACCGCGAGGACGGTTCCGAGTGCGAGGCCAACGAAAAGGGCATCGCCGCCGTCGTGCCGCCGCTGCCGCCGGGCTGCCTGTCCACCGTCTGGGGCCAGGACGACCGTTTCGTCAGCACCTACTTCAGCCTCTTCAAGGAGCCGCTGGTGTACTCGTCCTTCGACTGGGCGATCAAGGATGAGGAAGGCTACTTCTACATCCTGGGCCGTACCGACGACGTGATCAACGTTGCTGGTCACCGCCTGGGCACCCGCGAGATCGA
>DASRUX010000310.1:0-2520 GCA_035655235.1 Rhodocyclaceae bacterium | reverse complement strand
CGCAACAGCCTGTCCAAGCAGATCGGCATGTTGAAGGGGCAGGGTAAGGACGCTTCCGAAGTGATGGCCCAGGTGGGCGCCCTCGGTGACGAATTGAAGGCTTCCGAAGCCCGTCTTGGCGAGTTGCTGGAGAAGTTCAACGCCATCCTCTCCACCCTGCCCAACCTGCCCCACGAGTCGGTGCCGGTGGGCGCGGATGAGGCCGGCAATGTGGAGATGAAGCGCTGGGGCACTCCCCGTAGCTTCGATTTCCCGGTCAAGGACCATGTGGATGTGGGCGAAGGTCTTGGGCAGCTTGATTTCGCCACTGCCGCCAAGATTTCCGGCGCCCGCTTCACCCTCATGAAGGGCGGCCTGGCCCGCCTGCACCGCGCTATCGCCCAGTTCATGCTGGACATCCATACCGGCGAGCACGGCTACACCGAGCTTTACGCCCCCTATCTGGTCAATGGCGACAGCCTGTTCGGCACCGGCCAACTGCCCAAGTTCGAGGAAGACCTGTTCAAGGTTCTGCGCGGCGACGCCGATCCGCTGTACCTCATCCCGACGGCCGAGGTGCCGGTGACCAACATTGTCCGGGATGAAATCCTGGCTGCCGAGGCGCTGCCCCTGAAGCTGGTCTGCCACACCCCCTGTTTCCGTTCCGAAGCGGGTTCCGGCGGCCGGGACGTGCGCGGCATGATCCGCCAGCATCAGTTCGACAAGGTGGAATTGGTCCAGGTCGTCCATCCGGAAAAGTCCTGGGAAGCCCACGAGGAGCTGACTCGCCACGCCGAGGCCATCCTTGAAAAGCTGGAGCTACCCTACCGCCGCGTCGCATTGTGCACCGGCGACATGGGCTTCTCCGCCGCCAAGACCTACGACCTGGAAGTCTGGCTGCCGGCCCAGAACACCTATCGGGAAATCTCTTCCTGCTCCAATTTCGACGCCTTCCAGGCCCGCCGCATGCAGGCTCGTTTCCGCAACGAGAAGAACAAGCCGGAACTGGTGCACACCCTGAACGGCTCCGGTCTTGCCGTGGGTCGAACCCTGGTCGCCATCCTGGAAAATTACCAGAATGCCGACGGTAGCGTCACCATTCCCTCCGCCCTGCGTCCTTACATGGGCGGCCTGGAGACGCTTAGCGCCGCCTGAGAGCGGCTTTCCCTGGCCGTCGCGGAAATCCCTGCCAGTCCCAGCATCTTGCCGGAGAGGGCGGGGGTTCCCCGGTAGGGTTGTTCGTGGCGGGTGAGGATGTCGTAGTAGCTGCGGATATTCTCCGCCAGGATGACCGCCTCGCCGCCCCGGGCCCTGCCGGACTTCAGCCGCTGGTAGTACTTGGGCTGGGCGAGAAGCGGCAGAATCCCTTTCATTTCGAACCAGGAATCCGCGTCGGCTTCGAGCTGCTTGGCGATGACGCGGGCGGCGTTGAAATGGCCGGGGCCGATGTTGTACGCGGCCAGGGCCATCCAGGTGCGGTCCGGCTCGGGGGTGGAGGCGGGGAGTTGTTCCTTCAGGTAGTTGAGGTAACGGGCGCCCGCCTGGATGCTCTCCCGGGGGTTGAGGCGGTTGGATACCCCAAGCCGGTCGGCGGTCTCTTCCGTCAGCATCATGATCCCACGCACGCCGGTCGGGCTGGTGGCGTTGGGGTCCCACTGGGACTCGTGGTAGGCCAGGGCGGCCAGCAGGCGCCAGTCCAGGCCGGTGCTGACCTGGGCAGCCTGGAAATGGGGGCGAAGCCTGGGCAGGACCGTCTCGATCCGCTCCAGGAATTTGTCGATGTCGGCGGCGCCCAGGCGGCGGACATGTCCCAGGTAGCGGTCCTGCAGTCTGGCCAGGGTGCCGTCCTTCTGTACCCGGTCGATGAAGGCGCCTACCCGGGCCACCAGTTCGCTGTTGGGCTTGTCCCCGAAAAGCCAGACGATGGGCCGGTCGTCGCCGATGATGAGGGACGGCTGGATGGACGGCTCGTACTGCAGGGCGATGTCCAGGATGGCGCTGTCCACCAGGGCCATTTCGGCTTCCCGCCGGCCTACCTCGTCCAACAGATCGAAGACCGTCCCTTCCTTGTGCTCGACCACATTCACATCGGGGATGCTGGCCTGCAGTGCATGCATGGCGGTCGCCTGGCGGGTTCCGGCGAGGACGTGGACAGTGCGGTCCTTCAGTTCGGACAGTTCATCCACCGGCAGGGAGGCTTCATGCTGGACCAGGACATCGTTGCTGTGAAGCAGCGGCGGCGAAGCCTTCGTGCCGTCATCGCCGGGCTCGGGGGAAAACCAGGCAGCGGCGAAGTGGACCTTGCCGTTGGCCAGGAGGGGACGCATTTCCTCAGGGGAGACCTCCTGGTACTGGACATTGACCCCCAAATCCTGGGCGAAGGCCTCGATGAGGTCGTACTCCAGGCCGGCGACCTTGCCCGTGTCATCGGTGGTGAAGGTCAAGGGGCCGCTCTGGACGGCAACGACCAGGTCTCGCTGGGCGGGGGTGGGAAAGGGCAGGGGCTGCCTCTCGCAGGCGGCGAGCAGCAGCGACAGACAG
>DASRUX010000309.1:0-2619 GCA_035655235.1 Rhodocyclaceae bacterium | reverse complement strand
GGGCAGCCCATGTTGATGTCGATGATCTGGGCGCCGTTGGCCACGTTGTGGCGGGCGGCGTCGGCCAGCATCTTGGGATCGGCGCCGGCGATCTGGACGGAAATGGGCTCCACTTCCCCTTCGTGGTTGGCCCGGCGCTGGGTCTTGGCGCTGCCGTACAGCAGCGAATTGGCGGTGACCATCTCGGACACGGCCAGGCCGGCGCCCAGCTTCTTGCACAACTGGCGGAAGGGCCGGTCGGTGACGCCTGCCATGGGGGCTACAAACAGATTGTTGCGAAGCTTGAAACCGACAAAATCCATGGGGAAACCGGCGCGGGGGAAAAGCAGAGGAAGGGGCGGGATTTTACCCGAGATGGCGCTTAAAAAATAGTCAGGATAATGCTGTGGGCCTGCCCCGAGGGCATCAGGGTTTTCCCCAGGAGCATCAGGGCCAAGCCCGGGCGCCCCAGATCATCCGCTTGGCGATGAAGTGGCGGGCCGGCGGGAAGAGGTCCAGGGCCAGGAGCCCCAGGCCCCGGGCGAACTTTAGCGGCCCGAAGTCGCTGGAGAAGGCGCGGACGATGCTGTCGGTGAACAGCGCTCCGCCCTGGCGATCAAGACGGCGGGCCCGGGCGTAGGCAGCCAGGGCGTCGTCGCCGAGACCCTTGGCGAGGAGCGTTTCGGCCAGTTGCCAGGCATCCCGCAGGCCCAGGTTGAAGCCCTGACCGGAAACCGGGTGCAGGGTCTGGGCAGTGTTGCCGATCCACACCTCCCGGCCGGAAACAAGTTGCTCCCGCATGCGGAGCGCCAGGGGGAAACGGGCGCGGGGGCCGGCGGCGGTGAAATCCAGGCGGTTCCCGAACTGGGCCTTGAGGGCAGCCAGAAAGCCCGCGTCGTCCAGGGCCATGACCCGGTCGGCCTTGTCCGGGGGCAGGGTGAAGACTACGGAATAGTCGTCCCCCAGGGGCAGCAGGGCCAGCGGACCGTCCGGGGTGAAGCGCTCCCAGGCCTGGCGGCCGTGGGCGGGCGAAGGGCGGACCTCGGCGATGACTGCGTGCTGGCGGTAGTCGCTGACTTTGACGCCCGGGTCGTCGGCCGGGGTTCCCTCGGCGTGGATGACCAGGGTGGCCCGCAGGTTGAGGATTTCGCCCTTGTGGCGCAGGGTGACGGCTTGGTGGTCGGAGCCGGGGGCGATGGACTGCACTTCCGTCTCGTCCAGGATGGTGCCGGCGGGCAGCCGGGCGGCGAGGGCTGCCGCCAGGTCCCGGTAGCGGACCACGTAGCCCAGGGCTTCCAGGCCGTATTCCCGGCGGTCCATGTAGGCACGGCCAAAGCCGCCCCGATGGGAAATGTGGATGGTCTCGATGGGCGTGGCGGCCCGGGTCGGCCAGGCGTCGATCTGCTCCAGCAGCTCCCGGGCGCCGTGGGAGAGGGCCAGGGCGCGGGGATCGTCCCGGCGGGCGTCCAGGTGGCGGCGGTCGATGAGGAGCGTCGACCAGGGGCCGCCTTCCAGCGCCCGGGCCAGGGTCATGCCCACCGGGCCGGCGCCGATGATGAGGATATCCACCTGTTGCGGGACATTAACCACGGGCCATGACCTCCTCGATTTCCGCCACCGTCTTGGGGGCGGTGGTGTAGACGTCGCAGCCGGTTTCGGTGACGGCCACGTCGTCCTCGATGCGGATGCCGATGCCGGCTAGCGCTGCAGGAATATCGGCGCCGGGGCGGATGTAGAGGCCGGGCTCGACGGTGACCGTCATGCCGGGAACGAGACTCGTCCAGTCGTCGCCGATCTTGTAGTCGCCGGCGTCGTGCACATCCAGGCCCAGCCAGTGGCCGGTGCGGTGCATGTAGAAGCGCTTGTAGGCGCCGCTCTCGATGAGGCCGTCTACCTGGCCCTTGAGGAGCTTCAGGTCCACCAGCCCCTGGGTGAGGACCCGCAGGGAGGCGTCGTGGGCTTCCATGAAATGGCGGCCGGGGGCGATGGCGCCGAAGGCCGCCGCCTGGGCAGCCAGGACGATCTCGTACACATCCTTCTGGGCGGCGTTGAAGCGGCCGCTGACCGGGAAGCTGCGGGTGATGTCGGCAGCGTAGCCCTCCACCTCGCACCCTGCGTCGATGAGGACCAGGGTGTTGTCCGACAAAATCTTGTCGTTGGAGACGTAGTGCAGCACGCAAGCATTGGCGCCGCCTGCGACGATGGGGGTATAGGCGTGGCCGTCGGCGCCCCGGCGGCGGAATTCGTAGGACAGCTCCGCCTCCAGTTCGTACTCGGCGACGCCGGGGCGGCAGGCGGCCATGGCCCGGGCGTGGCCAGCGCTGGCGATGTCGGCGGCACGGCGCATGGTCTCCAACTCGTGGGCATCCTTGACGAGGCGCATGGCATCGAGTTCTGCCCTCAGGTCATGGACCGCTCGGGGTGCCCGCTTGCCGGCCCGGGCCTGGGCGCGGACGGCGTTGAGTGCCGCGGTGATGCGGGTATCCCAGGCGCTGTCGTGGCCGATGGAATGCCACAGGGCTGGGCGGTCGGCCAGCAGCTCGGGCAGCTTCTTGTCGAACTGGTCGATGGGATAGGCGGCGTCGAAGCCGAAGGACTCCTTGGCCGCCTTGGGGCCGTAGCGGAAGCCGTCCCAGACTT
>DASRUX010000308.1:0-2773 GCA_035655235.1 Rhodocyclaceae bacterium | reverse complement strand
GACCTGCTCCTCCTGGACGAGCCCACCAACCACCTGGACCTGGATGCCGTCCTCTGGCTGGAAGGCTGGCTCAAGGCCACCCCGGCCACCCTGCTCCTCATCTCCCACGACCGGGACTTCCTCGATGCGGTAGTCGGCCAGATCATCGCCATCGAGCGCCAGCGCCTCACCCTGACCACCGGCGGGTATTCCGATTACGAAAGGGCCCGGGCCGCCCAGCTGGCCGTCCAGCAGGCCACCTTCGAAGCCCAGCAGAAGCAGATCGCCCACCTGCAGCGCTTCATCGACCGCTTCAAGGCCAAGGCCACCAAGGCCCGCCAGGCGCAGAGCCGGGTCAAGGCCCTTGCCCGCATGGAAGTGGTCGCCGCGGCCCATGTGGATTCGCCCTTCCAGTTCGAATTCCGCCAGCCGGAAGCCCTGCCCGACCCGCTCCTGGTGCTGACCGGCGGCTCCGCCGGCTACAACGGCAAGACCATCCTGGACCGGGTCAACCTCACCCTGCGGCCCGGCAGCCGCATCGGCCTCCTGGGACGCAACGGCGCCGGCAAATCCACCCTGGTGAAGCTCCTGGCCGGGACGCTAGCCATGACGACCGGCGAACGCCGGGACGCCAAGGCCCTCAACATCGGTTACTTCGCCCAGCACCAGCTGGAGCAGCTACGCCCGGACGAATCGCCCCTCCAGCACCTCACCCGCCTGGAACCCACCACACCGGAGCAGGAACTGCGGGATTACCTGGGCGGCTTCGATTTCCGGGGCGAGATGGCCACCCGGGCCGTCGGCCCCTTCTCCGGCGGCGAGAAATCCCGCCTGGCCCTGGCGCTCCTCATCCGCACCAAGCCTAACCTGCTTCTCCTGGACGAGCCCACCAACCACCTGGACCTGGAAATGCGCGAGGCCCTGACCTTCGCCCTCCAGGACTTCGAGGGCGGCGTCGTGCTGGTTTCCCACGACCGCCACCTGCTCCGCACCTGCGCCGACGAACTCCTGCTGGTGGCCCACGGCAAGGTGGAGCCCTTCGAGGGCGATCTCGACGACTACGCCGCCTGGCTGGCCGAACAGCGCAACGCCCAGCGCGCCCCCGAGCCCGACGCCGTTGCCCAGAAAGCCGAGCGCAAGCAGAAGCGGGAGGAGGAAGCCGCCAACCGCCAGGCCCTGCTGGCCAAGCGCCGGCCCCTCATGAGGGAAATCGAGAAGCTGGAAAAGCAGATGGCCGCCTGGAACGAGGAAAAGGCCGCCCTGGACGAGAAACTGGCCGACCCGGCCCTTTACGCCGCCGGAGCCGACCGCAACGGCATCGACGACATGCATCGCCGCCAGGCCCAACTGGCCGCCGACATCGCCGCCGCCGAGGAGAAGTGGCTGGAGGCGCACGACGAACTTGAGTCCATTCCCCTGCCCTGAGGGGGGATCGGGCGCCATCGGAAACCCTTCGGATCGCCCTTGATCGCCGCCCTGCTCCCACTCCTCGCCTTGTTCGGCGGACTGGGTGCTACGGCCTGGGCCGCCGTGCAGGGTCCGGCCGTCGCCGCCGCTTTCTATTTCGCCTGCCTGGCGCTGTGGGCAGGCCATGGCGCCTGGCGATCCCTTGGCACTCGGCGGCCGGCCTCGCCGCTGCCTTTCCTGCTGGCCACGCTGGCGCCCCTGGTGCCGACGGTCAGCCTCGGCCGCCGGCTGTTTCCGGCCGCTCACGGATTCTGGCAAAGCGCCGCGGCAGTGGGCGCCTGCGTCCTCGCCCTGGTGCTGGCTTACCTGCTCAATGGCCTGGTCGCCCGACTGCCTTTCCTTCAGGAAGACGAAAGCCAGGCAGCCAAGAAGCCGGGGGAGGATGCCGAGCGCGCAGAGCAGGAATGGATCGCCTTGCCCAACGGCATCAAGTATCGCAGCCTGTGCGTCGGCGAAATCGGCATGGGCGGGCCCCTCGTCTATAAGCACGTCTTCTCCAACGGCATCGAACTGGGCGATGGCAGCCTGGTCCTTTCCGCTGATGGACGCTATGCGGCCTGCGCCGATGCCCGTGATCATTCCGAAGTCGCCCTGGCGGACCTGGAACTGGGCATCGTGCATCGCGGCCTTGGCGATGGAGAGCGCCACGCCGTCGCCAAAGCCAGGCGCAACCTGGCGCGGGTTTCCCGCCTGCTTCGCGACGACAAGGCCGTCCAGTACGTTCGGGTTCATGGCCTGTGGGTGCCGCCCGAGACGGAAGTCCCGCCCGAAACCCTCGTCCTGGCCGATCGGCAAGGGCGGCCACGCCTCCATCTGCAGCGCCTCTTCGACCCCGAGGAACTGCAAGCCGCCGAGGAGCCCCTGCGCTACCTGCTCGACGCCGACTATGCCGTGACCGTCGATGGCGAGACGCTGCCGATCCGCACCCGCTCGCCGAGCCGCATCGTCTGGAACGACGAGGGCGACATGCTCCTCATCCCCCGCGGGCTCGGCCATCAGCCCGCCGCCCCCGGCAGCCACTGGCTGTGGCGGCAAGGTGGGGAATCGGGCTGGGTCAGTCCGTGTTCTTGGAACAGCGAGGCCAGCCTGCCGTCGGGCGGCGTCGGCAACGTGAGCGCCATCGACCGCGACGGCTACTGGCTCGATCTTTCCATGAACCGCGCGGGCTTCTCCGCCTACCCGCACCGTATTGCGGTTCTCGCTTTTCCCTCCTCCTATACCTGCGGCGGTCCCCACCACTGGGTCCTCGGCGCCGACGAACGCGGGCGCATAGTCATCCGCGATGTCGCGGCCAAGGGCGGCCAGCTGCGGGTGCGCCTGGCGTGGC
>DASRUX010000307.1:0-4294 GCA_035655235.1 Rhodocyclaceae bacterium | reverse complement strand
CCCGGCCCATTGCCGGCCTCAACGACTCCAAGAAGCTCTCCGAGAAGAAGCGGGAAGTCTTGGCGGAGCGCATCAAGGAAGAGGCCATTGCCTGGGCCATCGCCTGGGCGACGGTGGAGGAAATCGACTCCATCAACATCCTGCAGGCGAGCCTCCTGGCCATGCAGCGGGCCGTTGCCCGGCTGGGAGTGGCGCCGGTTTCCGCTTTGGTGGACGGCAACGTCTGCCCGGGGCTGCCGTGCCCGGTGCAGGCGGTGGTCAAGGGGGACGGCAGCATCGCCCCCATCGCCGCCGCCTCCATCCTGGCCAAGGTCAGCCGCGACCACGAGATGCTGCGCCTGCACCAGACCTATCCCCTGTACGGCCTGGATCGCCACATGGGCTATCCGACGGCCGTCCATCTCAAGGCTCTGCGGGAGCACGGCGTCACCCCCATCCACCGGCGCAGCTACGCCCCGGTGCGCAATCTCCTGGAAAACGGGGCGTGAAGCACATCCAGTCCCGGGACAACGCCTTCTTCAAGGGATTGAAGCGCCTCGCCCAGTCCGGTCGGGAGCGGAAGAAGACCGGGCTGACGCTGTTGGACGGAATCCACCTCATCGAGGCCTACGAGGCCACGGTGGGTTCGGTGGAAACGCTGGTGGCCAGCGAAGAAGGCCTCAACCGGGCCGAAATCCGGGATTTCCTTTCCATTCGGGAATACGTGCTCCTGTCAGACTCCCTTTTCCGGGACGTGGGCATTGTGGATCACCCCAGCGGCATCATGGCCGTGGCTGGCTTTCCCGTCCGCGCCGATGCTCCGAAAGCGGATGCGGATACCCTGGTCCTCGACGGCGTCCAGGACCCGGGCAATGTCGGTACCCTGCTGCGCACCGCCGCGGCGGCCGGTTTTCGGCAGGTGGTCCTGGCCGCCGACTGCGCCGCCCCCTGGTCGCCCAAGGTGCTGCGGGCGGGGCAGGGCGCCCATTTCGTGCTGGATATTTTCGAGGATACCGACCTGCCGGCTTTCCTTGCCTCCTACGCCGGCACCACGGCGGTCACCAGCCTGCAGGACGCCCAATCCCTGTACGAGGCCCGCTGGGAAGGCCCCATCGCCTGGGTGTTCGGCTCGGAAGGGCTGGGAGTGCGGCCTGAGGTGATTGCCGCTGCCGGGCTGAAGATCAAAATCCCCATGCCCGGCCAGGTGGAATCCCTGAATGTTGGTGCCGCAGCGGCAGTGTGCCTCTTCGAGACGGTCCGCCGGCGCTTAGCGTAGCTTCAGTTCCTGCAGCACTGTCGTCGAGATTTCCTCGATGGACTTGGTCGAGGAATCCAGCCAGCGGATGCCTTCCCGCCGCATCATCTTTTCTGCCTCGGTGATTTCGTGGCGGCAGTTGGAGAGTGACGCGTAGCGGCTGCCCGGCCGGCGCTCCTCGCGGATCTGGGCTAGGCGCTCGGGCTGGATGGTCAGCCCGAAGAGCTTGCTCCGGTGCTTCTCCAGCGTACCCGGCAGCTTGCCCCGGTCGAAATCCTCAGGGATGAGGGGGAAATTGGCCGCCTTCAGGCCGAACTGCATGGCCAGATACAGCGAAGTCGGCGTCTTGCCGCAGCGGGATACGCCCACCAATACCACGTCCGCCTGCTCGAGGTCCCGGTCGGTGATCCCATCGTCGTGGGCCAGGGTGTAGTTGATGGCCTCGATGCGCTGCTTGTAGTCGGAGCTGTCGGTGGTGCCGTGGGAGCGGCCGATGGTGTGGGAGGATTTCACCCCCAGTTCCACCTCCAGCGGAGCGAGGAAAGTCTCGAAGAAGGACAGGCAGAAGGCGTCCGCCTCATGGACGATGGCCGCCAGGTTCTGGTTCACCAGGGTGGTGAACAGGATGGGGCGCATGCCGTCCTGCTCCCCGGTTTCGTTGATGCGGGCGACGGCCGCGAAGGCCTTGTCGGCGTCATCGACGAAGGGAATGCGGACCGGCTTGAATTCCACGTCCTCGAACTGGGTGAGCAGGCTGTGGCCGAGGGCTTCCGCCGTCAGGCCGGTGCCGTCGGAAACAAAAAATACGGTGCGTTTGATGGTCATGTCCGGATCGGCGCCCGGGGCGCCGCGAATGGCAAAACCCGAAGTTTGGCAGAGGAAGAGGGCGATTGAACAGGCCCGTCTCGTGGACTAGGATGACCCATGTAGGGTTCATGGTGAAAAGGTGATGTCATGATCGGCGCGCTCTCCTCAAATCCCCTGTCGAATGCCCAGCAGTCGTTGCAGACATCGACCCAGCGGCTAGCCTCCGGCCAGCGCCTGCATTCTGCCAAGGACGATGCGGCGGCGGTGGCGATTGCAGCCTCCATGGTCGCCCAGTTGCGCGGCACGGATCAGGCCACGCGGAATGTCTATGACGGGCTTTCCCTCACCGACACGGCGGGCGGCGCCTT
The DNA here is from genome assembly GCA_035655235.1 of Rhodocyclaceae bacterium. Classification (GTDB taxonomy): domain Bacteria; phylum Pseudomonadota; class Gammaproteobacteria; order Burkholderiales; family Rhodocyclaceae; genus JAGTRP01. The sequence goes on along the minus strand of DASRUX010000307.1, from coordinate 1,885 downwards.
GGGCCAAGTATCCGACAGCCTCCAGCGTATGCGCGAGTTGGCGGTCCAGGCGGCCAACGGCACCAACAGCGCGTCGGACATCCAGAGCATCCAGGGGGAAATCAACCAACTGGCGCAAGGCCTGAACGATATTGCCGGCAGCGCCCAATTCAATGGGCAGAATCTGCTCGATGGCAGCTTCTCGGCCCAATTGCAGACCGGGGCCAATGCCGGGGATACATACACCCTGGCCCTTGGCAACGCTTCGATCAGCGGGCTGGGGATCGGCAGCATCGATGTCACGACCCCGGCGGGGGCAGCAGGCGCCCTGGATTCCCTCGACAGCGCCATAAACGTGGTCGGATCGATGCAAAGCCATATCGGCGCGGCCCAGGCTGGGCTGAATTCGGAGCTGGCGAACCTGACCAACACCTACGACAACCTCGCCGCCGCCAAGAGCCGCATTGCCGATACCGATTACGCCCAGGAATCCTCCAATCAGGCGCTGAACCAGGCGCGGGTCCAGGCCTCCACCAAGGCTCTGGCGATCTATAACTCGATTCAGGGCAACGAACTGAGCCTACTCAAACGCTGATCCCTCGCTGCGGGTTCAGGCCGTAGCGGGGATGCCCCGATCGGCGAGGAGCCGGATGAGAGTAGCGTAATCGGTGTCCTGGCCGTCGGTGGCGACGGCGATGGTCGCCCGCAACTCCTCAATACTCAGCGGGTCTGCCTCCTGAATTTGGCGGCTTAGGACCGCCGGAGTCGCCTCGGAGGCGTCATGGCCGCGACGGCTACGGGTTGCGACCCTTTCCTCCAAGGTTTCAATGGTGCTGTGGCAGTCGAGGATGACGAAAGGAATTCCCCGTTCCCGAGCGAGGCTGCGGAACATATCCCTCTGCCAACCTTTGAGGCAGGCGGCATCCACGATGACCGGGTAGCCGGCAGTACTCACTTGGCCGGCGAGATCGGCCAGGCGCCGGTAGGTGGCGGCAGTCATCCCATCCGCGTACAGCCCGTCGCCGATGCCGGAACCGCTGGCGGCAAGGGGCGGCAGCTTGCCCAGGCGCTTGCGCTCCACATCCGAGCGCAGGCGGATGGCGCCGAGATGCTCCGCCAAACCCCGCGCCAGGGTGGTCTTGCCCGAGCCGGAGAAGCCGTGGGTGACGATAATGGCCTGCCGGCCGGGGCTCGCGATCCTTTGGGCGAAAGCCAGGTAAGCCGCCATGCTTGTGGCGGCGGCCTCTCGGTCGGCGGGCAGGGCAGCCGGGTCGGTGGCGCGGAAACCCGCCACCTTGGCCCGGACCAGTGCCCGATAGACCTGATAGAAGCGCAGCAGGCCCAGTCCCTCGTAGTCCCCCAGGATTTCCAGCCAGTCGTTGAGGAGTCGCCAGGCAAAATCCGGCCGGCCCCGCTCCGCCAGGTCCATGACCAGGAAGGCGAGGTCGTTGATGATGTCGATCCAGCGCAATTCCGGGTTGAATTCGATGCAGTCGAAAACCGCCGGGCCATCCTCCAGGAGGGCCATGTTGCCCAGGTGGAGGTCGCCGTGGCATTCCCGGACGAAGCCGTTAGCCTGGCGCCGGGCGATGAGGTTGTCCAGGCGTTGGTATTCGGCGCGGCTCCAGGCCTCCAGTGCGGCGAGGTAGGGCAGGGAGTCAGGTGCAGCCCGGGTACGCAGGGCGGCGAAATTGTCCTCCGCCGGTGCCCTCACGGCGGCGGGGCTGCCGTGGCCGCTGGCGACCGTAGCTGAGGGGATGCCGGCGTGGAATGCCGCCACCGCCGCCGCCAGGGCATCCACATGTCCAGCGTTGAGCCCACTCTGAGCGAGCTGCCGGTCGAGGAGGGCATCCAGGGGGAACTGGGCCATCCGGACGGCGAATTCGAATGGCTCCCCATCCCCGCC
>DASRUX010000306.1:0-12624 GCA_035655235.1 Rhodocyclaceae bacterium | reverse complement strand
CTGGCCACGCTGGCCCAGGCTGCCCGACCCGCCGCGCCCGCTGCCAAGGCGCCCGTCCGCAGCCGGCCGGTGCCCTCCATCGTGGTCCATGAAGGCGCTTCCGTCCGCACGGTCGGGGCGCCGCGCTGAACCGCCCAACCGTCGAGGCCTCCGTGTTCCGCCGACTGACCGCCTGCCTAGCCGCCCTGCTCCTGACCGGTTCCGCCCTCGCCACCGAGGCGCCGGACATTGCCGTCGCCCCCGGGAGCCAGCAGCCCTATACCCATTCCGGCCCGATCCGCCGGATCGCCATCGGCGATCCGGCCATCGCTTCGGTGACCGTCACCTCGTCCAGGTCGCTGCTCATCACCGGCAAGCAGGCCGGCAGCACCACCCTTTTCGTCTGGGAGAACCGCCGGGCCGCGGAGCCCAGTTTCCAGGCCCGGGTGGTGGTATCGCCGGTACAGGACGACGGTGGACTCAAAGTATCCGGCGCCGGCAATCGGCTGCAGCTCACCGGCACCCTGTCTTCCCTGGAGCAGCATCACACCCTGGTGGAAGCCCTGGGCAGCGAAGACCAGAAGCCCATCGACGCCAGCGTCTCCCACTTCGACACCCAGGTCCAGATCGACATCAAGGTGGTGGAGGTCAGCCGCCAGCGGCTGATGAACGCCGGGCTTTCCCTCACCCGCAACACCCCCCGCAGCACCCGGGCCATTTCCCCGCCCGGCACCCTCGGCGGCGTGGAATCGGACCCCACCACCGGCCAGTTTTCCCTGCTCAGCTCGTCGGGCTTCATGCCCTTCCTCAAGTCCTACAACGTCCTGTGGGGCAGCGCCGAGCGGGGTTTCCTGAATGCCCTCAGCGTCCTGGAAGAAAACGGCTTCGCCTACACCCTGGCCGAACCCAGCCTCACCGCCATCAGCGGCCAGACCGCTTCCTTCCTGGCCGGCGGCGAGATTCCCATCCCCCTGCGCACCGGGGGCGGCGCCGATAGCTCCATCACCATCAAGTTCAAGGAATTCGGCATCCGCCTGGCCCTGACGCCCACCGTCCTGGACAAGGACCGCATCTTCCTCAAGGTGTCTCCCGAGGTCAGCGAACTGGACGAAACCCTGTCGGTGCAGACCGGCGGCGTCACCGTCCCCGGCCTGCGGGTGCGCCGCACCGATACCAGCGTCGCCCTCGCCAATGGCGAGAGCTTCGTCCTTTCCGGCCTGGTGAGCCGCAACACGGCCAGCAGCGTGGACAAGTTCCCCTTCCTCGGCGATCTGCCGGTCCTGGGCGCCTTCTTCCGTTCCACCCGCTTCGACCGGGCCGACAAGGAACTCCTCATGGTGGTCACCGCCCACCTGGTGCGGCCCTTCGCCAAGGACCAGGCCCTGCCGCCCCTGCCCGGGGAGCAGTACCGCAACTACGACCCCAGCTTCCCGCAGCTCATGCTCCGGGAAAAGGGCCAATTCAACTTCTCGACGGGATTCTCCGATTGATGGCCGAACGCCGCACCTTCGTCGTCGTCACCGACCAGGAGGGCTTTGCCCGCTGGCTTACCCGTTCCCTCGAAAACGAGGGCGAGGTCATCGTGGCGAACGCGCCTGTCCTGGAGCAGGTATTGCAACTGGTGGATGTCACCGGCACCCGCCTGGTGTTCGTCAGCCTGTCCCGCTCGAACCTTGCCCAGGAGACGGCCTTCCTGGAGGGCCTGACCGCCGCCAAGCCCCTGCTGCCCATCGTCGCCGTGGCCGAGGCGCCCGACCAGGCGCTGCTGCTGGCGGCCCTGCGCTCCGGTGCCCGGGACTTCATCACCCCGGAACTCCATTCGGACGAAGTCATCGGCATCATCCGCCATACCATGGACCGGACCCGGGCCATGACCGCCACCCCCGGGGACGACGGCTGGTCGGCCGCCGTGATCGCTGCCCGGCCGGGCAGCGATGCCCCCATGTTCGCCCTGCACCTGGCCCTGGCCATCCAGGCCCAGTCGCCCCAGCACAAGACCCTCCTCCTGGACCTGGGGGCGCCGCCTGCCGACACCCTGCTCTTCCTCGGCGTCCAGGCCTCCTACACCTTCGTCGATGCGGTGCGCAGCCTGCGCCGCCTGGACGCCACCCTGATCGAGACGGCCTTCGGCAAGCACAAGAGCGGCCTCTACCTGCTGGCCATGCCGGAGGATCCCCGCCTGGCGGCCCAGGAAATCACCTCCGCCGATATCTATGTCCTGCTCGGCACCCTGCGCCGCCACTTCACCCATGTGGTCATCAACCTGGGGGGCGTGCCCGCCTCGGATTTCCTTTACCTGCCCCTGAGCCGGGTGGACCAGGTGGTGCTCATTGCCGAGCAGAGCCTGCCCAGCTGCAAGCAGAACATGGCCCTCCTCCAGCATCTGCGGGAAAACCGCATCGACTTGAAGCACACCAGTCTGGTCCTGGACCACTACCTGTCCAAGATGCCGCCGGATGCCGTCAGCGTCGCCAAGGGGATGAACCTGCCGCTGCTCGCCACCCTGCCCTCCTCCGGCATGGCCCGGCTGGCCGTCATGAACAGCGGCGAGAGCATGTTCGACACGACCCCCCGGGACCCCTACGCGGTCGCCGTCAGGCGGGTCGCCCGGGAACTGGTGGCGCCGGCCTCCGCTGCCGAGCCGGCATCCGGCACCGGCCTCCTGGAGCGAGCGCGGACCTGGTTGCTGGGGCTGCAGAGCTAGGGAGAGCGCCATGGCCTTTGCCGCCTTCGGCTACGACTACAACCTGAAGCAGAGCGAGAGCTACCAGGACGTCAAGCTGCGCCTGCACCACTTCCTCATCGACCGCATCGAAGAGGAGCGGGTGCCGGTGGCCGAAATGTCCCGGGACGACCTGGCTTCCTATGTGCGGGGCAAGGTGACCCGTTACGTGGCCGATCACCGCCTCGCCGTCACCGCCTACGACACCGAACAGCTGGCCCGGGAGATGGTGGACGAGCTGACCGGCTACGGCCCCCTGGAAAAGCTCATCCGGGACGACCAGGTGAACGACATCCTGGTCAACGGCTGCCGCAATATCTTCGTGGAGCGGGGCGGCCGGCTGCAGCGCATGGATGTCCGCTTCATCGACGACGATCACGTCCTGCGGGTCATCCGGCGCATCCTGGCCCCCCTGGGCCGGCGCCTGGACGAATCGAGCCCCATGGTGGACGCCCGCCTGCCCGACGGCAGCCGGGTCAATGCCATCATCCCGCCGGTCGCCCTGGAAGGCCCCTGCCTGTCCATCCGCAAATTCCGCAAGGATCCGCTCCAGGCGGGCGACCTGCTGGCCTACGGCACGGTCAACCAGCCGGTGCTGGAATTCCTCCAGCGCGCCGTGGAAAAGCGCTGCAACATCCTGGTGAGCGGCGGCACCGGCGCCGGCAAGACCACCCTGCTCAATGTCCTCTCCCGCTTCATTCCGGGGGATGAGCGCCTGGTGACCATCGAGGATGCGGCCGAACTCCAGCTCGGCCACGACCACGTCGTCCGCCTGGAAACCCGGCCGCCCAATATCGACGGCCGCAGCCAGGTGACCGCCCGGGAACTGGTCCGTAACGCCCTGCGCATGCGCCCGGACCGGATCATCCTGGGCGAGGTGCGGGGCGACGAGGTGATGGACGTGCTCCAGGCCATGAACACCGGCCACGACGGCTGCATGAGCACGGTCCACGCCAACAGCCCCCGGGACTCCCTGGTGCGGCTGGAAATGCTGGCCGGCCTGGCGGGGTTCCAGGGAACCGACCTCACCCTGAAAACCATGATCGCCACCGCCATCGACCTGGTCGTCCAGATCAGCCGCCTGCCGGATGGCCGCCGGCGGGTGCTGGCCATCGACGAACTCATCGGGGTACGGGACGGCCAGTTCGTGGTCGGCGCCCTCTACGAATACCGCAGCGACAGCGACAGCTTCTCCAGCCTCGGGATCGTACCGAACAGTCCGAAGCTGCGGCAGGACGACGCCGGGCGCGGCAGATGGCTCTGACGGGCATCGTCTTCTACGTCGTTGCCCTGCTCTTCGTGGGAGGAGCCGTCTGGGCACTGCGCTCCGGCCGGCGGGCCGCCCTCAGGAACCGGGTGAGCGATCGCTTCGCCGGGCTGTCGGCCTTCCCCTCCGCAGCGCCCCCCGGCGCCCGCCCCCTGCGGGGAACCCTGGTGGACCGCTGGCTCTGGCGCGGCGGCATCCGTCCCACCCTGCCCCTGGCGTCAGCCGTCGCCGGCGGCTTCGTCCTTTCCGTCGCGGCGGCATGGCACGGCGGCGGCCCCATCGCCGGCATCGTCACCCTGCTGGTCCTGGCCGTGGCCATCCTCCTCTATCCCCATCTCCAATACCGGCGGCGGGCAGCGGCCATGGTGGCCCAGATCCCCCTCTTCCTGGACCAGGTGGTCCGGGGGCTGGCCACCGGGCGCAACCTGGACGGCGCCCTGCGCATGGCCACCGAAGAATCCCGCGAACCCCTGCGGGAGGTCATGATCCGGGTCCAGCAGGCGGTGGATCTGGGGGAGGACATCGGCGAGGCCCTGCGGGACGCCGCCCAGCTCTACGACCTTAGAGAACTCCATTTCGTCGCCATGGCGGTGCACATCGCCCACGGTTACGGCAGCAGCCCCAAGGAAATGCTGGAAAGCGCCGCCCGCCTGGTGCGCCACCGCGAACAGGCCCAGCGGGAATTGCGCGCCATGACGGGGGAGACGCGGATCAGCGCCTGGCTCCTCAGCATCCTGCCCAGCGCCCTGGCCATCTATATGGTGGCGGTCAATCCCGGCTACATCGGCGCCATGTGGAACGACCCGACCGGCCGGATCATCCTGCTCATGGCATTGAGCCTCCAGGCCACCGGCGTCCTCATCCTCTGGCGCATGGTGAAGAGCATATGAGGAAGGAGTCCCGATGCACTGGCTGGTGATCGTCGCTCTCCTCCTCGCCGGCGCCTGCGCCGTGTTGCTCTACCTCTTGAAGCGACAGGAGTGGCAGGAGAGCAAGCGACGCTTCGAGGAAGTCCTGGCGGCGGGCGACGATGTCGGCTGGCTGGCCGCCGCCATCCACGCCCAGGACGGCGGAACCTCCGGTCGGGTGCTGCGCCGGGTCTCCCAGTTGAAGGCCGCCGAGCTGGACCTGCGCCGGGCCGGGTGGACGACGCCCCTATCCCGCCGCGTCTACGCCGTCCTCGCCATCCTCTCGCCGGTGATCGGCATGCTGCTGGCGGGCGCCACCGCCGCCATCGGCAGCAAGGACCTCGACCAGGTGGCCGCCATCGCCTTTCTCGGCTTCGGCGCCGGCTACCTGCTGCCTCCCCGCATCCTAAGAAGGCAAGCGGCAGTCCGCCAGAAGACCCTGAGGGAAGAGATGCTGGCCGTCCTCCACCTGCTGCGCATGCTGTTCGACGCAGGCCTTTCCCTGGAACACGCCCTGCGCATCATCAGCGAACAGGGCAAGGAGCTGGCCCCCGGCATGGCCGTCGAACTGGGCATCGCGCTCACCCGCATCAACGCCGGTCAGGACCGGGCCGACGCCCTGGAGGAAATGGCGAGCCCCCTCAACGTTCCCGAGTTGGATGACACCGTGGCCATCCTCAAGCAGGCCACCCGCTACGGCGGCAGCCTGCGGGACTCCCTGGCCCGCTTTACCGTCCTCATCGAAGATCGGCGCATGACCAGCCTGCGGGAATACGTGAGCAAGCTGTCGGCCAAGATGACCATCGTCATGGTCATCTTCATGTTCCCCGCCCTCATGCTTTTCCTGGCCGGCCCGGGCTTCCTGGCCTTGGCGCGGGCCCTCGTGCGAGTCCATTGAAATGTCCGTCCGCCCACTCCTCCTCTGCTTCATCGCCTTGTTCTCCCTGCCCGCCCTGGCCGATGACGACTGCGCCCAGATCTCCGACCCGGGGCTCGCCACCCGCATGGGGATGATCCGCAAGCTCATGGACACCGGCCGCCCCTACGCTGCCCTTGCCCACCTGGAAAGCACCGGCGCCAAGGGCCCCGCCGCGGACCAGCTGCGGGCCGACATCCTGCGCCGCACCGGCCGCAGCGAGGACGCCCGCCGGCTCTACCGGGGGCTCCTCTCCACCTGCCTGGCGCCGGCCGGCCATCACGGCCTCGGCCTCCTGGCGGGACAGGAGGGACGGCTGAAGGAGAGCCTCGACCACCTGCGCCAAGCCCGCCAGGGGCTGGCGGTAGATGCCCGGGTACGCAGCGACCTGGGCTACGCCCTGATGCTGTCCGGCGACCTGGAGGGCGCCCGCTTCGAATTCCTCACGGCCCAGGACCTGGACCCCGAGGACCGCAAGGCCGCCCTCAACCTGGCGCTGCTCTATTACCTGCAAGGGAAGCCCGCCGAGGCCGAAAGCCTGGGCCGGCGCCACCAGATGGACGACAAGGAATTGGCGAAGCTGCGCCAGGAGGCGGCGCGCCTGGCCGGCCAACAAGGAGATAGACAATGAAGCGGCATCAATGGAAATGGCTGGTGGCCCTGTGGATTCTGGGCGGCACCGCCATCGCGGACGAGCAGCCGGCATCGCCGGAAGCGGTGTCTCCCCCGGCAGCGGCCGGCGCCGAGACCCGCCAGTGGCTCGACAACCAGCGGCAAGGCCGGCAGGCATCCCCCAAGGCCCAGCCCCTTTCCGGCCCGGTCCAGGAACAGGTCCATGAGCGCTATCGCAAGAGCTTCAGCCATCCCATCCCCCAGCGGTTCGACCGGGAGGAACTGGGTGCAGGCACGGCATCCCGCTGAGGTCCGTCCAGGGCCGGCCCGGCAGCGGGGGGCCATCGGCCTTTTCGGCATCCTGACGCTGCTCCTTGCCCTCCTGTTCACCGCCCTGGCGGTGGACACCGGGCGACTCTGGTTCCAGCGCCGCCAGCTCCAGTCCATCGCCGACATCGCGGCCCTGGAAGCGGCACGCAGCCTGGATTGCGGACGCAACCCGGGCAACGCCGCGGCCATCGCCCAGGCCGCCGCCAAGCGCAATGGCTTTGCCGGCGATCTGGGCGTCAGCCCCAACCGGGTCGAGGTGGGCGGATTGACCACGGTAAACGGCCTGCGCAAATTCCAACTGGGCAGCGGGAACGATGCCGTCCATGTGCTGGCCACCAACTCGGTGCCTGCCAGCCTGGTGTTGGGCGGCTTCTTCGGCAAGAGCACCCTGATCTCCGCCGAGGCCACCGCCCGGGGCGAACCGCCCCACGCCACCTTTTCCGCCGGCAGCTATGCCCTGCGGATCAACACCACCAACGAAGACGCTTCGCTCCTCAACGGCCTGCTGGGCGGACTGCTGGGCAGCAGCCTCGCCCTGGACGCCGTTTCCTATCGGGGGCTGGCCAGTACCGACGTCAATCTTGCCCAATTGGTAAGGGCCAGCGGGACCGTCGGTTCGGTGGAGGGGCTCCTCGATACCAACCTGTCGGTGGCCGACATCGTGAACCTGACCGCCGGCGCCCTCCAGCAACAGGGGGCCGCCCAGGCGACTATCGATGCCCTCCATGCCATCGGCGCCGCCGCCGCGGTGAACCAGGCCACGGTGCGCCTGGGGGATGTGCTGGACGTGAAGGTTCCCGCCAGCGACGCGGCGGGCAAGGTCGGCATCAATGTCTTCGATCTGGTGAACACCACCATCATGGTGGCCAACCACCAGCACGCGGTGTCCCTGCCCCTGTCCATCCAGGCCGGCAAGCTGCTGGCGGTCAGCAGCCGCATCGATATCATCGAGCCCCCCCAGATCGCCGTCGGCCCCCCGGGCAAGGATGCGGTTGGCCGCTGGTGCGCCCAGGCCCGCACCGCCCAGATCGGGGTGACTGCGGCCGTAAACTCGGACCTGACGGTGGCCGGCACGGGCATCGTTCTCGATCTGGGCCTGTCCGCCACCGTCGCCCAGGGGGAGGCCCATCTCGAAAACCTGTCCGCCAGGGCGGGCGCCACCCAGGCAGTGATCGGCGCCACGCCGGGAATCGCCGCCCTCAGCCTGACGGGTTCGTCCGGCACGGGCACCGCCACGGCGACGGCCAAGGTGCTGGGCATCCCCATCCCCATCCACATCGGCCTCAATCTGCCCATCCAGCCCGCCGGTTCCACTCCCCTGACCTACGATGTCGCCACTCCGGTCGCGGGCCATCTGCCGGCCACCCAGAGCATTGCCAGCCCGGTCGGCGGCAGCCTGGCCAACGCCCTTTCCGGCAACCCCAACGCCATCACCCTCGAACCGGACTTGAGTGTCCTGGGGGCGCTAGGCGTCCTGCTCGAAGGCGTGGCCAAAGGGATCGTCAACGGCCTCCTGGGCCCCCTGATCAACACGGTGCTGTCACCGCTCCTGAGCGGCATCGGCACCCAGCTTCTCGACCCGCTGCTCAAGCTCCTGGGCATACAGCTCGGTGGCCTCGACGTGACCCTCGAAGGCCTCGAATACACCGGCGGTTCCCAGTTGGTGATCTAGAGCGGATTCACCCTGACCGGACACGCTGCATCAAGGTCAGGGCAGGATGAGCGCAAGGCGCGCGGCGCCGGCCAGGGTGATCCCTGGCCAAGCCGGGCAACGCAGCGATCGCCTGCCCTCACCTTGACCCGAAGGGCTGCCTGGCTTTGGGCGCATCGCTGCGTTGCCGCTCGCTTGTGCAGATCACTGCACCGCGCGACCGGCGCCTGGCGCTGCATCCCAAAGCCAGGCAGTGCAGCGTGTCCGGTCAGGGTGAATCCGCTCTAATTCTGAATCTGCAGGGAAGCCTGCCCCACCAGATTGGCGGGTACCCGCGGCACGGCGCCGACCAGGGGAATGACCAGGGTCGGCACCAGACCGTTGGTGGAGTAATTGGGATAGGTCACGGTGACGGATACCACCGAGTTGCTCAACACAGCCGTGATCTGGTTGCCGGTGACCACCTGCTGGCGAGCCTTGGTCGGCAGCCAGGACAGCGCCGCTGCCGCCCGGTTCTTGGCCGTGGCTTCGACGCTGGACTTGTAGGCGGCCTCGTTGGCATAGGATAGGGGATTGACGGCGATGGCCGCCCGTACGCCTTCCTCCGCCGCCTGGGTCAGCCCCTGCATGAGCAGCATGGCCAGGGAATAGGCCACGATGGCATAGAACAGCACGAAGAACAGCACGAAGATGATGGCGAACTCGATGGCCGCCGCCCCCTTCTGCCGCCTCAAGCCGCGGGATTGCTTCATTGGGGCCATTGCACCTCCCCCACTTGGCCGCCGGCTATCGCCAGGACAAAGCCCAGCGCCAAGCCAGCCCCGAATGGCAGCCAGCGTCCGGACCCAGGCATGAGGCCGAAGCGGGGCGCCACGAAAATCCAGAGCCCCGCCGCCGCCACCGTGACCAGTGCCCCGACGACAAAAGCCGCCAGCACCGCCGCCGTCCCGCCCAGGAGCGCCACGGCAAGCAGGAGCTTGACGTCGCCGGCCCCCAGCTGGCGCAGGAAGTAGCCGGGTAGCGTCAATAGAAGAGCCAGGCCGGAACCGGCAAGCATGGACATACCGCTGGCGCCCAGAGGGCTGGTACCCGTCACAGCCAAAGCCAGCAAACCGATCAGCCCACCGCCGAGGGTTGCAACATTAGGGAGGCGGCGATGGCGGCAATCGGAATAAGCCAAGGCAACGGCCCACAGGGCCGACAGGCCGACCCACAGCTGCGGCACCCCCACCTCCGCCAAGCGCGGGATAAGAAAGCCTACTGGCCAGTACCGCCGCCGGAAGTCGTTCCCGAGCCGAGGCTGGAGGAAATGGAATCGAAGATCGCCTTGATCTTGGTGCCGATCGGGGTCACGAAGGTGGCAATGACCACCGCTACCATGGCAGCCATCAGCGCATATTCGATGGCAGTGGCGCCTTCTTCGTCCTTGAAAAATTGGATGAAACGGGACTTCAACATGAGTGCTCTCCTTGAACAGCCGATCAATTTCCCGTCGGGGTAACCTTATTACTTTTGTGAGTATTTTCACTAAGTATAAGACCGCCCGAATCGATCTCCAAGGAATGCCCTACAGATTTTCCCTACAGCACTGACGCATTTCCCTACACCGCCAATCGCGCCAGCCGTTCGCCCCCTGACCAGGCCACTCGATTGCGGCCGGCGGCCTTGGCCTGATAGAGGGCCATATCCGCCTCGCGGACGAGAGCTTCAGGCCCCTCTTCCAGGGAAGGGATACAGGTTGCCCCGCCGAGGCTGATGGTGGCGATTCCTCCGCCAGCATCCTCGTGTTCTATGCCAAGCGCCTCCACCGCCTGGCGCAGCCCTTCGGCCACGGCAAAGGCATCGTCCCGGGAGGAGTTGAAAAGGACCGCCACGAATTCCTCTCCGCCATAGCGTGCCACCAGGTCCCCCGCCCGTCGAACCCCTCCGGCCAGGGCCTTGGCCACCCGGGTCAGACACAGGTCGCCGTCCTGGTGGCCGTAGCGGTCGTTGTATTTCTTGAAGAAATCCACATCGATCAGGATGACGGAGATGGGCACCTGCAGGCGCTGGGCACGCCGCCACTCCCTTTCCAGGGTGATGTCGAAGGAACGGCGATTGGGGATTCCGGTGAGCCGGTCGCGCACCGTCTCGGCTTCCAGGGACTGCTGGGTGCTGTAGATTTCGATCAGATCGGCATGGGCCTTGCGCGCCTCATCGGTCAGCCCGCCCCAGATCAGCAACAGGACAGTCGCCATCATCCAGCGCTCGATGCCGAATACGACCATCAGCGCAATCAGGATGGGAATGAAGAGGCCCGCCATGAACGCCGCATGGATGACGGGAAGGGCTGCCATGCGGGGCAACGAGGCAGCGGCGATGGCAGTCAGGGTCAGGATGACCAGCAGTTGCAGATGGGTTGAAACAAAGGGAAGGAAGGCCGCTCCAGAACCCCATCCCAGCCCTGCCAGGGCGGCGACAATGATCAGGCCACCGGTATTGATGCCGCTCATGGCCCGCTTTTCCACCGACATCATCCGCTTGCCCAGGTAGCAGTGATAGCCCATGGTCCCCAGCAGGAAGACTAGCCACGCCGCCACTGCCGACGGCGCCATTTCGGTCAGGAGGAACCCGGACAACGCAACGGCGATCACAGTACCGTGGATGAAAACCCTTCCCGATCGCCGATAGGCATGGGTCAGTTTATCGGCGAAGAGCTGGTACGGGTCGGTCAACGAAAAACCTCATCCATCAATGCTATTTATCACACCTGAAGATCATGCCGGATTTCCCTGACGGCATCCGGGGAATTTTAATCCCACCCATCGGTCACACACCCTTAAAGAGTATGTCAGCGGCGGTTAACCGCGTAAATTGCACGGAAATGGAAGGCTTCCCTTGTTGTTCTTTTTTCGCTAGCATTCCCTCGAATTTTCCGGCGCCCTTCTGCGGCGCATTCGGACTTCCTCCATATCCCCCTGCGCTTTTTCCCCATTCACGAGGCACTCATGAGCGAGCACATCCATTACGTCACCGATGACACCTTCGAAGCCGAGGTGCTGCAGTCGCAGCAGCCGGTGCTGGTCGATTACTGGGCTGAATGGTGCGGTCCCTGCAAGATGATTGCTCCCATCCTCGACGAAGTGGCCTCCGAATACGCCGGCAAGCTGAAGGTCGCCAAGGTCAATATCGACGACAACCAGGCCACCCCGGCCAAGTTCGGCATCCGCGGCATCCCCACCCTGATGATCTTCAAGAACGGCAACGTCGAAGCCACCAAGGTCGGCGCGCTGTCCAAGTCCCAGCTGACCGCCTTCATTGACAGCAACCTGTAATCGTCTTACCCTGCCGGCCTGACTGCGCGTCCTGCGCAGCAGGCCTGCAAAGAGCTCCCCCTCTAAACACTTGCGCCCGGCCAATCGGCCATCCCTCCACGGCGCCACGCAATCGCACAATGCAACTCTCAGAACTCAAGACGTTCCACGTCAGCCAATTGCTCGATATGGCGGCCGCAGCCGGCATCGAGAACGCCAACCGCATGCGCAAGCAGGAGCTCATCTTCGCCCTCCTCAAAGGCCAGGCAAAGAAAGGCGAATGCATCTACGGTGACGGCACCCTGGAAGTACTGCCGGACGGCTTCGGTTTCCTTCGTTCCCCGGAAACCTCCTACCTGGCCAACACCGACGATATCTACGTTTCCCCCTCCCAGATCCGCCGCTTCAATCTGCGGACCGGCGACTCCATCGAGGGCGAAATCCGCACCCCCAAGGACGGCGAGCGCTACGTGGCGCTGACCAAGCTCGACAAGATCAATGGCATGCCCCCCGAGGCGACCAAGAACAAGATCATGTTCGAGAACCTGACGCCGCTGCATCCGACCCGTATGCTGCGCCTGGAACGGGAAATCAAGGCCGAAGAGAACATCACCAGCCGGGTGATCGACATGATCGCCCCCATCGGCGCCGGCCAACGGGGCCTCCTGGTGGCGCCGCCCAAGTCCGGCAAGACGGTGATGCTCCAGCATATCGCCCATGCCATCACCACCAACCACCCGGATGTGGTGCTGATCGTTCTGCTCATCGACGAACGTCCCGAGGAAGTGACCGAAATGACCCGCACCGTGAAGGGCGAGGTCGTGGCCTCCACCTTCGACGAGCCGGCCACCCGCCACGTCGCCGTGGCTGAAATGGTCATCGAGAAGGCCAAGCGCCTGGTCGAGCACAAGAAGGACGTGGTCATCCTGCTCGACTCCATCACCCG
>DASRUX010000305.1:0-4755 GCA_035655235.1 Rhodocyclaceae bacterium | reverse complement strand
GATCCACCACGATGCCCGCCTTGAGGCCGCCGAACTGCACCACCACCACGTTCTCCCGTACGGGCCGCTGGCCTTCCACCTCGAACAGGCGGCGCAGGCGCAGGAAGGGCAGGACTTCGCCCCGCAGGTTGAGGTAATCGTTGTCCCCGGCGTCGGTCTTGAGTTCGATGCACTCGATGACGGAATCCAGGGGAATGACGTAGGACGACTTGTCCACCCCCACCAGGAAACCGTCGATGATGGCCAGCGTCAGGGGCAGGCGGATGGTGAAGGTGCTGCCCTCCCCTTCCACCGAGGCCACTTCCACGGTGCCCCGCAGGTTCTGGATATTGCGCCGGACCACGTCCATGCCCACGCCCCGGCCGGACAGGTTGGACACCTGCTCGGCGGTGGAGAAGCCGGGCTCGAAAATGAGATTGATGATTTCCTGGTCGTCCAGCTCCTGGCTGGGCGGGACCAGGCCGCGCTCCACGGCCTTGGCCAGGATGCGGGCGCGGTTGAGGCCGCCGCCGTCGTCCGATACCTGGATGACGATGCTGCCCGAGTCGTGGCAGGCATGGAGGGAGACCCGCCCCTGGGCGGGCTTGCCCCGGGCCAGGCGGGTTTCCGCCGGCTCGATGCCGTGGTCCAGGGAATTGCGCACCAGGTGCATCAACGGGTCGCCGATCTTCTCCACTACCGACTTGTCCAGTTCGGTATCGCCGCCGCTGATCGCCAACTCGATGTCCTTGCCCAGCTCCCGGCTCACGTCCCGCACCACCCGGTGGAAGCGGTTGAAGGTTTCGCCGATCTGGACCATGCGCAGTTGCAGGGCGGCATCCCGGATCTGTTCCACCAGGCGGGAGAGGATGGAGGTGGATTCCACCAGATTGCGCTGCTTGCTCTGCCGGGCCAGGAGATTGGTGGAGGCGCCGGCGATGACCAGTTCGCCCACCAGGTCGATGAGCTGGTCCAGCTTGTCCGCCTGGACCCGGATGAGACGGGCTTCGGCGGCCTTCTTCTCGGCCACCTGCTTCTGCTTGCCGATGGCGGCTTCGACGATTTCCGGCTGGACGGCCCTCGTCTCGACGAGGATGGCGCCCAGGGGCGGCGCCATGCCGCCTTCGTCCAGCTCGCCCATGGCCGCCTGCTGCTGGCGCAGGCCGATCTCCAGCTCCTCCTGGGTGAGCGCCCCGCTCTTCACCAGGATTTCGCCCAGGCGCATGGTTTCCTCGGGCAGGTTCTGGATCAGGTCCATGAAGTCGCCGATGCGGCTGTGGGGCGGCAGGATATGGAGATCGCAATCGTCCCGGACGAAGTCGAAGACCTTCTCGATGGCGGCCTTTTCCGCCTTGCTGCGGAAATTGATCTCGAAGCCCAGGTAGCAGGACTCCGGGTCCATCTCCTCGGCGGCCGGCAGGTTGTCCCACAGGGTGGTGATGTGGGCGATCTCCCCCAGGTTGAGGAGAAATTTGAGGAAGGTGGCGGGCTCCATGCCCTGGCGCAGCACGTCCCGGCCGAAGCGGATGGAGATGTGCCAGCAGTCGCTCAGGGTTTCGCCCCCGCCCTCGGATTCCACGGGGAGCTCCTGGGTGGCGGGATGGGCCTCCTTGGCCGGGGCGTCGCCCAGGAAGGCGCGCAGTTCCTCGCCGAGGGCGTCGCCCTGGGCCCGGGCGGTCTCGTCGTCGCCGTACTGCCGGCTGTCCACCCGGTCGAGCAGCCCGGCCAAGTGGTCGCAGCAGCGCAGGAGCACGGTGATGAGCGGGCCGCTGATGGAGATTTCGCCGTTACGCAGCTTGTCCAGGACGTTCTCCACCCCATGGGTGAAGCGCTCGATCAGGCCGAGCTCGGCCACCCCGGCGCCGCCTTTGACGGTGTGGGCGGCGCGGAAGATGGCGTTGATGGTTTCCGGGTCCGTGTCGCCCTGCTCCATGCGCAGCAGGCCGGCTTCCAGCTCGGCGAGCTGTTCCCGGGCTTCCTGGGCGAATACTGCGTAGATTTCTTCCATGTTCTTGGTCTGTCGGGGCTGTCAGAAAAGCTCCACCTTGGGGCCGTGGGCATCGGCTTCCGGGGCGGCGCCGCCGACAGCAGCCAGATGGACATCCCGCTGGGAGGCCATCACATAGTTGCCGTAGATTTCATCCAGCTTCCGGGACAAGGGTTCGAAAGTGAAGGCGGTGTCGTCGTGGCGCTCCAGGCGGGTCGCCAGGGATTCGGCATGGTCGTCGAGGCGCTGCAGGGCGCCGATGACCTGCTCGATCTGCTGCCGGGTCACGTCCTGGAACTGGATGCTGGCCAGGGCGCTCATGAACATGTCGGCCAGCTTGTGGCTGTCGTTGCGCAGGTTGTTGAGGACGTGAGTTTCGTGGTCCGTCACTTCCTTGTAATCGTTCCCCAGGTCTTCCAGTTGGGACGAGAAGCGCTGCAGCGCCGCCCTCTCCGCCTCGATGCTGGTATGGGACAGCTTCTCCGCGAATTGGGACTCGATGGTTTCGGTGACCACCAGGATGCCCTCGGTAATCTGGGTCACCGCCTTCTGGGTGGAATCGGAAAGCTTCCGCACCTCGTCGGCGACCACGGCGAAGCCCCGCCCCGCCTCCCCGGCCCGGGCGGCCTCGATGGCGGCGTTCAAGGCCAGCAGGTTGGTCTGGGCGGCGATGCTGCGGATCAGGTCGGCCAGGGATTGCAGGGATTGGGTCCGCTCGATCACCTGGCTCACCCGGTCCCGGTCCAGCTCGCTCTCGGCAATGCGCTCCTGGATGTAGGCGTCCAGGGTGGCGATGAGCTGGCGGTTCTGGGTGATGCGTTGCTCGGCCGCATCCAGCATGCCGCTGGACTCGCTGGCGCTGGCGTCGGCGTAGCGGTTGATGCCCGAGACCAGTTCGTCGATGGCCTGGAGGCGCTCGGCGATGTCGAAGGCGGCCTTTTCCGTGGCCTGCATCACCAGCTCCAGTTGGTTGCGGACCACGGTGTTGTAGCCCGGAACCTGCCGCAGCTCACCGGCCACCTCGCCCCCCGCCTTTTCCGAGGACGACGCCCGCTGGGTGACCTGCTGGTCGTGCCGGCTGGCCCCGTACAAGGCATCCCGGTAGAAGAGCAGGGAAACAATCCGCTGGGCCTTGGAGGCGATGACGACCGTCACCACCATGCCGATGGCTGCCCCCCACTTTTCCTGGAGCGCCAGGGCGGGCAGGAGGACGCCATGGAATTCTTCGAAGAAGAGGAGCACCGCCAAGCCGGCGCCGGCGGCAATGACCGTGGTCACCATGAGGGCACGGAGCTGCAGCTCCCGGGGTTCGAGATAACGCCCGAACATCAGCGGGCCACCGGGCGGATTCCGCTGCCAAGGCGGAAGACAGTGGGGAAGAATGCCGTCGAAAGCAGGATGGCAAAGCAGGTGTTCATGGCCGGACTCTGTTGGAAAAGCGATATGTTATTCGGCATGTCTTGGGAATATCGATATACCGGCGGCAACTTGCGTCTGGTCGACCGCATCGTTCCTGTCAGTTTACCGTCAAACTCCGGCACCGTCCCGAATTAACCATATGCCAATCGATTGCATATATGAAAACCGCAAATCCTGAACCGGCAGGTCTGCGGCCCTGCACCGGCGATCAGCGCCAGGCACATCCCAGGGCAAGGTGGATGGCGGACGCGGCAATGGCGGCTTCACCCATGGCGACGCTGATCTGGTTGAGCCCCTGAGTCACGTCACCGGCGGCGTAGATGCCGTCGATACTGGTCTGCTGGTGGCTATCGGTAACAAGATAGCCGCTACCGTCCCGCTCGGCTGCCGGAACCAGTTCGGTGTGGACATGCATACCCAGGGCGCCGTAAAGGGAGTCGCACGGGGTTTCCCGGTTCCCGTGGCGGACGGTGACCGTTCCATTCCACAGCCGGATGCTGCCCACCGGTTCTGTCGAGAGGGCGACCCCGGCCTCGGCAAGTTGACGGCGTTCCTCCGCTGAGAAGTTCACTTCCCCGGAAACGGGGAATACCGTCAGCCGCGGCGTAAAACTCCTCAGATAAAGGGCTTCCCGAACCCCGGCGGGACCATCGGCGATGATGCCCACGGCCTGGTCGATAACCTCGTAGCCGTCGCACACCGGGCAGTAGCGCAGGGCGCCGGTACGCACCGCCTCGTCCAGATAGGGGACCGGCGGCTCGATGTCGCTGGCGCCGGTAGCCAGGAGCACCGTCCGGGCCCGAACGACTTCAGCGCCCCAGCGGGCGATGAAGCCTTCCTCGACCTTCTCCAGGACATCCACCCGGCCGACCGCCATCTCGGCACCGTACCGCTCCGCCTGCCGGCGAATGGAGGCCACCAGCTCCGCCCCCATGACGCCGTCCGGATAACCGGGCATGTTGTGGGAGCGGGGAATGCGGGCCGCCCGGCTACAGCCCTCATCCACCACCAGCACCCGGCGGCGAAAGCGGGCCAGGTAGAGGGCACCGGTAAGCCCACCGGGACCGCCGCCAATGACCAGGGTGTCGAAGTCTGGAACCGATGGCGTTTCCATGGCTCACCCCGGCCGGCGGGCCAGTCGGCAAAGGTCATTGGGTCCTCGCCGGCACCCGCTTGACGTTCTCCCGGCTGGCGATGGCCTGGATGTCCCGAAAGAGATCGGACATCTGGCCGAGGAGCAGGATCAGGCGCTTGCCCATGGCGAGATAGGTCTGCTCCCCGGGGGCGGTGCGGACCCGCTCCATGTCGATCTCGAACTGGATACGGCGGCCCTTTTCCGGGTTGCCGGAGTTGTCGATGAAGTCGCGGAT
>DASRUX010000304.1:0-10856 GCA_035655235.1 Rhodocyclaceae bacterium | reverse complement strand
GGCTTCCTTGCCGGAGGCCCGGTCGATGGAGATCATGCGCATGGCGGCCAGGGCCCAGCCGAAGAAGGGCAGGTGCAGGAGTTCCTTCTTCAGCACGAAGACGCAGTAATGGCCCACCGGCACCAGGTCCTGGAGGGCCACGGTTTCCCAGGCCGACTGGTGCTTGGCCAGGATGACGCAGGGCTCCTTGGGCATGTTCTCCAGGCCGCGCATCTCGGTCTTGATGCCGAGGATGGCATGCACCCCCCACATGAAGCACCGCCGCCAGACGTAGACCAGGTGGAATCCCCAGATGCCCCTGATGAGGGCTGAGGGGACGACGAGGATGCCGGCGATCGGGGTGATCACCAGGGTCCACAGGAGGAACAGGGTAGAACGCAGGACCATCATGCTTCTTTCTTGCCCAGAATCCAGTCGGCGACGCCGGCCAGATCGGCGAATTCCAGGGTGCCTTCGGGCAGGTTGCCGTCGGCCTTGGTCTTCTCGCCCTTGCCGGTACGGACCAGGATGGGAAGGCAGCCCACCTCGGTGCAGGCCTGGAGGTCCCGCAGGGAATCGCCCACCGCCGGCACGTCCTTCAGGTTCACATTGAAGGTTTCGGCGATGCGCTTGAACATGCCGGCCCGGGGCTTGCGGCAATCACAGGCGGAATCGGCGGCATGAGGGCAGTAGAAAATGGCGTCCACCCGGCCGCCGACGGCGAACAGGGACTTGTGCATCTTCTCGTGGATGGTGTTCAGGGTGTCCATGTCGAACAGGCCCCGGCCCACCCCCGACTGGTTGGTGGCCACCACCACCCGGTAGCCCGCCTGGTTGAGGCGGGCGATGGCTTCCAGGCTGCCCGGGATGGGCTTCCACTCGGCCGGGCTCTTGATGAACTGGGCCGAGTCGAAGTTGATCACCCCGTCGCGATCGAGGATGACCAGTTTCACTTTTCTACCGCCAGCCGGGAGATATCGGCCACCGCGTTGAGCTGCTCGAACAGCGCCGTCAGGAGGCCCAGGCGGTTGCCCCGCAGGAGCGGCTCGTCCACATTGACCATGACCTGGTCGAAGAAGGTATCCACCGCTTCCCGCACCGTCGCCAGCTCGCGCAGGGCCTCGGTGTAGCCCTCGGCGGCCACATGGGACTTCACCAGGGGGGTGATGTGGGTGACCTTGTCGAACAGGGCCTTCTCGGCGTCTTCCTTCAAGAGAGCCACGTCCGGCGCGGGGATGGCGCCCTCGGCCTTCTTGAGGATGTTGCCGATGCGCTTGTTTGCTGCCGCCAGGGCCTGGGCTTCCGGCAGACGCAGGAATTCCCGGACGGCGGCCAGCTTGGCGGGCACCCGGTCGATGCGGGTCGGGCGCTGGGCCAGAACGGCCTCAACGGCGTCCTGGGCATGGCCGGCGTCGCGGAGCAGGCCGCGCAGGCGGTCGTGCATGAAGTCGAGGAGCGGGTCGGCCACAGGCTGGGTCAGCACACCGGCGCCGAAGCCGGCGGCGGCGTCGGCAATCAGCTCGGCCAGGTCCAGGGGCAGCGGGGTTTCCATCAGGATGCGCAGCACGCCCAGGGCGGCACGGCGCAGACCGAAGGGGTCCTTGTCGCCGGTGGGAATCTGGCCGATGCCGAAGAAGCCCACCAGGGCGTCCAGCTTGTCGGCGAGGGCCGCGGCGCAGGCGACGTTGCCCACGGGCAGGGCATCGCCGGCGAAGCGAGGCTGGTAGTGGCTCTGCACCGCGTCGGCCACGGCCTTGTCCTCGCCATCATGGAGGGCGTAGTAGCGGCCCATGATGCCTTGCAGCTCGGGGAATTCACCCACCATGTCGGTGACCAGGTCGGCCTTGGCCAGCTTGGCGGCGCGGGCGGCCAGGTCGGCGTGGGCGCCCAGGCGGGTCGCAATTTTGCCGGCCAGGGCTTCCAGGCGCTCGACCCGCTGGAGCACGGAGCCCAGCTTGTTGTGGTACACGACGCTGCCCAGCTTTTCCAGGCGGGAGGCGAGGCTCGCCTTGCGGTCCTGGTTGAAGAAGAAGCGGGCGTCGGACAGACGGGGCCGCACCACCCGGGCGTTGCCGGAGACGATGTGGATGGGGTCCGCCACCTGCATGTTGGAGACGATCAGGAACTTGTTGATGAGCTTGCCCTGGGCATCCAGCAGGGGGAAGTACTTCTGGTTCTGCTGCATGGTGAGGATAAGGCATTCCTGGGGCACTTCCAGGTACTCGGCCTCGAACTCGCCCACATACACCACCGGCCATTCCACCAGGGAAGTGACTTCATCCAGCAGGCCTTCGGCCTTGTTGATTGTGGCGTTGAGTTCCTTGGCCTTGGCGTCGAGCTGTTCCCGGATGTTTTCCCGGCGCTCGGAAAAGTCGGCGATGACCTTGCCCCGGCTCTTCAGGGTGTCGGCGTAGCCGTCGGCGGAAACGATGGCGATTTCCTTCTCGCCCAGGAAGCGGTGGCCGCGGGTGGTCTTGCCGCTCTCCAGGCCCAGGACCTGGCCCGGAACGACCCGGTTGCCGTGGAGCATGGCCAGGCCATGGACGGGACGCACGAACTGCACGTCCTTGTCGCCCCAGCGCATGAGCTTGGGGATAGGCAGCTTCTTGAGGGCGTCGGCAACGATGCCGGCCAGCACGTCGTCCAGGGCGGCACCCTTGACGGTGGCTTGGTAGAAGAAGGTCTCGGACTTGCCGTCCATGCGCTTCTCGAACTTGGGCAGCTCGGAAACCGGGATGCCCTTGGCTTCCAGCTTCTTCAGAAGGGCCGGGGTCGGGTTGCCGGCCGCGTCCAGGGCCACGGAGACCGGCATGATCTTCTCGAAGGCGGTGGCGTCCGGTGCCACGGCCAGGACGTTCGGCACCTGGATAGCCAGGCGGCGCGGCGTGGCGAACCACTGGTAGCCGCCTTCGCCGGCGGCCAGGTTGCGGTCGGAAAGGCCGGCGTGGATCTGGGCAGAGAACACCTCGCCCAGGCGGGACAGGGCCTTGGGCGGCAGTTCCTCGGTCAGGAGTTCAACGAGCAGGGTGGCGTGCATGTTATTTGCCTTTGCACATCGGGAAGCCCAGGGCTTCCCGGGAGTTGTAATAGGCCTGGGCCACTTCCCGGGCCAGGGCCCGGACGCGGCCGATGTAGGCGGCCCGCTCGGTCACCGAAATGGCGCCGTGGGCGTCCAGCATGTTGAAGGTGTGGGAGCACTTCATCACCTGCTCGAAGGCCGGCAGCGGCAGGGACAGGCCCATCAGGCGCTTGGCTTCGGACTCGTGGTCGGTGAAGTGGCGGAAAAGCATTTCCACGTTGGAATGCTCGAAGTTGTACTTGGACTGCTCCACCTCGTTCTGGTGGAAGACGTCGCCGTAGGTGACGGTCAGGTGGTCGTTCTTGGCCCACACCAGGTCATAGACGTTCTCGACGCCCTGGAGGTACATGGCCAGGCGCTCCAGGCCGTAGGTGATCTCGCCCAGGACCGGCTTGCAGGTCAGCGAGCCGACTTCCTGGAAGTAGGTGAATTGGGTGACTTCCATGCCGTCCAGCCAGACTTCCCAGCCCAGGCCCCAGGCGCCCAGGGTCGGGGATTCCCAGTCGTCCTCGACGAAGCGCACGTCGTGCTCCTTCAAGTCGATGCCGAGGGCTTCGAGGGACTGGAGGTAGAGTTCCTGGATATTGTCCGGGGAGGGCTTCAGCACCACCTGGTACTGGTAGTAGTGCTGCATGCGGTTCGGGTTCTCGCCGTAGCGGCCGTCCTTGGGACGGCGGGAGGGCTGGACGTAGGCGGCGAACCAGGGCTCCGGGCCGATGGCGCGCAGGAAGGTGGCGGTGTGGAAGGTGCCGGCGCCGACTTCGATGTCGTACGGCTGCAGCAGGGCGCATCCCTGCTTGTCCCAGAAAGCCTGCAGTCGCAGGATCACTTCCTGAAAAGTTGGCTTGGTGCTCATCTGAACACTTTCGGAATGACGGAAAGCTTCGGATTTTACTTGGTTTTGGGGCCGATCTGGATACCGGGAACACCGGCAGATGGCATGGGCATGGGGGCCGGCGGGTCGGCCGGCCCCTGGATTGCGCTCCGTCAGATGCGGAAGCGGCTGACGGCCTGGCGCATGGCGCCGGCAATGGCGTCCAGCCGCTGGGCCTCCTCGGCGGAGGCGGAGGCGGAAGCGCTGTTGCGCTCGGCGATGCGGGCGATGGTCTCCACATGGGTCGCCAGGCTGTCGCTGGCGGTGCTCTGCTCGGACAGGGCGATGGAGATGTCGTTGACCACCTCGATGACCTGGTTGGCGCCGTCCCGGATCTGGGCGATGGCCTCGTTGGCCTGCCGCGCCAGGGTGACGCCGGCATCCACCTGACTCACCGCCGTGCCCATGGCGCTGACCGCGGCATGGGAGCTGGACTGGATGCCGCCGATCATCTGGCCGATTTCCTGGGTAGCCAGGGTGGTGCGCTCGGCGAGCTTTCGCACTTCATCTGCCACCACCGCGAAACCGCGGCCCTGCTCGCCGGCCCGGGCCGCCTCGATGGCGGCATTCAGCGCCAGGAGGTTGGTCTGGTCGGCCACGTCCTTGATGACCTGGACGATGTTGGAAATGCGGTTGGAGTGATCGCCCAATTCCTCGATGGTCTGGGAAGTCCCCCGCACCACCTCGGCGATCTGGGCCATTTCGCCGGTCACCCCGTCGATGATCTTGCCGCCCCGCACCGACAGTTCGCCCGACTGCTGGGAAATACTGAGAGCGTCCCGGGCCTTGTCGGAGATGTGGTTCACGCTGACCGTCACCTCCTCCACCGTCGCCGCCATGTTGGAGGTGTCCTCGCTCTCCTGGACGGTGCTGGATGCCACCTGCTTAGCGTCGGAGGACAGCCGGTGGGCGGCCTCGGACACCTTGGCCACGTTGTCCAGGAGGACGCCGAAGGACTGCTGCAGGACGGCCATGAGCTGGTTGAAGGACTTGGCGGTCCGCCCCACCTCGTCGTCGCCGACCACGGGCACCCGCTTGGAGAAGTCCGAACTTTTTTCCACCTCGCCGATGGTCGCTTCCATGAGGTCGAGGGGACGGGTGATGGAACGCACCGTAGCGTAGGACTGCAAGGCACCGGCCACCAGGCCGATGATCAGGGTCACCAGCATCACGGTCTTGATGCTGGAATTGGACTTGCTCACCGCATCGAAGGAAGCTTTGGCCGCTTCCCGCTCCTGGACCATGAGCTTGAGCAGCGCCCCACGGGCGGCATCGAACTTCTTGGCCGACTCGCCCTTCATGAAGGAACTGGCCGTCTCGTAGTCGCCGCTCTTGGCCAGGGAAATGGTCTTGTCGCCGGATTCCGCGTAGGCCTTCCAGGCAGCCTCGAAAGCCTCCGCCTCTTCCTTGCTGTGGCCGGAACTGGCCGCCGATTTGTAGGCGCCCCAGTTCTCCTGGAGTTGCTGATTGGCCTTGGCCACATCCTTGAAATGGACCTCGGCGGCGCTGGAACTGTCGGCGCTCATGCCGGTGATGACCAGGCTGCGGGAACGATAGACATCGTCCAGGACGCTGCCCAGTTGCACCAGGGGCACGGTGTTGTTCTCATAAACCGAGCGCAGGCCCTCGCTGGTGCCCGATATGCCGCCAAGCCCCATGAAGCCGATCACCGCCAGCAACACCAGCAGAGCCCCGGTCAAGGCCATCAGCCGCGTGCCGATTTTCAGATTGTTCAGCATGATTACTCCCTCCCTGTCGGCGTTTTTCCCGGGGGCGGCGGATGCGTGCCCGCCGCCCTCCGCATGCCTTTATTTGGTCTTCAGAAAGTCGATGACCTTCTTGGCGGCGCCGGTCGGCTCCCCGATGGTCACCAGGCCCAGCGTGCGCACGGCGGGCGGCGCCTTCACCACCTTGGCGTCCCCCGGATTGGCGCTCATATGCACGTCCGCCGCGGCGCCGAAACCGCCCGGCGTACGGGACACCCAGGTGATGACTTCCCGGGGCGACTGGACTTCGGTGGCGCCCTGGACATAGGGCGCGCCGTCCATGAACATCTTCTGGAAGAACTGGCCGGGAGCGAGGCCGGGCTTGGTGACGATCACCTTGATGGGCAGGTCGGGGCCGCCCACGTCCTTCCAGTTGGTGACCTTGCCGGTAGCGATATCCTTGAGCTGCGCCTTGGAGAGGGCGCTGACCGGGTTGGTCTTGTGGACAATGATGACCTGCTCGTCCTTGCCGATGGTGAAATACATCAGGTTGCCCGGCACCTTGAGGTCCTTGCCCTCGTTCTTGGCGGCCTTCTTGCCGGCCTCGACGGAATCGGCCAGGACATCGCCCACCGCCGCCACCGGCACCTTGCCTTCGATCAGGGCCACCATGCCGTTGCCGGTGCCGACACCGTTGAACTTGATATCCACACCGGTCGCCGCCTTGATGGCTTCCAGCTTGGGTTCGATCACTTCCTTCTGGGGCGTGGTGCCGCCGGAGATTTCCAGGGTTTCCGCCCAGGCGCCGGTGGCGCAGGCGGCGAGCAGCAGGACAGCGAGTCTTCTTGATTTCATGTCATCCCCCTTGCGTTGAAATTGCGGTAATGCGGCCAATTCTCAATAAGCATTCCAATCATTGCTTATATGCAGTCTGGCACAAAACCGTGATGCATGCATATCCGGGCATTACCGGACTTCAGGCGGGCCGGCGGCGAGACGGGAGAAAAGCGGCCAGGAGGAATAGCAGGGCCGCCATCAGGGCCGGCCAGTTGCCCAGGCGGACATAGGGAGTGAGCCCCTGGTAGCCCCGCACCTCGGCGCGCAGGACGCCGGTAGTGAAGGGCGGAAGGACGGCCTGGACCGCGCCATCGGGCGCCACCACGGCAGTCATGCCGGTGTTGGTGGCCCGCAGCATGGGCCGACCAGTTTCCAGGGCGCGCATCTGGGAAATCTGCAAATGCTGGGGCTGGGCCAGGGAGCGGCCGAACCAGGCGGTGTTGGACATATTCACCAGCAGCGTCGCCTCCGGCAGGGCGCGGATGATCTCCTCCCCGAAAGCGTCCTCGTAGCAGATGTCGGCGGCCACCCGCTGGCCGGCCACGGCAAAGGGCGGCTGCACATCCGCCCCGCGGGAGAAGGACGACATGGGGATATTGGCCATGGCCATGAACCAGGCGAATCCGGGCGGAATGAACTCGCCGAAGGGCACCAGGTGGGTCTTGCTATAGACCTGGGTGGGAGAGGCCCCGAAGGTGGCAGCGCTGTTCCAGTATTCCCGGTCGCCCGTCGCCGCGCCGACGATCAGGTCGCCCCCCTGGCGGGCGGCGAGGCGCTTCATGCCGTCCAGGAAGTCGGAGGGAATCTGGTCCAGGAAGGCGGGGAAGGCGGTTTCCGGCAGGACCGTGAGCTTGGCCGGATTGGCGGCGACCAGATCCCGGTAGGTGAGCAAGGTACGGACGAAATGCTCCGGCTTGAATTTCATTTCCTGGGGAATATTGCCCTGGACCAGGGCCACGGATACGGGCTCGCCCACCGGCTCTGTCCAGGCCACTTGCCGGAGGCCGAAGCTGGCCGCTACCAGGGCGGCCAGCATGGGCACCCCGATCCGCCACCGGGCCAGCAGGGCGCCTGAAGCGGCGACCATGAGCCCCAGGCCATGGACGCCGAGGATGGGCGCGAAACCCGCCAGAGGGCTCGGGGCGGCCTGGGAGTAGCCGAGGGCCAGCCAGGGGAAACCGGTGAACAGCCAACCCCGCAGCCAATCGGCCAGCATCATCAGGGCGGCGAAAAAGAGGGCTTGGCGCACCACGCTGTCCGGCTGCCGGCGCTTGAAGGCGGCGGCGGCCAAGGCCGGGAAAAGCCCCAGGGCGACGCAGAACAGGAGGGTGGCGAATCCGGCCAGCCAGGACGGCATGCCGCCGAAGACCGAGAGGCTCACATAGACCCAGGAGACCCCCAGCAGAAAGAAGCCGGCCCCGAAGGCCCAGCCGGCCAGGAAGGCTTCCCGGACGCCGGCGGCCCGGCGCAGAAGGAGGAAGAAGCCGAGGCAGACCAGGGGCGCCAGCCAGAAGAGCCCGAAGGGCGCGAAGGCGAACACCCCCGCCGCCCCCAGGATGGCAGCCGCCCCCAGGATGGCAGCCGCCCCCAGGCGGACCGGGAAGCGGTCGAGGATCAACCCTTGGTGCCCGTGCCCGGAACCCCGGCGGGGTCCACCAGCAGGGTGTAGAGGCGGCGGCTGTCGGCCCGCAGGACCTGGAAGCGTAGTCCGTCGATATCCACCACCTCGTTGCGCTTGGGCACCCGCCCCAGGTGGCGCAGCACCAGGCCGCCGACGGTGTCGAATTCCTCGTCGGAGAACTGGGTCTTGAAGGCTTCGTTGAAATCCTCGATCTCGGTACGGGCCTTCACCCGGTAGCGGCCGGTGGAATCCAGGCGGATGTTGTCGTGAGCCTCGTCGAAGTCGTATTCGTCCTCGATGTCGCCGACGATCTGCTCCAGCACGTCCTCGATGGTAACCAGGCCGGCGACGCCGCCGTACTCGTTCACCACGATGGCCATGTGGTTGCGGGACACCCGGAATTCCCGGAGCAGCACGTTGAGGCGCTTGGATTCCGGGATGAACACCGCCGGGCGCAGCCAGTCGCGGAGGTCGAATTCCTTTTCGGTATGGATGCGCAGCAGGTCCTTGGCCAGGAGCACGCCGAGGACGTTGTCCCGGTCCCCGTCCACCACCGGGAAGCGGGAGTGGGCGGTGTCGATGACCACCGGGATGATGTCGCTCATGGGTTCGCCGACATCGATGACATCCATCTGGGCCCGGGGGACCATGACGTCGGTAACGCGGGTTTCGGAGGCTGCCAGCGCGCCCTCGATGATGGTGAGGGCGTCGGCGTCCATGAGATTCTTCTCGTAGGCCGAATGCAGAAGCTGGAGAAGCTGCTCGCGGTCTTCAGGCTCGCGCAGCAGCAGGGATGAGAGTCGTTCTAGAAATCCCGGTTTACTACTGGAACTGTCCATAGGGTCAAGAGACTGCCGGGGCCAACTCCGAAGCATACGGGTCGGGGTAGCCGAGGGCAGCGAGAATCTCCCTTTCTTTGTTTTCCATATCCTGGGCCTCGGCGTCGTCGTCGTGGTCCCAGCCTTGTAAATGCAGCATACCATGCACCACCAGATGGGCGTAGTGGGCCTCCACCGGCTTTCCCTGCTCCGCCGCTTCCCGCTCGACTACGGCCGGGCAGATGACCATGTCGCCCATGACCACGGGCT
Source organism: Rhodocyclaceae bacterium (assembly GCA_035655235.1). Taxonomy (GTDB): domain Bacteria; phylum Pseudomonadota; class Gammaproteobacteria; order Burkholderiales; family Rhodocyclaceae; genus JAGTRP01. Next base: position 1,672 of record DASRUX010000304.1, on the reverse strand, counting down.
CGGTTTCATAGGGGAAGGAAAGGACGTTGGTAGCGTAGTCCTTGCCCCGGTATTCCCGGTTCAGCTCCTGGCCCTCGTCGGGCTCCACGAAGCGCACGGTCACTTCGCCGCCGCCGACAAGGGCCGCCCTCGCCCAGCGCCGGACGGCATCCCGGGAGGGTACGCCGTCCTTGTTGCAGGCGTATTGCACGGAGAGGTTAAGTCTTTGGCTGGGCGGCATGATGGCTTTCGTAGGCGGCGACGATGCGGGCCACCAGGGGGTGGCGCACCACGTCTTCTTTCAGGAATTCGGTAAAGGCCAGGCCCCGCACGTCGGCAAGGACTTCCCGGCACTCCCGCAGGCCGCTCTTCTGGCCCTTGGGCAGGTCCACCTGGGTGAGGTCGCCGGTGACCACCGCCTTGGCGCCGATGCCGATGCGGGTGAGGAACATCTTCATCTGCTCCGGCGTGGTGTTCTGGGCCTCGTCCAGGATGATGAAGGCGTGGTTCAGGGTGCGGCCCCGCATGAAAGCCAGGGGTGCGATCTCGATGGCGCCCTTTTCGTAGAGCTTGGACACCCGGTCGTACCCCATCAGGTCGTAGAGGGCGTCGTAGAGGGGGCGCAGGTAGGGATCCACCTTCTGGGCCAGGTCGCCGGGCAGGAAGCCCAGGCGCTCGCCGGCTTCCACCGCCGGGCGGGTGAGGATGATGCGCTCCACCATGTCCCGCTCGAAGGCATCCACGGCGCTGGCCACGGCGAGGTAAGTCTTGCCGGTGCCGGCCGGGCCGATGCCGAAGGTGATGTCGTGGGCCTGGATGGCCTTCAGGTACTCGATCTGGCGCGGCGTGCGGCCGTGGAGTTCGGCCTTGCGGGTGACCAGTTGGGGACCATCCACCGGCCCTTCGGCAGTCGAAACCCGGCGCACCGGCGCATTGGTGAGTTCGATCAGGCCGAGCTGGATGTCGTCCACCGACAGGGGCTCCCGGGCCAGGACATAGAAATGCTGGATGGCCTGGACCGCCCGGTTGGCCTGCTCGCCCCGCACCGTGAAGCGCTCGCCCCGGCGGGCGATGGCCACGTCGAAGGCGGTCTCGATCTGGCGGATATTCTCGTCCAGGGCGCCGCACAGGTTGGCGAGCAGGGTGTTGTCCACCGGCGAGAGGACGATGTCCACCGGCCGGCTCTTGGGGGGGATGTTAGGTCTCACGAGTGACGATTTCGCCTCTCAGGCTGTGGGGGAGCGCCGCCGTGATGCGCACCTCCACGAAGGTGTTGATCAGCCGCGGATTGCCGACAAAATTCACCACCCGGTTGTTGTCGGTACGGCCCGCGAGTTCGCCGGCATCCTTTTTCGACGGCCCTTCCACCAGCACCCGCTGGATGCTGCCGACCATGGCTTCGCTGATGGCCTGGGCCTGCTCCTCGATGCGCTTCTGCAGCCGGGAGAGCCGGGCGGACTTGACTTCGGCAGGCGTGCTGTCGTCCAGTTCCACCGCCGGCGTGCCGGGACGGGGGCTGTAGATGAAGGAGAAGGAAGTATCGAAGCCCACGTCGTCGATGAGCTTCATGGTCTTTTCGAAATCCTCCTCGGTCTCGCCGGGGAAGCCGACGATGAAGTCCGAGGACATGGAAATATCCGGCCGCACTGCCCGCAGTTTCCGTATGAGGGACTTGTACTCGATGGCCGTGTAG
>DASRUX010000303.1:0-21465 GCA_035655235.1 Rhodocyclaceae bacterium | reverse complement strand
AGACGAAGCCGGCAACCTGATCGTCCGTAAACCCGCCAGCCCCGGCCGGGAGTCGGCTCCCGGCACCGTCCTCCAGGCCCACCTGGACATGGTCTGCCAGAAGAATGCCGACACCGCCCACGACTTCACCCGGGATCCCATCCGCCCGGTCCTGAAGGACGGCTGGCTGGGGGCGGAAGGCACCACCCTCGGCGCCGACAACGGTATCGGCGCGGCCCTGATCCTAGCCGCCCTGGAGGATCGGCACCTTGAACACGGCCCCATCGAAGCCCTGTTCACCGTGGACGAGGAAGCCGGCATGGGCGGCGCACGGGGCCTGGCCGCCGGCATCCTGGAGGGGAAGCTGATGCTGAACCTGGATACGGAAGACTGGGGCGAATTCTTCCTGGGCTGCGCCGGCGGCATGGACGTGAATATCTCCCGCCCTGGCCAGGCCGAGCCTCTTCCGGCCGGTTTCGAAGCTTGGCGAATTCAACTCACCGGCCTGCGGGGCGGCCATTCCGGGGTGAATATCCATGAGGAGCGGGGCAACGCCATCAAGCTGTTGGTGCGGGTGCTGCGCGACCTGGAGGGCCGTTTCCCATTGCGCCTCTCGGGGCTCCAGGGCGGCACCGCCCGCAACGCCCTCCCCCGGGAAGCCTTTGCCACCGTCGCCCTCCCTGCCGGCAGCAAGGACGCCCTGGAAGCGGCCCTGGCGGAATGGCAATCCCTTCTCCGCCAGGAACTGGCCGGGGTGGATGAAAGCTTGGCCCTCGCCTGCCAGCCGGCCCAGGCAGCGGAAGTGATGGCCGCCGGCGAGCAGGCAATCTGGCTTGCCTCGCTCCATGCCGCGCCCCATGGCGTGCGGCGCATGAGCCGCCGGGTGCCCGGGGTGGTGGAAACCTCCAACAACCTGGGCATGGCCGAGCTGAATCCGGAAGGCGGCGCCTGCAATTTCATGGTCCGTTCCCTCATCGACAGCGGCAGCACCGCCCTGGCCGACGAGATCGCCAGTCTCTTCGCCCTCTCCGGCACGACGGTGGAGAAGACGGGCTACTACCCGGGCTGGGCACCCAATCCGGCCTCGCCCCTGCTGGCCCTGTGCCAGTCGGTGTACCGGCGGGAATACGGCGGCGAAGCCAAGGTGCAGGTCATCCACGCCGGCCTGGAGTGCGGCATCATCGGCGCAAAATACCCCGGGCTGGATATCGTTTCCTTCGGCCCCACCATCCGGGGCGCCCACGCCCCCGGCGAGGCGGTGGAGGTTGAAACCGTGGGCCGCACCTGGCACCTGCTGAAGTCCATCCTGGCCGCCATCGTCGGATAAGCGCCCGCCCCAGGGAACGCCGCTTGCTGCCGGGAAAACCTCCGGCAAATCCCCCGATGGCCATGGTTTTCGGCATTTCCCCCAAGCGCTTCATGCGAGAGCTGTACCAGGAAATCAGCGACGACGACATCTTCAACGGCGCCGCCGCCCTGGGTTTCTGGCTGACCCTGGCCGTCTTCCCGGCCATGATCTTCCTGATGGCGGTGCTGCCCTACCTGCCCATCCACCGGGTGGACCAGGCCATCATGGACCTGCTCCGGGAGGTGCTGCCCGCCAGCGCCGCCGACATGTTCTACGGGGTAGTGCGGGAGGTCACCGGGCAACAGCGGGGCGGCCTTCTCTCCTTCGGCATCATCGCCACCTTCTGGGCGGCCTCGGCGGGCATGTACGCCATCATGCAGCAGCTCAACGTCACCTACGACGTGAAGGAAGGCCGCAGCTTCCTCAAGGCCCGCTCCATTTCCTTTGGACTCAGCCTGCTCTTCGGGGTACTGGTGATCGGAGCCTTCTCCCTGGTGGTCCTGGGAGGCGCGCTACAGGGTTGGATCGGCGACCGCTTCGGTTTCAGCCCGGTGCTGCTGGATTTCTTCGCGGCCTTCCGCTGGCTGATGATCTTCTTCGCCCTGCTCCTGGGCTTCGCCCTCATCTACTACCTGGGCCCGGACGTGAAGCAGGATTTCAAGTTCATCACCCCGGGCAGCGTCCTGGCGGTCCTGCTCCTGGTCGCCGCCTCCCTGGTCTTCAAGTTCTACGCCACCCACTTCGGCAACTACAGCGCCACCTACGGCAGCATCGGGGCGGTGATCATCCTCATGTTCTGGCTCTACATCACCGGGCTGGTCATCCTGCTGGGCTCGGAAATCAACGCCCTGGTGGAGCACTACGCCCCCGGCGGCAAGGAAAAGGGGGAGAAGGTCGAGGGCCAGCACGGACGCCGCGCCCCCGGCACCCCGCCGCCTCCGCCCCGCCGCAGCTGAAGCGGCTTAGGGCGCCTTCTTTTCGACCCCCGGCAAGGTCACGAATCCGGCGACGCCATCGAGGCGATCCAGGCGAATGACGATGGTGCCCTGGCCCTGGCTGCGGGCCACCAGGTAGCGGTCATCGACGCTCACCACCACGCCGGGGATGGCCTGGCCGTTCACATAGAAATTGAGCCCCTTGCCGCTGGCCTTGCTGTCCTCCAGGACGGCATGGAGGGTGTCCGAGGCGGCCAGGGCGCTCCCCGCGGCGGCCAGACCCAGCAGGACGGCCAGGGTGCGCAGATTCGTTCTCATCGTCTTCTCCCCAAGGATGTTCGGAACCGGCAGGTTGTCATAGCCGGCCGCAAATCTCAAGGGATTGTTCCGCAAGCGTTTTCCGCGTTCATCCGGCGACCGTAGCATGCCTTCGTGTATGCTTGCGGCAACAATATCGATCGGGGACGCCGGGGAGGATGCGATGCGCCATGGATTCATTCTGGGTTTACTGATTTGCCCGGCCTTCCGGGCCCTGGCCCAAGCGGCCGATGCCGCCGAGACGGACAGTACCGGCGGGCTGCGGGCGGCCGTGCTGCTCGTCGTCCTGTTCGTCATTCCCCTGGCCATCGGCATCTATTTCGTCCGCATCCGCCAGCTTTCCAGGAAATCGGCGCCGGCCGCGCCCAAGCTCGACCTGGCTGCCGACGAGGCCCGTCTGGACAAGGTCGCCGCCGACCTCACCCGAGTCGAGCACGCCATGGCGCGGGGTGAAAACGCCGATCTGCGCAACCTGCTCGACTACGCCACCCGGGTGGAAACCGCCGCCCGGAAGAAGTGGGCCCTGGCCAAGGCCGGCGACACCTCGGCCCGCAAGAAACTGGCCCCGACCGTGGCGGACGCCGTGCTGGCCGCAAACCAGGCCGTCGAACTGGCCCGCCGCCTCTACGGTGACGAGGCCTTGGCCGCCATGGGAGAGCGGGCCGGCTGCTTCTTCTGCGCCCGCCCCCTGGCCAATGCCGATTCCTACCGCCGACTCGCCCTGAAGCGGGGCGATACCCAGGCCGAGGTGCTGGCCTGCCCCGATTGCGCCAAGCAGATCGACCAGGGGCAGGCCCCGACGGTGCGTACAGGTCAGGACGGCCGCGCCCACTGGAGCGAACTCCCCGGCTACGATCCCTACGCCGGCCGCCACGGCGCCAGGACCGGCTGGCAGGACATCCCGGCCGGCCGTTTCCAGCCCCAACGCCCCCTGGACGAGGTCGCCCGCCTGGCCGGCGGTGCCGCTCTGGCCGCCGGAGCGGGGGCAGCCCTGGCCGCCCTGCCGCTCCTGGACCTGAACGCAGCAAGGGACACGGCCCTCGCCCAGGAAGCCCTGCAAGCCAGCGCCCGACGGGCCGCGGAGGAGCGCAGTGAATCCTCCTCCACCAACCGCTTCACCGACCACTCCTGAATTTTCCGATGGCAGCACCCCGCATCGTCTTCTATGCCGTGAACGGCCTTGGCCTCGGCCACGTCACCCGGCTCCTGGCCATCGCCCGGGCGCTGCGGCGCCAGTCCCCGGAGTCGGAAATCCTGTTCATCACCTCCTCGGAAGCCGATGGGGTCATCTACCGGGAAGGCTTCGCCGCCGTGAAGCTGCCTTCCAAGACCATCCGGGAGCAATGCGGCCTGGCCCGGGGTACCTACCTGAAAATGGCCCAGTCGGTCACCTGGAGCGCCCTGTCCAGCTTCAACCCGGACGTGCTGGTGGTGGATACCTTCCCGGCCGGCAGCTTCGACGAGCTGATCCCTGTCCTCGGCTGGCGCCAGAAGAACGTCTTCGTCTTCCGGGAGCAGCGCCGGGAGACTTTCCTCACCGGCATGCTGCAGGCCACCCTGCCCCTCTACGACCTCCTCATCGTCCCCCACGACGACATCCACCAGGCGGGGGACCTGCCGGAGCCGGCCAAGGCCCGGGCCGTGGGGCCCATCCTTATCCGGGACCGCCACGAGCTGCTTTCCCGCCGGGACGCCCGCCGGGCCCTCGGCCTGCCGGAAGAAGGGATGCTGCTCTACGCCAGCTTCGGCGGCGGCGGCGATCCGGAAGCCGCCCGGGCCCTGGACCTCACCGCCCGGGCCGTGCTCTCCCTGGACGGGGCCCATCTCGTGCTGGGCGCCGGCCCCCTGGCGCGGGAAGCGCCAAGGTCAGCGGAAGGCATCACGGTCCTGAACGGCCGCTATCCCATGCTCGATGTCCTGCCCGCCTTCGACGGCGCCATCGCCGCCGCCGGTTACAACACCGTCCATGAGCTGCTGTTCGCCGGGGTCGCCGCCACCCTGGTGCCCTTCGGCCGGGGGCTGGACGACCAGGAAGCCCGCACCCGCCGCCTGGCGGAGGCCGGCGCCTGCCTGGCCTGCGCGCCCTTCACGGAAAACAACCTACTGGAAGCGGTGAATACCCTGGGCGAGGCGAGTACCCGGGAGCGGCTCGCCCGCCGGGGCCGGGAAATGGTGAGGGAGAATGGGGCGGCCAGCGCCGCCCGTGCCATTCTGGAAGTCGCCTGAGCGCCGCAGCGCCCAGGCCATGGCCGATCAGCGGATGATGCCGCCGCCCAGGCAGACCCGGGATTCGTAGAGCACCACCGATTGCCCCGGGGTCAGTGCCCATTGAGGCTCGGCAAAATTCACCTTGCAGGTTTCGCCATCCACCTTTTCCACTTCGCAGGGCTGGTCGGCCGTGCGATAGCGGGGCTTGGCGGTGTATACCCAATGGGCATGAGGCGCCCGCCCGGACACCCAGGACAGCTGCTCGGCCACCAGCTCGTCGGTGTAGAGGGCCGGATGGTCATGGCCCTGGACGACATAAAGAACGTTCTTCTCCATGTCCTTGCCGGCCACGAACCAGGCGTCGTGGTCGCCGCCCCCGGGCTGGCCCTTGTCCTTGACGCCGCCGATGTGCAGGCCCTTCCGCTGGCCCAGGGTGTGGTACATGAGGCCGTCGTGCTCCCCCAACACCTTGCCGTCGTCCAGGCGGCGGATTTCGCCCTTCTTGGGAGGCAGGTAGCGCATGAGGAATTCCTTGAAGGGCCGCTCGCCGATGAAGCAGATGCCGGTGGAGTCCTTCTTGGTGGCGACGTGCAGCCCTTCCTGCTCGGCGATCTTCCGGACTTCCCGCTTGTACAGGTCGGCCAGGGGGAAGAGGGTCTTGGACAGTTGGGACTGGTTGAGGCGGTAGAGGAAATAGCTCTGGTCCTTGGTGCCGTCCTCGGCCTTCAGGAGCTGGAAGCCGCCGTCGAATTCCCGCACCCCAGCGTAGTGGCCGGTGGCGATCTTGTCGGCGCCCAGTTGCATGGCGTGATCCAGGAAGGCCTTGAACTTGATTTCGGAATTGCACAGGATGTCCGGGTTCGGCGTGCGGCCGGCCTGGTATTCCTTGAGGAATTCGGCAAAGACCCGTTCCCGATACTCGGCGGCGAAATTGACCACTTCCACGTCGATGCCGATGCGGTCGGCGACGCTCATCACGTCGATGAGGTCCTGGCGGGAGGAGCAGTATTCCTCGGTGTCGTCGTCCTCCCAGTTCTTCATGAACAGGCCGACCACGTTCCAGCCCTGGCGCTTCAGCAAGAGCGCCGCCACGGAGGAATCGACTCCGCCGGACAGGCCGACCACCACGGTTTTATTCGACATCGGGACCTTCTCCTCGCAACCAAGATTCGAGCGGCAGGACAACCGCCGGCTCGCCATTATCCCTGAACCAGGTATCCACCGCGAAGCGGGCCTTACCGTCCTCGGGCCGCACGGTTTCGATGGCCGCGGCGAAATGCTGGCCGAAGACGAAACGGGTGCGCCGGGCCGGTTCCAGCACCCGGTGCCAGCGCAGCCAGCCCCGATGTTCGATCATCTTCAGCAACCGGGTGGTGGTGGTGGAATGGTCGATGCAGTCCATGCGGCCATACACGTCGCCGTCCAGGGCGTTGCCGCCCCGATCGTTCTTCACCTCGGACTGCTCCCCGGCCCAGGCGTAGAACCGCCCCACCGCCTGGGCGAGAAGGGCCCGCTCCGCCTCGTCGCTGTCGGCCAATTTCAGCAGGCGCTCGATTTCCTGGAGTTGCCGGTCGTCGAAGGCCACTTCGGCCTGGGCGATGCAGCTCCAGTTGTAGCAGACGGACACCCGTTCTTCCGCCGCCGCCAGGCCGGCGCCCAGCAGCAGGCAGAGCATCAACGCCCTCATGCGTAGTGGGTGATCAATTCCAGGGGATAGCGTTTGCCGGCCAGGCTGTCCTCGATGCACTGGAGGATGAGGGGGCTGCGGTGTCGGTCGGCACTGGCCCGGGCCTCTTCCAGGGTCAGCCAGCGGGCGGCGATGATGCCGTCGTCCAGCTTGCGCTCGGGGTGGAAGCCCCGCAGCTCGCCGCCGAAGGCGAAACGCAGGTAGGTCACGTCCTTTTCCGGATGGCGCCAGTTGTAGACGCCCACCAGGTGGGTCGGCTTGAAATCGTAGGCGGTCTCTTCCAGGGCTTCCCGCACCACGGCATCCACCAGGGACTCGCAGCACTCCAGGTGGCCGGCCGGCTGATTGAAGCGGACGCCGAACTCGGTCTCCTCTTCCACCAGTAAAAACTTGCCGTCCCGCTCCACCACGGCGGCGACGGTGACATTGGGTTTCCAGATCATGCACTGCCCTCTTAAGGGAAAACCATTATTTTAGCGGACGAAATGGGCTAAAATCGCGGGCTTTGACGCTGCATACGGAGACGAAGACATGTCCATGGCGGATCGCGACGGATTCATTTGGTACGACGGCAAGCTGGTGCCCTGGCGCGAGGCCACCACCCACGTCCTCACCCACTCCCTGCATTACGGGATGGGCGTTTTCGAAGGCGTGCGCGCCTACAAGACGGCCAAGGGCACAGCCATCTTCCGTCTGCAGGACCACACCGAGCGCCTGTTCAACTCCGCCCACATCTTCCAGATGGCCATGCCCTGGGATCGGGAGACCATCAACGAGGCCCAGAAGGAAGTCATCCGCGCCAACAACCTGGAATCCGGCTACCTGCGCCCCCTGGCCTTCTACGGCTCCGAAAAGCTGGGCGTTTCCCCCAAGGGCGCCAAGGTCCATGTGGTGATCGCCGCCTGGCCGTGGGGCGCCTACCTGGGCGAGGAAGGCATGGAGCGCGGCATTCGCGTCAAGACCTCCAGCTTCACCCGCCACCATGTGAATATCTCCATGGTCCGGGCCAAGGCTTGCGGCCACTACATCAACTCCATCCTGGCCAATAACGAAGCCACCGGCGACGGCTACGACGAAGCCCTGCTGCTCGATCCGGAAGGCTACGTTTCCGAAGGCGCCGGCGAGAACATCTTCATCGTCAAGAAGGGCAAGCTCTACACCCCCGACCTGACCTCCTGCCTGGAAGGCATCACCCGCGCCACCGTGCTCCAGCTGGCTGCCGAGCTGGGCATCGAAGTCCTGGAAAAGCGCATCACCCGGGACGAGGTGTACTCCGCCGACGAGGCCTTCTTCACGGGCACCGCCGCCGAAGTGACCCCCATCCGCGAACTGGATGGCCGCCAGATCGGCATCGGCCGCCGTGGCCCCATCACCGCCCAGCTCCAGGCCAAGTATTTCGACGTGGTTTACGGCCGTTCCGAGCAACACGCCGGCTGGCTGGCCCATGTCTAACAGTGAGAACACCATGAACGACCGCCTCACGGCCGAAAGCGCCCGCATCGAGGTTACCGAGAAGGACCTGCCGCTCCACTGCCCGCGCCCCAATGCGCCCCTGTGGTCCCAGCATCCCCGGGTCTTCCTGGATGTCACCAAGACCGGCGACGCCGTCTGCCCCTATTGCAGCGCCCACTACGTCTTCGCGGGCGAGCTGCCCAAGGGCCATCACTGAGTCCATGGCGGGCTGAATGCCCGCCGGCCACCGCACCGTGAAAGCCCTCGTCGTCGCCCCCGCCTGGATCGGCGACACCGTCCTCGCCCAGCCGCTCTTCGAGCGGCTGCACGAGTACCATCCCGACCTTGAACTGGACGCCCTGGCGCCCCGTTGGGTCGCGCCCGTCCTGGCCCGCATGCCCCAGATCCGGCAGGTCATCGACAGCCCCTTCGGGCATGGCGACATTTCCCTGCGAGCCCGCTGGAATCTCGCCCGCCAGGTGGCCGACGAGGATTACGACCGGGCCTACGTCCTGCCCAATTCCCTGAAGTCGGCCCTGGTGCCCTTCATGGCCGGCATCCCGGAGCGCATCGGCTTCGTGGGCGAATCCCGCTACGGCCTCCTCAACCGCCGCCACCTCCTGGACAAGGAAGTGCTCCCCCTCATGGTGGAGCGCTTCGCCCAGCTGGCCGAGGCCCCCGGCGCCCCGTTGCCCAAGCCCCTGCCCCGCCCGCGCCTGACCTCCACCCCGGAACAGCAGGCTGCCGCCCTGGCTTCCCTGGAGCTGGCCGCCCCTCAGCGTCTGGTGGTCTTCTGCCCCGGCGCCGAGTACGGCCCGGCCAAGCGCTGGCCGGCCAACCACTTTGCCGCCCTGGCCCGCGCCCTGAGCGCCCGCGGCCACACCGTCTGGCTCCTGGGTTCCCCCAAGGACCGCAATGTCGGCGAAGAGATCGTCGCCCAGGCCCCCGGCGCCTGCCGCAACCTGTGCGGCGCCACCAACCTGGAACAGGCCATCGACCTCATCGCCCTGGCCGAGCTGGTGGTATGCAACGACTCCGGCCTCATGCATGTGGCCGCCGCCCTGGACCGTCGCCTGATCGCTCTCTACGGCTCCTCGTCGCCAGGCTTTACTCCGCCTTTGACCGACAAGGCCACCATCCTGCGCCTGGGCCTGCAATGCAGCCCCTGCTTCAAGCGGGAATGCCCCCTGGGCCACCTGGACTGCCTCAACAAGCTGGAGCCGACCCGGGCTCTGGACGCCTGCCTCGCCCACCTGCCATGAACCAGCTCATCCATTTCTCCACCCCGGAAGAGGCCGAGCGGGCCTTCTACGATGCCCTCTCCTCCGGCGACACCGACGCCCTCATGGCCATCTGGTCCCCGGACGAGGAAATCGTCTGCGTTCACCCCACCGGCGTGCAGCTGACCGGGGAAGGCCTCATCCGGGACAGCTGGCAAAGCATCTTCGGCACCGCCCGCCTGCGGGTGCGCCCCGAACCGGTGGCCCAGTGGCACGGCATGCTGCTGTCCATCCACCACCTGGTGGAAACCCTGTTCGTGGGCGACGACCCCGCCCCCCACGGCCCGCTCCACGTCACCCACGTCTATTCCAAGGGAGCCCACGGCTGGCGCCTGGTGAGCCGGCATGCCTCCGCCGCGGCCGAAACCAAGCCCTCCGTCGGCGAACCCGAGCCGCCCCGCACCCTCCATTGAGTTTCCGCCCCTACCAGGCTCCGCCCTGGCTGCGCGGAGGCCACGCCCAAACCCTCTGGCCCCTGGCCATCAAGCCTGCTCCACTGCCTCTGCGGCGGGAGCGCTGGGATACCCCGGATGGCGATTTCATCGACGTAGACCGCCTGCCCGGCGCGGCAACCAAGCCGCTGCTGGTCCTCTTCCACGGCCTGGAGGGCAGCGCCCGCAGCCACTACGCCATTTCCCTCGCCCGAGCCGCCCGCGCCAAGGGCTGGCGCTTCGCCCTGCCCCACTTCCGGGGCTGCTCCGGCGAATTGAACCGCCGCGCCCGGGCCTACCACTCGGGTGATGCTGAAGAGATCGACTGGATACTGGCCCGCCTGGCGGCGGAATCCCCGGGCGCCCCGTTGTGCGCTGCCGGGGTTTCCCTGGGCGGCAACGCCCTCCTGAAATGGGCGGGGGAACGGGGCGACGAGGCCGGCCGCAAAGTCGCCGCCATCGCCGCCGTCAGCGCCCCCCTGGACCTGGCCGGCTGCGGCCACCACCTGGCCCGGGGCTTCAACCGGGTCTATACCCGGCATTTCCTCCACACCCTGAAAGCGATCTCGGCCGCCCGCCTGGAACGTTTCCCCGGCCTGTTCGACGAACAGCGCATGCGCCGAGCCGCCAATCTCTACGAATTCGACGATGCCGTCACGGCCCCCATCCACGGCTTTGCCGGGGCCGACGACTATTGGCGCCGGGCCTCCGCCAAGCCCTGGCTGCCCGCCATCCGGATTCCGGCCCTGATCCTCAATGCCCTGAACGATCCCTTTCTTCCCGCCCGTTTCCTGCCATCCCGGGACGAGGCCAGTGCCAGCGTCCACCTGGAGTACCCGGCCCACGGCGGCCATGTGGGATTCGTGACCGGCGGATTTCCCGGCAGCCTGGACTGGATGCCGCAAAGGCTTTTACACTACTTCGATACCGAAGAACCCATGACGAGGTAATCCCCCTATGCTTCCCAGTGAAATTTTCAAGGCCTACGATATCCGCGGCATCGTCGGCAAATCCCTGACCGCCGACGTGGTCCGCCAGATCGGCCAGGCTCTCGGCTCCCTGGCCGTCGAGAAGGGCCAGACGGCCATCGCCGTCGGCCGCGACGGCCGTCTCTCCGGCCCCGAACTGGCCGGCGCCCTGGCCGAAGGCATCTGCGCTGCCGGGGTGGACGTGGTGGATATCGGCTGCGTGCCGACCCCCGTCACCTATTTCGCCGCCCATCAACTGGGCTGCAACAGCTGCGTCTCGGTCACCGGCAGCCACAACCCGCCGGACTACAACGGCCTCAAGATGGTGATCGGCGGGGAAACCCTGGCCGGCGACGCCATCCAGGCCCTCAAGGCCCGCATCGAGGCGGGCGACCTGAAGACCGGCCAGGGCAGGCGCACCGAGGCCGACGTGCGCAGCGCCTACGTGGACCGCATCGTCGCCGACGTGAAGCTCGCCCGCCCCATGAAGATCGTCATGGACTGCGGCAACGGCGTGGCCGGCGCCGTCGCACCCGAGCTGTTCAAGCGCCTGGGCTGCGAAATCGTTCCCCTGTTCTGCGAGGTGGACGGCAATTTCCCCAACCACCACCCTGATCCCTCCAAGCCCGAGAACCTGGAGGACGTCATCCACGCCCTGAAGACCACCGACGCCGAGATCGGCATCGCCTTCGACGGCGACGGCGACCGCCTGGGCGTGGTGACCAAGGACGGCGAAGTCATCTTCCCCGATCGCCAGCTCATGCTCTTCGCCGCCGACGTGCTCTCCCGCGCCCCGGGCGGCCAGATCATCTTCGACGTGAAGTGCACCCGGCTCCTCGCCCCCTGGATCAAGCAGCACGGCGGCCAGCCCCTGATGTGGAACACCGGCCACGCCCTCATCAAGAAGAAGCTCAAGGAAACCGGCGCCCCCCTGGCCGGCGAAATGAGCGGCCACGTCTTCTTCAAGGAGCGCTGGTTCGGCTTCGACGACGGCCTCTACGCCGGCGCCCGGCTGCTGGAAATCCTCTCCCAGGCCGCCGACGGCAATGCCGTGTTGAAGGGCCTGCCCAATTCCTCCAGCACCCCGGAACTCAACATCAAGATGGCGGAAGGCGAGCCCTTCGCCCTCATCGACAAGCTGAAGGCCCAGGCCAAGTTCAGCGGCGCCCAGGAAGTGATCACCATCGACGGCGTGCGGGTGGAGTATGCCGACGGCTTCGGCCTGGCCCGCCCCTCCAACACCACGCCGGTGGTGGTGCTGCGCTTCGAGGCCGACAACGCCGAAGCCCTGGCCCGCATCCAGGCCGACTTCCGCCAGGCCATCACCGCCGTCTGGCCGGGGGTGCAGCTGCCCTTCTAAGGGGCATGCCATGTCGGACAGCGAGCTCTACCTCGGCCGCCAGCCCATCCTGGACCGCCAGCAGAAGCTGGTGGCCTACGAGCTCCTGTTCCGTACCGGCCACGTCGGCAGCGCCGATGTGACCGACGGCGTGATCGCCACCGCCACGGTGATCACCAACGCCTTCTCCGAACTCTCGGTGGGGGATGCCCTAGGCGAGCACCGGGGCTTCATCAACGTGGACGAGTCCTTCCTGTTCAGCGACCTGCTGGAGCTGCTGCCCCGGGAGTCCGTGGTCCTCGAAATCCTGGAAACCGTGCTGCCCACGGAACCGGTGGTCCAGCGCTGCGCCGACCTCAAGGCCAAGGGCTTCACCCTGGCCCTGGACGACGTGATCCAGCTCACCCCGGAATACCGCCCGCTTTTCGACCTGGCCGAGATCGTCAAGGTGGACCTGCCCACCCTGTCCAACCCGGAACTGGCCGCCCTGGCCCGCACGCTCCACCCCCTGGGCAAAAAGCTGTTGGCGGAGAAGGTCGATTCCCGGGAGCAGATGGAATACTGCCTGGAACTGGGCTTCGACCTGTTCCAGGGCTACTACTTTGCCAGGCCGACGGTCATCGCCGGCAGGAAACTGGATCATTCCCAGGCCGCCCTCATGAAGCTGATGAGCCTGCTCCTGGGGGACGCGGAAACCCGCGAGCTGGAGGCGGTCTTCAAGACCGAGCCGGGGCTCACCATGAACCTGCTGCGGCTGACCAATTCGGTCGGTGCCGGCATGGCGATCCGCATCTCCTCCCTGCGCCACGCCATCACCATCGTCGGCCGGCGCCACCTGCAGCGCTGGCTGCAGCTCCTGCTCTACGCCGCCAAGGGACAGGGCATCGCCAACCCCCTGCTCCAATTGGCCGCCACCCGCGGCCGTATCATGGAACTCCTGGCCGGCCATGGGCGGCACGACGACGGAGACCATGTCGACCAGGCCTTCATGGTCGGCATCATGTCCCTCATGCCGGCCCTGATCGGCCTGCCCATCGCCGCCATCGTCGGCCCCCTGGCCATCGCCCCGGAAGTGCGGGCCGCACTCTGTGAGGGCGCGGGCCCACTGGGAGCGCTGCTGCGGCTCACCGAGTTGAGCGAGCAGGGCGATCCGGCGGAGATCGCTGCGCAGTTGGAGAGGTTGCCGGAGCTGGATGCGGAGGCGCTTAATCGGTGCGTTACCCAGGCGCTGGCTTGGGCGGGGGATATTACGCGGGAAGCGGAGTGCTGAGCCGCTGTATCACAGGCCGTTTGTCCCGGACGGAATTCCGAGGGCATAATGAATGCATGGATATCAATCGATATACGGACCCGGCAATTCCGATTGATAGCTGTCAGACCCTCTCTCCAGGAGCCGCCAATGCTCGAATTAAGACCCAACTGCGAATGCTGCAACCGGGATTTGCCTCCTGAATCCACCGATGCCCGCATCTGCTCGTTTGAATGTACGTTTTGTGATAGCTGCGCCGATGGGCCTCTTCAAGGCAAGTGTCCCAATTGCGGCGGCGAACTGGTTACCCGCCCTCGCCGCCCGGCCAACAAGCTTGCCAATAACCCGCCGTCAACCGAACGCATCTACAAACCAACCGGCTGCGCCAAAGCGGCATAGAGCGAATCCAGCGATCATCGCCCCTCAAAAAAGAAAAGCCGGCATCGCCGGCTTTTCCCATTGAAGCTTAAGCGCCTTACAGCTTGCCTTCCACCCACCCCTTGACCGAAGCCAGGGCCGCCGGCAGGGCCGCTGCATCGGTACCGCCAGCCTGGGCCATATCCGGCCGGCCGCCGCCCTTGCCGCCCACTTGCTGGGCCACCATGTTCACCAGTTCGCCCGCCTTCACCTTGCCGGTGAGGTCGGCGGTGACGCCAGCAATCAGGCTGACCTTGCCGTCGGTGACGGAGGCCAGGACGATGGCGGCGCTCTTCAGCTTGTCCTTGAGCTTGTCCATGGTCTCCCGCAGGGCCGGCACGTCGGCGCCGTCCATCTGGGCGGCCAGGACCTTGGCGCCCTTCACGTCGGCGGCCTGGTTCAGCAGGTCGTCGCCCTGGCTGGAGGCCAGCTTGGACTTCAGCCGGGCCAGTTCCTTCTCCAGGCTGCGGACGTTGTCCAGGACCTGGGCGATCTTGGCGGGCACTTCGGTGACCGGTGCCTTGAAGGCGGCGGCGGCTTCGGCCAGCATCTTTTCCTGGGACTGGACCAGGGCCAGGGCATTATCACCGGTGACCGCCTCGATACGGCGCACGCCCGCCGCCACGCCGGCTTCCATGGTGATCTTGAAGAGGCCGATGTCGCCGGTGCGGGTGACGTGGGTGCCGCCGCAGAGTTCGCGGGAGGAGCCGATGTCCAGCACTCGCACTTCGTCGCCGTACTTCTCTCCAAACAGCATCATGGCGCCGAGCTTCTGGGCTTCGGCGATGGGCAGGACGCGGCACTGGGTGGCCGCATTGGCCAGGACTTCGGCGTTCACGATAGCCTCGACCTTGCGAATTTCCTCGTCGGTCATCGGCTGGCTATGGACGAAGTCGAAGCGGGTCTTGTCCGGGTCGACCTGGGAGCCCTTCTGCTGCACATGATCGCCCAGGACTTCGCGCAGGGCCTTGTGGAGCAGGTGGGTGGCGGAGTGGTTGCGCATAGTGCGGGCCCGGGCCTGGGCATCTACCTTGGCGGTGACGCCGTTGCCGACGGTGATGGTGCCGGTCTTGACCACGCCGTGGTGGCCGAAGACGGTGGCCTGGATTTTCAGGGTGTCTTCCACCGCGAAGATGCCATGGACCGAGCGCAGCTCGCCCTGGTCGCCCACCTGGCCGCCGGATTCGGCGTAGAAGGGGGTGTTGTCCAGGACGACGACGCCCAGGTCGCCCTCGTTCAGTTGATTGACCGGGGTGCCGTCCTTGTAGAGGGCCAGCACGTTGCCCTTCACTTCCAGGGATTCGTAGCCGTGGAAGGCGGTAGCGGGGCCTTCGTATTCCAGGGCGGCGGCCATCTTGAACTTGCCGGCTGCGCGAGCCTGTTCCTTTTGCCGCGCCATGGCGGCGTCGAAGGCGGCCGCGTCCACGGTGACGCCCTGCTCCCGGCAGACGTCCTGGGTCAGGTCCAGGGGGAAGCCGTAGGTGTCGTGGAGCTTGAAGGCGGTCTCGCCGTTGAAGACGGTGCTGCCGGCCTTCTTCAGTTCGCCCAGGCCGGCTTCCAGGATGGCCATGCCGTTCTCGATGGTCTCGAAGAAGCGGTCTTCCTCCTGCTTGAGCACGGCCATGACCTTGGCCTGGTTCTGGGTCAGCTCCGGATAGGCCGAACCCATCTCGGCCACCAGGTCCGGCACCATCTTGTAGAAGAAGGCAGCGCGGGCACCCAGCTTGTAACCGTGGCGGATGGCCCGGCGGATGATGCGGCGCAGAACGTAGCCCCGGCCCTCGTTGCCCGGGATGACCCCATCGGCGAGGAGGAAGGAGCAGGCCCGGATGTGGTCGGCCAGCACCTTCAGGGACGGGCTGTTCATGTCGGCGCCGCTGGTCTCCCGGGCTGCGGCCTTGATCAGGTTCTGGAAGAGATCGATCTCGTAGTTGCTATGGACGTGCTGGAGCACGGCGGCGATACGCTCCAGGCCCATGCCGGTGTCCACGCTGGGCTTGGGCAGCGGGTGCATGACGCCGGCCTCGTCCCGGTTGAACTGCATGAAGACGTTGTTCCAGATTTCGATGAAGCGGTCGCCGTCTTCTTCCGGGCTTCCCGGGGGGCCGCCCCAGATGTGCTCGCCGTGGTCGTAGAAAATCTCGGTGCAGGGGCCGCAGGGACCGGTATCGCCCATCATCCAGAAGTTGTCGGAGGCATAGCGGCTGCCCTTGTTGTCGCCGATGCGGATCACCCGCTCGGCCGGCACGCCCACTTCCTTGGTCCAGATGTCGTAGGCCTCGTCGTCCTCGGCGTAGACGGTGACCGTGAGCTTGTCCTTGGGCAGCTTGAAGACCTCGGTCAGCAGTTCCCAGGCGTAGGTGATGGCGTCCCGCTTGAAGTAGTCGCCGAAGCTGAAGTTGCCCAGCATCTCGAAGAAGGTGTGGTGGCGGGCGGTGTAGCCGACGTTTTCCAGGTCGTTATGCTTGCCGCCGGCCCGGACGCACTTCTGCGACGTGGTGGCGCGGGTGTAGGGGCGCTTGTCGAAGCCCAGGAACACGTCCTTGAACTGGTTCATGCCGGCGTTGGTGAACAGCAACGTCGGGTCCTCGTGGGGCACCAGGGAGCTGGAGGCCACGACCTGGTGGCCCTTGGAGGCGAAGAAGTCTAGGAATGCTTGGCGGATGTCGGCGCTTTTCATGGGTTCGCAGCCTGCGTTCAAAATTCGAAACCGCCGATTTTAAATGAAAGCGGGAGGCTTCGGCCAAACCCGGCAGGGATCAGCCCCGCCCGATGCTGTCGATGCGGTCGGTAAACAGGGCTGCGACCCCGAGCCCGAAGCAGCGCTCGGCGTCCGCAGCGGAATTGACCGTATAAGCGGCGACGGGCACCCCGGCCGCCCGCAGCTCGGCCAACCGCGCTTCCGACAACCGAGCGGCGTCGGCGTGGACAGCCATGCAGCCCAGAGCCTGCAAGCGGCTTTGCCAGTCGCCCGGAATAGCGCCGACCAGAAGAGCCCGGGGCCAAGAGCAGCCGGTTTCGGCAGCGGCCGCCAGGGCCGGTTCGGAAAAGGACGAAAGCAGCAGCGTCTGGCCTTCGGGCCAAGCGGACGGCAGAGCCTGGGCGACGATACGCCCAGTTTCAGCCTCATGCCCGGCCGCCGGCTTGATTTCCACATTGGCCGAAAGCCCCAGATCAGCGCACAGGCTCACGGCATCCGCCAAGCGGGGCACCGGCTCGCCGGCCCAGGCGGGGTGGAACCTGCTGCCGGCATCCAGGCGGTAGACGGCATCCCAGGCATGGGCGGACACCCGGCCCCGGCCGTCGGTGGTGCGCTGGAGGGTTTCGTCGTGGATGAGGATGGGAACGCCGTCGGCCGTCAGCATCACGTCGAATTCGACGGCCTTGAAGCCCAGGCGGGCGGCCAGGCGGATGCCGGCCAGGGTGTTTTCCGGCGCCAGGGCGCCGCCGCCGCGGTGGGCGATCCACCGCGGCAGGGGATAAGCCGGATGGCTCAGAAGGGCACGGCCTTCTTCAGGGCCGGCTTGGCGGACAACACGGCGTTGCCGCGAGCCACAGCGGTGTCGAGGGCGGCCTTGGCGGGCTTCTGGTCATCCCAGACGGCTTCCAGTTCCTCGTCCACGATGGCGCGCACCGGATCGATGGTGGAAACCCGGAGGGGATGGGTGGCGCCCTCGCCCTTCAGGGAGGCGTAGGCGACATCAAGGGCCTGGCCTCGGTCCTGCTGCACCTTGGCCTTCAGCACATTGCGGGCGGCTTGGGTGAGGGGCACCTGGCCGTACAGGCGGGCCAGCTCGACCTGGCTGTCCGGCGTGATCAGGAAGGACACGAAGCGGGCCACCGCCTTGTATTCCTGGGGCTTGTAGCCGCCGCCGATCCACAGGGAGGCGCCGTCGGCCAGGGTGTGCTGGCGCCCGCCGTAGACATCGTCGTGATAGGGCATCGGGGCCACGCCGAAGTCGAGGCCGGCCACATCGCGGAATTCGGTATGGGCGGCGGAATCGGTGGTGATCATGGCGCACTCGCCGCTGGCGAAGTGCTTGTCGGCCTCGTCCCGGCGGCCGAAGCTGCGGAAGAACTTGGCCTTATGCCAGGAGGCCAGCATGGCGATGTGCTTCACCTGGGGCAGGCCGTTGAACGCCAGCTCGCCCTTGGGGGTCGCGACCTTCTCGCCGGACAGGGCGGACAGGTTGTCGATGTGGATCCAGGCCGGCCAGGAGGTGGTGTAGGTGCAACGGTAGCCGGCATCCCACAGCTTGTCGGCGGCCTGCAGGGTTTCGGCCCAGGTCTTGGGCGGCTTCTCGGGGTCCAGGCCGGCCTTCTGGAAGCCCGCCTTGTTGTAGAACAGGACCGGCGTGGAATAGGCGACGGGCAGGGCCACCAGCTTACCCTTGTCGTCCACGGCGCCGACCTTCAGGTCCGGCGACAGGGTGGCGTTGAGGGGGACCTTGGCCTCGCTCATGACCTGGTAGAGGGGCTTCAGGCTGCCCTTCTGGGTCAGGAATGCGCCCATATCCTGGCGGCGGACCAGATTCATGGGCGCCGGCTTGCCGTGTTCGGACAGATGCACCAGCTTCACCACGACGCCCTTCTGCTCCTGGTTGAAGCGCTCCACCAGCTTGCCCAGACGCTCTTCCGCCCCCTGGCCGAGTTCCTGGGCCAGTTCGATTTCCACCGGAGCGGCCGGCACGGCTTCGGGCTTGGCAGACTTGGCGGCCTTGGCCGGTTTGGCGGCATGGGCGGACAGGGCAACCGCCAGCCCGCAGGCGACGGCAGTGATGCGGATGAGGTGCTGCATGGGAACTCCAAAAACGGCAAAAGCAGAATTATAGGCGGCGAGACGCCAAACCGAAATGCAGCGTTGCCATGACGGCGCCCTGCCGTATTCACCCCAATTTGTGGGAAAATGCCGGGCATGCATAAAAGCTTGATTTTTCTGCCCCTTATCCTGATCTCCCTGGCCGGCTGCGAACAGGTCAACCAGAAGCTCGGCCTGGAGGACCCTGCCAAGAAGGAAGCCCGCCAGGAAGCCGAAGGCAAGGCCGTGGGCAGTGCCTGCCGCCAGTCGGGGCGGGCCATCGAGGATTGCTACTCCATCTACAGCTGGCTGCCCAAGGCCGCCATGTTCGCCGGTTGGCGGGAGATGGACGAGTACATGCGGCAGAACCAGATCGAGACGGTGGTTCCCCAACTGCCCCCCGCCGAACCGCCGGCCGACGTGAAGAAAAAAAGCAAGAAGAAGGCAGCCGCTGAAGGCGATGCCAAGCCGGCCGAGGGCGAGGGCAAATCCGCCGAGGGTGAATCCGAAAAGCCGGCGGCGAAGCATTGATGTTCCCCGCCGCCCTGAATCAGGCAGTCCTCTACTGCCGGCCCGGCTTCGAAAACGAATGCGCGGCCGAAATCTGCGAAACCGCTGGTGAACTCGGCGTCGACGGCTACGCCCGGGCCAAGCCCGACAGCGGCTACGTCGCCTATCTCCCCCACGAACCGGCCGCCATGGCCACCCTGGCCGAAGGGCTCAAATGGCGCCGGCTGTGTTTTGCCCGCCAGTTGCTCTTCGCCGCGCCCCTGGTGGGCGACCTGCCGGTGGGCGACCGGATCACTCCCCTGCTCCAGGCCGTCCGGGCCCTGGGCACCCGCTTCCGGGATATCTGGCTGGAAACCGCCGACACCAACGAAGCCAAGGAGTTGTCGAGCTTCTGCAAGAAGTTCGAGAAGCCCTTCCGCATCGCCCTGGAGAAGGCCGGGCTGCTGGCTGCCGATGACGCCGAGCTACCCCGCCTGCATCTCTTCTTCCTGGGATCGGCGGCCTGCTTCGTCGCCATCTCCCTGCCCGGCAACTGTTCCGACTGGCCCATGGGCATCCCGCGCCTGCGCATGCCCCGGGCCGCGCCGTCCCGCTCGACCTTGAAGCTGGCCGAGGCCTTCATGGAATTCGTCGGCGGCCACAATGCCGACGAGCGCCTGCGGGCCGGCCAGACGGCCGTGGACCTGGGCGCCTCCCCCGGCGGCTGGACCTGGCAGCTGGCCCAGCGGGAGATCCATGTCACCGCGATCGACAACGGCCCCATGGACAAGGCACTGATGGCCGGCGGCATGGTCGAACACATCAAGGTCGACGGCTTCCATTACCGCCCCAAGCGGCCGGTGGACTGGCTGGTGTGCGACATGGTGGAAAAGCCTTCCCGGATCGCCGGGCTGGTGGCCGACTGGGCCGCCGGAAAACACTGCAAGGAAGCCATCTTCAATCTGAAGCTGCCCATGAAGAAGCGCTACGACGAGCTCCGGCACTGCCGCGACATCATCGAGGCCAAGCTGGCGGCGGCGGGGGTGGAAGCCCGGTTGCGCTTCAAGCAGCTTTACCATGACCGGGAGGAAGTCACCGGGCATCTTCGAATATTGAAAGCGCGCTAGAGCGTATAATGCTGGCCCATGTCTGAAATCAACAATTTAGTCGGCGAAGGCAACGCTAGCCCCGCCACCCCCGCTGCACCGGATGCAGCTCCCGAAATCACCTTTGCCGACCTGGGCCTGGCCCCCGAAATCCTCCGGGCCGTGACCGACGAGGGCTACACCAAGCCCACGCCCATCCAGGCCAAGGCCATTCCCCTGGTGCTGTCCGGCAAGGACATCATGGGCGGTGCCCAGACCGGTACCGGCAAGACTGCCGCCTTCACCCTGCCCATCCTGCAGCGCCTGCTGCCCCATGCCAGCAGCAGTCCCTCCCCGGCCAAGCACCCGGTCCGCGCCCTGATCCTGGCCCCGACCCGGGAACTGGCCCTGCAGGTGTTCGAATCGGTGAAGGGCTACAGCAAGCACACCCCCCTGCGCGCCATGTGCGCCTTCGGCGGCGTGGACATCCGGCCCCAGATCGAGGAGCTCCGCAAAGGCGTCGAAATCCTGGTCGCCACCCCGGGCCGGCTTCTGGACCATGTGGAACAGAAGAGCGTCAGCTTCGCTTCCGTCCAGGCCCTGGTCCTGGACGAGGCCGACCGCATGCTGGACATGGGCTTCATCCCGGATGTCACCCGCATCCTCAAGATGCTGCCCGGCGAGCGCCAGAGCCTCCTGTTCTCCGCCACCTTCTCGGAAGAAATCAAGCGCCTGGCCGACACCATGCTGAAGTCGCCGGTGCTGGTGGAAGTGGCCCGCCGCAACCAGGTGTCCGAAACCATCGGCCACGTCGTCCATCCGGTTTCCGACTATTCCAAGCGAGGTCTCCTGGTCAAGCTGGTGAAATCCGGCGAGATTTCCCAGGCCATCGTCTTCGTCCGCACCAAGCAGGGCTGCGGACGGCTGTCCCGGGAACTGCAACGGGCCGGCGTCCACGCCGACGCCATCCACGGCGACAAGAGCCAGCTCGACCGCCTGAAGGCCCTGGAAGCCTTCAAGAACGGCACCACCCATATCCTGGTGGCCACCGACGTGGCAGCCCGGGGCCTGGACATCGATGACCTGCCCTACGTCATCAATTACGAGCTGCCCCACGTCCCGGAAGACTACGTGCACCGCATCGGGCGCACCGGCCGGGCCGGCAAGCGGGGCAAGGCTATTTCCCTGGTGAGCGCCCACGAGGTGGGTTACCTGGTGGAAATCGAGAAGCTCATCAAGCGGCCCATCGAACAGATCGAGGTGGCCGGCTTCGAGCCCGAGGCCGAATACGAATACCCCCCGGGCAACAAGAAGAAGCGCGGCAGTGCACCGCCCAAGGCGCCGGTGGCCCAGCGCCCCGAGCGCTCGGACCGTCCGGAACGGGAGCGTTCGTCCGGCGGCGGCCGGGGCCGCAGAAATTCCATGATCGCGGCCGACGGCTTCGACTTCAGCAAGCCCTACGAGCCCCGGGGCGAAGTGCCG
>DASRUX010000302.1:0-2571 GCA_035655235.1 Rhodocyclaceae bacterium | reverse complement strand
CGGGACTTTCCTGCCCTGGAAGAGGTCGTTTTCTGCTGTTTCTCGCCGACGGACCTCGGCATCTACGAAGGCCTGCTCCTATCCCCTGAGGGCTGATCTCGAACTTGCCCTGCCCCAATCCAGGCCATTCCGGATAGATTTCCCCTGACACCCGATTCGCATAGAATGGCGTCAACCGTTTCCCCCGCACCCTGACCCGTGTCACGGCGCTTCGAGAAACCCGTGATACCACCGAACCCAAGGGAGGTCGCCATGGAGCAGCCTACAATCGATTTCAACCACTCACCAGTCTCCGCCGCAGCCGGTACCGGCTCCCGGGAATTCGTATTGATCCAGGTCGGCCCCCGCTCCTTCGGCCTTCCTTTGAGCCAAGTCAGATACGTCGCCCCCCTGCCGAGCGGTTTCCGCTGTTCCGGTAGCGAGGTCGCCGATCACTTCGTTTTCGAGGGTACCCCCCTTTCCTACATTTCCCTCTGGGACACCCTCGGGCTCCCATCCGCCTATGTGGAATACGAGCAGTTGAAGGGCATGTTGCCCCAGCGCCGGCAGGATCATCTGGACTGGATGGCATCCCTCGAAACATCGCTCCAGAGCGGCACGGCCTTTGCGAAGGCGCGGAACCCCCACGAATGCGCCTTCGGCAAGTGGTTCTACAGCTACCAGCCCAAGGATCGGCGACTGGCGATGCTGCTCAGGGAATTCGAACAACCCCACGCCATGATCCACTCCCTGGCCGACCGGCTGCTGAACATGCAGGAGGCCGGCCACGGGCATGAGGCGATCACGGCCTTCAACGAAGCCCGGAAGACGACCCTGGCAACCCTGATGCACCTGTTCGAAGAAGCCCAGCACCTGATGACCGAACTCCACCGCCAGATTGCCGTCATCGTTGCCCACGACGAGGACAGCATGGCCTTGGGCGCCGACGCGATCAGGGACATCGTCGTCATCCCCGGCGACCGCATCCGGGTCAATCCGAAGCAATCCGCCGCCGACGGCAGGAAGGTTGCGTCCGACCTCATCATCCTGGACGACCAGTCGGTGGTTCCCCTCATCGATTGGGCGTGGTTCTCAGGCGTCCATTGATCGCCCGGCGCACCCTGACCGGTCGCGCCGGATTCGATCAGTCGCGCTGAAGAAACCCACCGGGGGCAGGCAGACTCACCCGGACACCGAAACCCCGCTGGGAGCCAGCCCGATCCGTGGCGAATTGCACCGTGCCCCCATGCAGTTCCGCCACCCGGCGGACGATGGACAGCCCGAGTCCGCTGCCGCTTTCCCCTTCCGCCGCCTCGTTCCGGGATAGCCCCCGCTGGAAGCGTTGGCCCAGACGGTCCAGTTGCTCCGCAGAAACGCCGGGGCCGTCGTCATCCACCCGCAACACCACCCCGCCCTCGCCCCTCTCCACGGCCACCTGGACCAGGGAGCCGGGCGGACTGTAGCGCACGGCGTTGTCCACCAGGTTGCGGACCAGGGCGCCGAGCCAAGTACCGTTACCCTCGATCATGGCCGGATCGCCGGCCAGCAACTCGATGGCCACCTCCTTGGCGAGGGCCGCCGGGGCGAGATTGGCCACCACCTCCCGGGCCACCTCCGCCAAGTCTACCTGGACGAAGGTGACCGACTGGGCAGCATCCACCCGGGCCAGGATGAGCAACTGGTCAATGAGATGGGCCATGCGGTCGCAGCCCTCCAGGAGATTGCCGAAAGCCCGCTGACGGGATGGCTCGTCCCCCGCCCCCATCGCCACCTGGGCCTGGGCCCGCAAGCCTGCCAGGGGGGTACGCAGCTCGTGGGCGGCGTCGGCGGTGAAGCGACGTTCCTGTTCCAGGCTCTCGGCCAGACGGCCAAGGAGGAGGTTGAGCCGCTCCACCAGGGGACGGGCCTCCTCCGGCAGATTGTCCAGGGGAAGGGCCTCCAGGCGCTGGGGCGAACGATTGGCCACCTCGCCGGCCACCCGCTCCAAGGGCTGGACGCCGTGCCGTACCGCCAGCCAGATCAACACCGCCAGAAGCGGCAGCGCGAAAACCAGGGGCTGCAAGAGCCCGGCGGCGATCTCCCGGGCCATGGCCTGCCTGGCCGCAGCCCGCTCTCCCACCTGGACGAGAGTGCGGCCATCGCCTCGGCGGCTGGAAAACACCCGCCACGCATGGCCGTCGATGACGGAGTCGGAGAATCCTTCCGCCACGGTCCCCAACGGGACATCGGGGGCATTGGCCGAACGCAGCCGCAGATGGCCATCCACCCAGAGTTGGAAAGCGACCCGGCGGGCGTAGTGATGCAATTGGGAGGCGCGGTGTTCGTCGGCATCGTCGTGTGCCTGCCCCTCGTCGCCAGTCTCGCCATGGAGGGGATTCTGGGCGATGAGGAGGGAAGCCGCCTGGGCCAGGTGGGCGTCGAAAACCTCCTCCGCCTCGTGGCGGGCATCGAACCAGGTGACGGCCGCCGCCACCAGCCAGACGATCCCCACCAACGCCGTGGCCAGCAGGGTGACCCTGGCTTTCAGGGAGGCGGCTGCCCGGCGGCGAGTCATGGCTTCTGCACCAGGTAGCCGACGCCGCGGATGGTCTT
>DASRUX010000301.1:0-2338 GCA_035655235.1 Rhodocyclaceae bacterium | reverse complement strand
TTCGGTATAGCGGGGCGTGATGTGCTGTGAGCAGTTCCAGTCGAAGGCCTCCACCTGGATCAGCACCAGGCGCTCGACGGTGCCCTCCCCTCGCGCCGGCGCCAGCCGGGCCAGCAACTCGGGATCGGCCTGCGTCGCGTCCACGACCCGGGCCCGGCCGAGAATCTTGAGACGGCGGCGGTTGGGGTAATCCATCAGGATCAGCGCCAGGCGCCCGTCGTGCCCCAGGTTGCCGACGCTGACATACTGGCGGTTGCCGCCGAAATCGGCGAAACCGATAGTAGTCGGGGCCAGGACCTGGAGAAAGCCGACCGGACCGCCCCGGTGCTGGACGTGCGGCCAGCCGGTCTCGCTCACGGTGGCCAGGTAGAAGCTGTCCCGGGCGGCGATGAATTCCCTTTCCCGGACACCCAGTTCCAGCCGTGGATCGGCCGCCGCCGCTCTCTGCAGCTCACTGCCGTTGTAACGGCGCTGAGCCGCCTTGACGCTGGGGGTGAAGACGATTTCGGCAAAGCGGTGGCGCATGGAAGTCTCCCCGGGAGCAGAGGCAAGCCTCACGATGGGTACATCCTCATCCATTCCAAATCGGCAATAAATAGGCTGATTCGCATAACACTGCTGCGATTTCCGGTTTAATATCCTGGCATGGACAAGCTCCGGGCCATGGCCACTTTCGTACAGATCGTCGAGGCAGGCAGCCTCTCCGCCGCCGCCGGGCGCCTGGACGTTTCCCTCACTGCCGTGGTGCGCAGCCTGGCCGGGCTCGAGCGAGCGCTGGGGGTGCGCCTCCTCAACCGCACGACCCGACGCATCGCCCTCACCGACGAAGGGAGGGAATATTTCGAGCGCTGCCGGCGCCTGTTGGCCGAAGTCGAGGAAGCTGAAACCTTCCTGTCGGCGCGCCAGGCCAAACCTGCCGGCAAGCTCGCGGTCACCGCGCCGGTGATGTTCGGACGCTTGCACGTGGGGCCGGTGGTCACCGGCTTTCTGGCTGCCTATCCGGAGATACGGGCCGACCTGATTCTCCTTGATCGGGTGGTGGACCTCCTGGACGAAGGCATCGACGTGGCCATCCGCATCGGCCAGTTGCCCGAATCCTCCCTGGTGGCCATTCCCCTGGGCGCCACCCGCCGCATCGTATGTGCCAGCCCGGAATACCTCCATCGCCACGGCATCCCCGCCATCCCGGCCGATCTCGTCGGCCATCGCTGCGTCCGCTTCACAGGTGTCACGCCGGGGGCAGAATGGGAATTTGGCGGCAAGGGCGGGACCGTACGGGTCGCCGTCGCCGACACTCTGGCCACCAACCAAGTGGACGCTGCCCTGGATGCATGCCGGCAGGGGCTGGGTTGCGGATGCTTCCTGGCCTACCAGGCCCGGGACCTGGTGGCCTCCGGCCAACTCACCCGCATCCTGGCGGACTTCGAGCCCGCACCCGTGCCGGTCAACCTGGCCTATCCCCATTCCCGGCTGCTCTCTTCCCGGGTCCGTGCCTTTGTCGATTGGGCGGTGCCTCGGCTAAGGGCAGCGCTTGCGGAGGACTGAGCAAAGGCTCCTGGTTCAGCCACCTCTGCCCGGCATGTGAAGCGTCGGGAGCAATTTTTTTGTCCGGTGGTACCCTAACGGGCAGAGGCCGGGGAGGCAGAGATGACGACGCTGGAACGGTTCAACTGTCTCAGCCACTTGCTGGGAACGGTGGCGGCGGTGGCAGGCACAGTCTGGCTGCTGACGGCGGCTCCTCCGGGCGATCCCTGGCGGCTGATCAGCCTGAGCATCTATGGCACCTCATTGATCCTGCTCTACGCCATCTCGTCCCTGTCTCACGCCCATGACGGCAGCCGCCGCGGCACCCTCACCCGGCTGGACCACTGCAGCATCTATCTGCTCATCGCCGGCACCTACACCCCCTTTACCCTTGTGACCCTGCGCGGCCCCTGGGGCTGGTCCCTGTTCGGCGCGGTGTGGGGTCTGGCCCTGCTCGGCATCCTCATCGATCTGCGGTGGAAACCGGACAAGCGCATCCTGCCGGTGGTCATCTATCTGATCATGGGCTGGCTGGTGGTGTTTGCCATCAAACCACTGCGAATATTGATGGATCCTGTGGGCTTCGGTCTGCTGGTGACAGGTGGACTCGTCTATACGATAGGGGTGCCGTTTTTCGCCTTGGGCCGCTACTGGCCCAAGCTCCACGGGATCTGGCACGTACTGGTGCTGGCCGGCAGTCTGCTGCACTACCTGGCGATTCTCTGGTACGTGGCGCCGGGATAGTTCCACCCCACGCCCTCGACCCCAGCACAACCGGCCTGGTGCTGACCGCTGGCGGTCTGGCGCTTTCCTC
>DASRUX010000300.1:0-21642 GCA_035655235.1 Rhodocyclaceae bacterium | reverse complement strand
CGCGGATGTTGGCGATGGGCTCGCCTGCCGCCAGACGGTGGGCCAGTTCCACCAGCGCCCGCTCGGCGTTGCCGAAAATGAGCATATCTGCCTTGGAATCGGGCAGCACCGAGCGCCGCACCTTGTCCGACCAGTAATCGTAATGGGCGATGCGTCGCAGACTGGCCTCGATCGAGCCGAGCACGACGTTCACCTGCGAATAGGCCTCGCGGCAGCGCTGCGAATAGACAGTGACGGCGCGGTCCGGCCGCTTGTTGGGCTCGGCGCCGGCGGTATAGGCGTCGTCGGAGCGGATCTTGCGGTCGGAGGTGTAGCGATTGACCATGGAATCCATGTTCCCTGCCGTCACCCCGAAGAAGAGGTTGGGCTTGCCCAGCTTCTTGAAATCGGCCGCCGAATGCCAGTCCGGCTGGCTGATGATCCCCACCCGGAAGCCTTGGGCCTCCAGGAGCCGTCCGATCAAGGCCATGCCGAAACTGGGATGGTCGATATAGGCATCCCCGGTGACCAGGATGATGTCGCAGGAATCCCACCCCAGGACATCCATCTCGGCCCGGGACATGGGGAGGAAAGGCGCCTTGCCGAAACGGTGGGCCCAGAACTTACGATACGAAAATAGGGGAACGGCCTGCTGCACAGCGATGATCTTCTAGGGGGAAACTAAGTAGAAACGGGCGGACCTTGGATTGTCTCATTGAACGGAAGTTCAAGCACCCGTCCGCAGGGCCAGCAAGGGAGGCGCCTGCAGAAGCCGCGCCATGCCCAGCCAGCCCACCGCCACGGACAGCACAGCGGTCGCCACCGCCCCCAGGGGCAGCATCCAGACATCGAAACCGATATCCAGCTGGAAAGCCTTGCGAGCGATCACCTGGCCGACCACGGAAGCCCCGGCGGCGGCGATCAGCCCGGCCACAGCGCCGACCATAGCCAGTTCGGTGAAGAGCGCTTGGCGCAACTGGGCCCGCCGGGCGCCCAGTGCCCGCATGACCGACAGCTCGTAGCGCCGCTCGTCGAAGGCGGAAACCAGGGCGGCGTAAAGGACGATACCCCCAGCCGCCAGGGTGAACAGGAAGATGAACTGGACGGCCCTCGCCACCTGTTCCATGATGGATTGGAGCTGGCGGAGGATGGCCGCCACATCGATCACCGTCAGGTTGGGGAAGCGTGCCACCAGCCGGTGAGTGACATCATCCCCCTCGGCCGGCAGATGGAAGCTGGTGATATAGCTGGCCGGAAATCTGTCCAGCACGCCGGGCGGCGTGAGGACGAAGAAATTGACCCGCATGGAATCCCAGTCCAGCTTCCTCAGGCCCACCACTTCCACGACGGAGGGCTCCCCGCCGATGACGAATTCCAGTTTATCCCCGACCCGGATGCCCAGGGTCTTGGCCAGGCCTTCTTCCACAGATGCCGACGGCTTGCCGGTTTCGTCCGGCCCGAACCAGCGCCCGGCCACCACCTTGTTGCCGTTGGGCAGATCGGGCCGCCAGGAGAGGTTGAATTCCCGCTCGATCAGGCGCTGCGCCTGCTCGTCCTCGGGATAGTCGGCGGCGCTCGCCGTCCGCCCGCCGATCCGCACCAGTCGCCCCCGCACCATGGGATAAAGCTCGGCCCTCACGCCCGCTGCCGCCAGCAGTTCATGCACCGGCTCCACCTGCTCCGGCTGGATGTTGATGATGAAGCGGTTGGGCGCGTCCGGCGGCGTGGTCCGCTGCCAGGCGGCCAACAATTCGGTGCGGGTGACGGTAAGTAGCAGCATGGCCATGACCCCGAGGGCCAAGGCGGCAATCTGGACCGTGCTGGCCCAGGCGTGGCGCTCCAGGTTAGCCAGTCCCTGACGCCACCCGAAGCGGCCGGCGCCCCGAACCATGCCGAGGGTCCGCACCGCCCCCCGGGCAACCATGACAAAGAACAGCAAGGCGCCAGCGAAGCCACCCACCACATAGCTGCCCAGGCGCACATCGCCGGCCATCCAGTACATGAGCCCCACCAGCAGCGCCAATCCCACACCATAGCCGCCAAGGAATCCCGGCCGGGGCGGCCCCAGTTCCCGGCGCAAAACCCGTAGGGTCGGCACCCGCTGCATCTGGAACAGGGGTGGCAAGGCGAAGCCGAACAGCAACACCGCCGCCACCGCGCCCCCCTGCCCCACCGGCCACAGGGACGGCG
This sequence comes from Rhodocyclaceae bacterium, assembly GCA_035655235.1. Lineage (GTDB taxonomy): Bacteria > Pseudomonadota > Gammaproteobacteria > Burkholderiales > Rhodocyclaceae > JAGTRP01. Next base: position 19,473 of record DASRUX010000300.1, on the reverse strand, counting down.
CCGGCAGCGGGGTAGCCAGCAGGTTGGACAGCCAAGCGTGGAGGACAAAATGGGCGCCATAGCCCAGCAGGCAACCGATGCCCGCCGCCAGTAACGCCAACATCACGAAAAGGGAAATATGGAGCCGCACCAGTTGCCCCTGGGTCGCCCCCAGGCAGCGCATGACGGCGCAAGCGTCCAGATGGCGCTGCATGTAGCGGCGGGCCGCCAGGGCCACGGCCACGGCGGCCAGAACCACGGTCAGCAGGGTGGCGAGCCCCAGGAAGCGCTGGGCCCGCTCCAGGGCCGTGCGGATTTCCGGCCGGGCATTGCGGGTGTCTTCGATACGCTCGCCCCGGCCCAGGCGCGGCTCGACCCACGCCCGGAAAGCCTCCACCGCCACCGGCTCCCCGGCCGCCAGGAGCCGGTAGCTAACCCGGGAGCCCACCTGCACCAGGCCGGTGGCCGGCAGGTCGTCGATATTCATCATGAGGCGGGGCGCGACGCTGAAGAAATTGATGCCCCGGTCAGGTTCCAGGGTGAGCATGGCAGCGACCCGGAGGGTGGCCTTGCCCAAGGTCAAGGAATCACCCGGCTTGGCGGCAAGGGCGGTGGTCAGGCGTTCATCCAGCCAGACAGTGCCGGGGGCGGGTCCGCCCCGGGCGGCCGAACCAGGCACTCCTGGCCCCGGCGCCGTTTGCAGGGTGCCGCGCAACGGGTATGCGGAACTGACCGCCTTGATGTCCGCCAACTGGGCCTGGCCGTTGCCCTGGACCATGCTCGGGAACAGCCGCGTCTCGGCCCGCGCCAAGCCGCGCCGTTCCATCTCCTGGATAACCTCTGGCTTCCAGGGATGGTCGGCGATGAGGAGCAGGTCCGCCCCGAGGAGCTGATGGGATTCCCGCTCCAGCCCCTGGCGGATGCGGTCGGCGAAGAAACACACCGCCGTGGTGGCGGCCACCGCCACCACCAGCGCCAGGAACAGGAGGCGCAACTCGCCGGAACGGAATTCGCGGCCCAGGAGCCGCCCTGCCGCGCTGAACATCAGATCTCGCGCATCCTGTCCACCGCTTCCTCCACCCGGCGCACGGCGATGATCTCCAGGCCGGGGATGGCCTGTTTGGGCCGGTTGGCCTCGGGGATCAGGGCCGACGTGAAACCGAGCTTGGCGGCTTCTTTCAGGCGCTCCTGGCCCCGGGGCGCCGGGCGGATTTCGCCGGCCAGGCCGACTTCGCCGAACACCACCAGCTTCTGGGGCAAGGGCTTGTTCTTGAGGGACGACACGATAGCCAGAAGGACCGCCAAGTCGGCCGCCGGTTCGGTGATCTTGACCCCGCCCACCGCATTGACGAAGACATCCTGGTCGAAGCACACCACCCCGGCATGGCGATGGAGCACCGCGAGCAGCATGGCGAGGCGCTGGGCCTCCAGGCCGACGGTCAGGCGCCGGGGGTTGCCGTGGGAGGTATCCACCAGGGCCTGGATTTCCACCAGGAGCGGCCGGGTGCCTTCCTGGGTCACCATGACGCAGGAGCCGGCCACTTCCTGGCCGTGCTGGGACAGGAACAGGGCCGAGGGGTTATTCACCCCCTTGAGGCCCCGGTCGGTCATGGCGAAGACCCCCAACTCGTTTACCGCCCCGAAGCGGTTCTTGAAGGCCCGGATGAGGCGGAAGCTGGAGTGGGTTTCTCCCTCGAAATAGAGCACCGTGTCCACGATGTGTTCCAGCACCCGCGGCCCCGCCAGAGCGCCTTCCTTGGTCACATGGCCCACCAGGATCACGGTGATGCCGATCTGCTTGGCGAGGCGCGTCAGCTGGGCCGCGCATTCCCGCACCTGGGCGACCGACCCCGGCGCACTGGAGAGCTGATCCGACCACAGGGTCTGGATGGAGTCGATGACCGCCACCAGGGGCTTTTCCGCCTGCAGGGTGGCGAGGATGCGCTCCAGGTTGATCTCGGCCATGAGTTGCAGGCGCTTGGTGTCCAGGGCCAGGCGCTTGGCCCGCAGGGCCACCTGCTCCCCCGACTCCTCGCCAGTCACGTAGAGAACCTTTTGCGAGGCGGAGAGCGTCGCCAGGGCCTGGAGGAGCAGCGTGCTCTTGCCGATGCCCGGGTCGCCGCCGATGAGGACCACGCCGCCGGCCACCAGGCCGCCCCCTAGGGCCCGGTCGAATTCGGAAATGCCGGTGGGGATGCGTTCCGCCTCCCGCGCCTCGATATCCGCCAGGGTCTTCAGCTGGGAAACCGGCGCCAGGGATTCGAAACGGTGGCCGGTGGGCTTGTCGGCCACCGTCTCCACCAGAGTGTTCCACTCGCCGCAGCCGGGGCACTGGCCCTGCCACTTGGGGCTGGAAGCGCCGCACTCGGTACAGATATATAAAGTCTTGCTTTTTGCCATAATGACTGGAGGATACACTAGCTCAAAACAACAACGACGACCCCGACATGACCACCTGGATGAAAGAGAATTTCACCTTTCACGACCTGCAGCGCATCATGTTCCGGCTGCTGGAACGGGTCGAGATATTCTCCGGCCTGACCCAGCAGGAATTGATGGCGCTGCTGGAGGCTGCCGAAAAGTGCACCTTCGAGGCCGGCGAATCCATCGTCCGGGAAGGCAGCACCGGCTCCTTCCTCTACGTCATCATCGACGGCCAGGTGTCGGTACTCAAATCAGGCTCATCCGGCCGAGCCACCGAACTGGCCCGACTGGAAGCCGGCGACAGCTTCGGCGAAATGTCCCTGGTGGACCAGGAAGTCCGCTCCGCCTCGGTGGTCGCCATCACGCACTGCATCCTGCTGCGGCTCTCCGAGAATGCCTGCTGGCACCATCTGCCGGGCAGCGCCAAGATTTTCCGCAACATCGCCCGCATCCTGAGCCACCGCCTGCGGGACATGGACGAGGCCTTCGTCCTCGGCAAGCGGCGGTCCTAGCTTCCCACGACCTCCACCGGCACCCGCGGCGCCACGGCGCAGAACAGCTCGTAGGAAATGGTGCCGGCGGCAGCGGCCACCTCGTCGGCCGGCACCTCGCCCGCCACGCCCCGGCCCCACAGGGTCACCGGCGAACCGATGCCGGCTTCGGGAATACCGGTCAAGTCGCAGAACAGCATGTCCATGGACACCCGCCCCAGGGTCCGGGTCCGCTTGCCGTGGACGGCAATGGGCGTCCCGGTCGGCGCATGGCGCGGGTAGCCGTCCGCATAGCCGCAGGCGACGATACCGATCCGGGTCGGTTCCGAGGCGGTAAACAGGCCGCCATAGCCCACCCGCTCCCCGGCAGCGATTTCCTGGATGGCAATGATGCGGCTCTCCAGGGTCATCACCGGCTCCAGCCCTAAATCAGCAGCCGTCTGGTCCGCAAAGGGACTGGCGCCGTAGAGCATGATGCCGGGGCGGACCCAATCCCGATGGGTTTGCCGGTGGCGGAAGACGCAGGCCGAATTGGCGAGGCTGACTTCGCCCTGCCAGCCGGCAGCCATGGCGTTGAAGCGCTCCAACTGCCATTCCACGCCCCGCTCGCCATCGGCGTCGGCGAAATGGGACATCAGGGTCGCCTGTAGGGATGGCGCGCTCCTGAGCCGCTCCAGGGCGGCGGGAAGCTGGGAAGCGGTGAAACCCAGGCGGTTCATCCCCGTATTGAGCTTCAGGTAGATGGGCTGCACCGCCGGCCCCTTGGCCGACGCCAGCGCCAGGTCCAGGTGCTCGGGGCAATGGACGGCAGGGGTCAGACCATATTCGATCACTGCCCGCCAGTCCCTGGCCTCGAAGACCCCCTCCAGCAGCAGGATGGGCTGGGTGGCGCCGGATTCCCGCAGGGCGACCGCCGTCTCGGTTTCCAGCACGGCGAATCCGTCGGCCACCTCCCGCAGCCCCGAGAGGGCGCGCCACAGGCCATGGCCGTAGGCATCGGCCTTGACTACGGCCCAGGCCTTGGCGGATGGGGCATGACGTTTGGCGAGGAGGTAATTGCGGCGCAGCGCCTGCGGATTGATCCGGGCGCGGATGGGGCGGGATGTCTTCATGTTACAGCGCCAGCTCTTTGAGCTTCTGTTTGGCGAATTCGATAAAGGTGGTGGTGAGTCGGGACCGGAAGCGGTCCTGGGGGTAGACGAGATAGAGGCTACGCTTCAATCCCGGTTTCAGGGGAATGGCGGCCAGGGTGCCCAGCTGGAGTTCCTTTTCCACCACCGCCCGGGAGACGATGGCAAAGCCCAGGCCGGTGCTGACCACACCTTTCAGGGCTTCCGGGCTGCCCAGCTCCATGAGGGTCTTGAGATTTTCCGGCGGGATGCCGGCGGCACGAAAATAGGCGTCGGTCACTTCCCGGGTGCCGGAACCGGGTTCCCGGGAGATGAATTCATACTCCCGCAGCATCTGGGGATTGACGATGGGAAAGGTGGCGAGGGGGTATTCCGGCGAGCAGATGGCCAGCAGTTCGTCGTCGCAGCAGATTTCCGAAGCCAGCCCGGCGGTCTTGGCGGGAGCCTCGATGAGGCCGACATCCAGGGTGTGCTCGGCGATGCGGTTCTCGATGGTCTCCGAATTGGCGACGATGAGCCGGGCCCGCACCTGGGGATAGAGGGCGTTGAACTCCCCCAGCACCCGGGGCAGCATGAATTCGGCAATGGTGGTGCTGGCGCCGACCAGAAGCGGGCCGCGCATCTCGCCGGTCATTTCGGAGAGGCGGGTTTCCATCTCGTCGGTCAATGCCAGAATCTTTTCTGCGTACTGGAGAACCAGTTCACCGGCCGGCGTCAGGGAAATGCGGGCATGTCCCCGCTCGAACAGGCGGGTATTGAACTGTTCTTCAAGCTGCTTGATCTGGAAAGTGACGGCGGGCTGCGTCATGAACAGGACATCGGCAGCCTTGGTAAAACTCAGATTCTTCGCCACTGCATGGAAAACCTGCAGGCGCCGATCGGCCATCACTCATCTCCCAATCACCCTCAGACCGCTATTCAAGCATAGTTTCGCCCCCATTGAGCGGATTGATGGCGTTTTGAGTTGTATTAATCCCGGTAGGGATTCCGTGGTATAACCTCGCCCATAATTAAATTCGAGACAAGTCACACCAGTGCCGTTCGGCTTCTACATCATCATGGCAGCGCAGTTTTTCTCGGCGCTCGCCGACAGTGCGCTGCTCATCGCCGCCATTTCCGCCCTCCGGGAAATGCAGGCCCCGGCGGAATACGAACCCCTGCTGAAGACCTTCTTCACCGTCTCCTACGTAGCCCTGGCCGCCTTCGTGGGCGCCTTCGCCGACTCCATGCCGAAGTGGCGAGTCATGTTCATCAGCAACACGGTCAAGATCATCGGCTGCGGCATGATGTTCTTCACCGTGCATCCCCTGGTGGCCTACGCCGTGGTGGGCCTCGGCGCCGCCGCCTATTCTCCGGCCAAGTACGGCATCCTCACCGAATACCTGCCCCATCGGCTCCTGGTGGTGGCCAACAGCTGGATCGAGGGCCTCACCGTCGGCGCCATCATCCTCGGCACCGTCATCGGCGGCGCCCTGATCAAGCCAGATATTGCCCACACCCTGCTGTCCTTCGATTTCCCGGTCATCGACACAGGCGTCGACACCGCCGGCAAGATGACCATCAGCATCGTCGGCGCGCTTTACGTGGTGGCTTCCATCTTCAACCTCTACGTTCCGGAAACGGACGTGGACCACAAACCCCTCAAGAAGAACCCCTGGTTCCTCATCCACGAATTCAACCACTGTCTGGTCTTGCTCTGGCGCGACCGGCTGGGCCAGGTGTCCCTGGCGGTGACCACCCTGTTCTGGGGCGCCGGCGCCACCCTGCAATTCATCGTCATCAAATGGGCGGAAGCGTCGCTGCAGCTGGACCTGTCCAAGGCATCCCTGCTGCAAGGGGTGGTGGCCATCGGGGTTGCGGTCGGGGCCATCTTCGCCGCCAAACTGGTGAGCCTGCGCAAGTCGGTAAAAGTCATTCCCCTGGGCATCGCCATGGGCCTCATCGTCCTGGTGATGAACTTCGTCACCCACATCGGCGTGGCCATTCCCCTGCTCATCCTCATCGGGGGATTGTCAGGCTTCTTCGTGGTGCCGATGAACGCCCTGCTCCAGCACCGCGGACACATCCTGATGGGCGCCGGCCATTCCATCGCCGTGCAGAATTTCAACGAGAACCTTTCCATCCTGATCATGACGGGCCTCTATTACCTCATGATCCGGCTGAACTGCTCGATTTACGCGGTTCTGACCCTGTTCGGCCTGTTCGTTGCCGGCCTGATGTACTTCATCAAGCAGCGGCACGAAATGAACCAGCGCCAGAACGACGACGTCCAGCACCTGGACGATAGCTGCTGCCATTGAGGAGAGCGTCAGCCCCCGGCGGACGGCTTACCAGTCGCAGCCGGCGGGGCAAACGTAGGCGGACAATTTCGGCACATCCGGAATGAAATAGCCGTTGTCCTGGGGAATGATCAAGCCCTGTTCCCGCAGTTCCCGGAAGGCCCGGGAAAGGTGTTCGCTGGTGATCCCCAGGCGGGCAGCCAGCTTCTTCCGGGGCAGCGGCACCTTCAGGAAATAGCTTCCGTCCGGCGTACGGGGTGCGTGGTCGAAGTGGCACAGCAGGTAGCACACCAGCCGGGCCGTGGCGTTCTTGGTGAGCTGGGTGAATACGTCCCGGGAGAAATACTGGACGCGCTCATTGATGAAGGCCAGGAGTTGGCGGCCGAATTCCGGATAGCGGACGATCCAGGATTCCAGCGTTTCCTCCGGTATCCGCAATACCACCGCCTGGGTCAGTGCCCGCACCGAATAGGACCGGACCTTGCGGGAGAATAGCCCCTCCTCGCACACAAAACCGCCGGTCTTCACGAACTCGATGATCTTCTCGTTGCCGGCCGGATCGGTAAGTACCAGCTCAACCGCGCCGTGCACCACCACATACAGCCCCGGCGCCACCTGCCCGGCCTCTAGGAGGGTATCCCCCGGTTCCAGGTCGGACACCTGCTCCTGGTCGCCGGCCAGGGCATCGAATCCACTGTCCACCGGCAACTGCCCGAGAACGGTTGTGGATTTGAGGAAAGCGAGGTCAGTGGGGGAGATACTCACGGCAAATCCTGACAGGCGAATTGCCGCGCACTGTAGCGACCGAATCGGGGTCGCGCAAGACAAATATCAAGAACCGCTCGGGGAGCGGTTTTTCAGCCCGTTTCCCTTGGCATATCCCGCATCAGGCGGCGGGCAAGAACCAAATCTTCCCAGGCTTTGGCCTTCTCCGGCAGGTTGCGCAGCAGGTAGGCCGGGTGATAGGTCACGATCACCGGAATACCTTGGTAGTCGAAGCGTTTGCCCCGCAGGGCGGCGAGGGACTGCTCGTTCTGGAGGATGGTATTCACCGCCGCCCGCCCCAAAAGGACGATGACCCGGGGCTTGATCAGCTCGATCTGACGCTCCAGGTAGGGCCGGCAGGCAGCCATCTCCTCGGCGGACGGCGTCCGGTTGCCGGGGGGGCGGCATTTCACCGCGTTGGCGATATAGGCGTTGGCGCCCCGCTTGAGGTCGATGGCCGCCAGCATGTTGTCCAGGAGCTTGCCGGCCTGGCCGACGAAGGGTTCGCCCTGGATGTCTTCTTCCGCCCCGGGGCCTTCACCGATGAACAGCCAATCCGCCTCCACGTCGCCAACACCCAGGACAGCCTGCTTGCGCTGCTCGCACAGGCCGCAGGCACGGCAATTGGCGGTGCTCTCCCGTAGACCGTCCCAGTCCAGACGGGTAGCCACTTCGGCCCGGGAGCCCTGCCCCGGATTCGCAACCGGCTTGGTTCCGGGAGTTGGAACGGAAACGGGCAACTCCGGAACATCGGCGGCGGCCGGGGGCAAATCCACCGTCTCAGGCGCCATCGGCGCATCCTGGGCGGATGCCGGCCCCGGGTTGCGCAGTTTCCAGATGGGCGAAATGCCCATCTCGGCCAGCATCTGCTCGCGGGTCAGATTCATGGAAGTTCCCGTTCGAAGACCAGGGCATCCTCCCGGCCAACCGCCGCCGGGTAATATCCCTTGCGAACGCCGATCTGCCGGAAGCCCAATAGGCGGTAAAGCGCCACCGCCCGGTCATTGGACGGCCGCACCTCCAGCAGCAGCTTCGATGCCCCGTAAAGCTTGGCCTCGGCCATGGTGTGCTGCATCAGGCGCGCCCCATAGCCCTTGCCCTGGTATCGCTTGGCGACCGCGACGTTGAGCAGATGGGCCTCGTCCAGAACCACCATGACAATGCAGAACCCGATCAGGTCGCCGCCGATCCGGCAGACCCAGACGCCATGGCCCGCATTCAAGGAATCGGCAAAATTGCCCCTGGACCAGGGGAAGGCTTGGACGCTCTTTTCCAATTCCGCCACCGCGTCGAGGTCGCTCGAGTTCATGGGAAACATTTCGACCGGCAGCAGGAGGGTCGCGTTCATGCCTTGCCGCCCCCCGCCAAGCGCTCGGCGACGGTCTGGGCCACCTTGTCCCGCACATAGAAGGGCACAGCCAGGGCCGGATCGACAGCCTCGCCCTTTTCCAGGCGGGGCAAGGCAAGCCGGACGACGGCGGCAGCGGTGGGCATGATGTCAGGCTTGGCGGCCATGCCGGCCTCGGCAATCCGCTGGGCCAGCACGGGATAGGCCGCCAGGGCATTGCCGCAGGCCAGCCAGCCGTCGCCCTCCGGCAGGACGACCTCCGCCGGCGGCGCCACCCGGACATCGCCGAGCAGCTTCAGTCCATCGTCGTTACGTTCGAAAGCCGCGTAATAGACCTCGTTCATGCGGGCATCCAGGAGGGCCAGGACGCGCTCCCCGTCGGCATCGGCCGCCAGGGCTTCGAGTGTTCCCACCGGCACCACGGGAATATCGGCAGCCACCGCCAGCCCCTGGGCCACGCCGCAGGCCACCCGCAGGCCGGTGAAGGCGCCGGGGCCGGCCCCGAAGGCGACGGCATCCAGGTGGGAAAACTCCACCCCGGCCTCGGCCAACAGGTCCCGGACCAGGGGCAGGAGGGTTTCGGAATGGGGGCGCCCGGCGGGGCAGCGGCGCTCGGTCAGTTCGCCATCCAGCCAGAGGGCGCAGGAACCGAGATCGGTGGAAGTTTCGAGGCCGAGAATTCGCATGACCGGCATTTTACCGGACCTCGGCCCCCCGGTCCTATGCCGTTTGTCAGGCAGGACACGACATCCTGCCGCAAGAAATCAGCGGCGGCCGCCCGGACCGCCCCGGAAGGGGCCATCGCCATAGCCGCCGCCCCGCTCGCGCATTTCCTCCCGGATGCGTTGGCGCTCCTCCGAGGGCATCTGCTGCCAGCGCTCCCGGCGCTCCTGGCGCTGCTCGGGAGGCATCTGCTGCCAGTGCTCCCGCATCTGCTGGCGCATCTGCTGGCGTTGCTCGGGGGGCAAGGTGTTCCATTGGGCAAGAAGCTCGTGGCGGCCCCTGGCAAGCCGATCCGGCACGGCGAACGGCACCTCCTCATGTGTAGGCTGCCTGGTGGCCTGGACGGGCAACGGGCGGATGTCGGCCCGGGCGACGCCCACGACTGCGCCGGCACCGATCCACAGCGCTGCAACGACGTATCGACCGATCTTCATCCCGACCTCCTGCCACATGCTTTTTCTTTCACGGTTCTTATTCTGCCCGGGGTTTGTAAGCCGGCCATGTCCGGCCCGGGACCGGTTGTAACAATTTGTTGCCCGCCGGCAGCCCGCAAAAGCTTGTTACCATTGCCGCCATCATCCGTTCTATTTTGCCCTTATTCTCCGCGTCATGAACGATAGACAACATCGCCTCCTGGTCGTCGACGACGACAGCCGCCTTCGGGACCTCCTCAACCGCTACCTGGGCGAGCAGGGTTTCGAAGTCCGCGCCGTCGGCGATGCCGCTCAGATGGACCGGCTGCGCAGCCGGGAACACTTCGACCTCATCGTCCTGGATCTCATGCTGCCCGGGGAAGATGGCTTGGCCATCTGCCGCCGGCTGCGGGGCACCGGCGACAATACCCCCATCGTCATGCTCACCGCCAAGGGCGATGATATCGACCGGATCGTCGGACTGGAAATGGGCGCGGACGACTACCTGCCGAAACCCTTCAATCCCCGGGAGCTTCTCGCCCGGGTCCATGCGGTCTTGCGCCGGCAAGGCAGCACCCCCCCCGGCGCCCCGGAGGCGGAGGCCGAGGTGGTCCACTTCGGCAATATCGAGGTGGACCTCGCCGCCCGCACCCTCAAGCGGGAAGGCGAGACCCTGCCGCTCACCACCGGCGAATTCGCCGTCCTCAAGGTGCTGCTCCAGCACCCCCGCCAGCCCCTCTCCCGGGACAAGCTTATGACCCTGGCCCGGGGCCGGGAGCAAGGCCCCTTCGACCGGGCCATCGACGTGCAGGTGTCGCGGCTGCGCAAACTGGTCGAAGCCGATCCCTCCCAGCCCCGCTATCTGCAAACGGTCTGGGGCTTCGGCTACGTCTTCGTGCCGGACGGCGCTTCCCGGGAATGACCACGCGTCTGGCGCCAGCGAGACAGAGCCGAAACCAGGAGCCGGCGGGATCCGCTTTAGCTCGTGGCGAGGAAGTCTCGTTCTTCAAAGCGAGACGACTCAAACTGGCCCCGGGCTCCCTGCTGGCGAGGACCTTCCTCCTCATCGCCGCCCTGGTGATCCTGACCACCGCCGCCTGGCTCAGCCTTTTCCGCTACGCCGACGCCGTTCCACGGGCCCATGAAACGGCCCAGCTCGCCACCAGCGCTGTGAACCTGATCCGGGCTGCCCTCATCGCCTCCGCCCCGGAGCGCCGCCTGGACCTCTTCATCGAACTCACCACCCGGGAAGGCATCCGCCTGTTGCCGGCGGAGGACAACGACCAGGTGGAGGAGCTGCCGGACAGCCGCTTCCTCACCCTGGTCCGCCAGGAGATCGTCTCCCAACTCGGCCCCAAGACCCGGGTAGCCATGGAAGTCAATGGCACCCCCGGCTTCTGGGTGAGCTTCCGCCTGGAGGAGCACGACGAGGACGAGTTCTGGCTGGTGCTGCCCCGGGAACGGGCCGTCCGCAAGCTCGCCTGGCACTGGCTGACCTGGGGATTGCTGGCCCTGGGCCTCGCCCTCGCCGTGGCTTGGTATATCGTTTCCCGCATCAACCGCCCCCTGAAGGCCCTGGCCAAGGCGGCGGGCAGCGTCGGCCGGGGGCAGATGCCCGAGCCGCTCCCCGAAACCGGCGCCGAGGAATTGCAGCGCCTGGCCGCCGCCTTCAACCGCATGGCCAGCGACCTGGCCCGCCACGAGCGGGACCGGGCGGAAGTCCTGGCGGGCATTTCCCACGACCTGCGCACCCCCCTCACCCGCCTGCGGCTGGAAGCGGAGATGAGCGTTTCCGACCCCGCTTCCCGGGAGGGGATCGTCGCCGACATCGAGCAAATGGAAGCGGTGATCTCCCAGTTCATGGACTACGCCCGTGGGGACGGCGGGGAACCGGCCCAGGCTACGGACCTTTCCCACCTGCTCCAGGACATCGCCACCCGGCAGGTCGCCCTGGGACGGGCGTTGAGCTTCGTCATCCCGCCCCTGCCCACCGTGGAAATCCGCCCCAAGGCCCTGGCCCGGGCAGTGACTAATCTCATCGACAACGCCTACAAATACGGCGGAGGCGACGACGTACAGCTCCAGGCCAGGGAATCCGATGGCATGGTCACCATCGAGGTCCAGGACCGGGGGCCGGGCATTCCCGCCGAAGAGGCCGAACGCCTGAAGCTGCCCTTCACCCGCCTGGAAAACGCCCGTACCGATGCGACGGGAACCGGCCTCGGCCTGGCCATCGTCGACCGCATCGCCCGCCTGCATGGCGGCAGCCTGGAGTTGCTACCCCGGGATGGCGGCGGCCTGACGGCGAGGATCGTCTTCCCGGCCGCTTAGCCGTCAGACCGCAACGGTCTGATAGGCTTCCTCGAAGTCCCTTTCAATCTCGGGCAGGATTTGGCGATAGGCGTCCCAGTTGCCGCCGATCCGGCGCCAAGCGATCGGATCGAGGGGCGGGACCATTTCATTGGCGGCCCCCGACAGTCCCAGGGCCCGGATGGTGGCGTCGGCCACATGGATGAGGTTGGCGAAGGAATCCGCCGGCGCATCCGCGGGAGAATGGTGATAGGTGATGGCGTCGCGGATGGCAGCGGGGAAACGCCAGGTTTCCGCCAGCAGCCCACCCACCTCGGCGTGGTCGATGCCCAGCACCCTGCGCTCCGCCTCCACCACGAAGCAGTCGTGCTGCTTGCGGTAGGCCAGGGCCTCGGCGTATTGCCGGGAGAAGCTGGAGGCCAGGACCAGGACCCCGATGTCGTGGAGCAGCCCGGCGGTGAAGGCGATTTCCGGACTCAGGCGCATCAGGGGCGCCATGGCGCGGGCCGCCAGGGCGACGCCAACACCGTGCTTCAGGTACGACGGCGCATCGAACCCCGGACACTGCTCCACCCGGAAGGCGCCGTTCATCCCCACCGCCAACACCATGCTGCGCACGGCCCGGAATCCCAGGATGACCACCGCCTCATGGATGGTCCCCACCTTGGTCTGCAGACCATAGAAGGAGGAATTGGCGACCCGCAGCACCCGGGCGGCCAAGGCCTGGTCCCGGGCGATCTGCTGGGCGATGGTATCCACATCCGCATCCTCGTTGCCGAAGCTGGCCAGCACCTCCGACACCGCCGACGGCAGGGAAGGCAGCTGTTTCAGGCGGGCGATGACCTGTTCGCTGGACAGGGGCGTCATGCTCGGCACTCCAGACAGTAGTGGGCGATGGCCTCGTAGAGCGCTTTCGTTTCGGCGCCTTCGCCGGCGCTGCGGAAACGGCGGTCCAGTTGTTCCTTGACCAGCTGGCGGCGGCGCTCGACAGCGGCGGGATCATCCTCCACCTCGAATTCGACCCGGACCTCCCGGACTTCCCGCCGCTGGAGGGAAGCGATGATCCCTTCCGAAAGTTCGACGCCCGCCGGCAGCAGGACGGCGCCCCCCTCGTCCAGCAAGGGCGCAGCCACCCGCATCCCCGGCTGCAATTGTTCCAATGTCAGTATCTCAAGCTTCTTCATGGCATCTCCCGGCCGTGGCCCGGAAAGTCTCCGCCCAGCGGGCGGGACAGGTCAACAGGAATGTAACGGCCATCGGCCGATAGTCTCATAGGCGGCACCCCGGGACGAAAGCCGGGAGCGCACCAGGACGAAATGGTCGCAATCCCACGTCAGGGCCTGCATGTCCGGCAATTCGGGGCGCTTGGCCAGGACGTTGCGCACCAGGGTGACGTGGGGCGCGAAAGGCCGTCCGGCCTTGATCCCCGTCCCGTAGCCCGCCGCCTGCAAGCGGCCGCCGAGGTCCGAAGCCAATTGGGCGAGCCCGGCTACGCCGCCGCGGCTGCCCATCCACAGGATGCGGTTGTGATCCCAGAATCCCAAACGGTCCAGGGTCAAGCAAAAGGCGGGCGCCTGGACGCCGGCAGCAGCCTCTTCCAATTTGGGGATTTCGTCCACCGCCACATTGCCGATGAAGGCCAGGGTCAGGTGCAGGGTGTCGGGCAGCATGGCCCGCCCGCCGAAGCGCCGGGCGCCGTCCGTGGCCGCCCGCTGCAAGCCGGCCCGCACCCGGTCATCCGGCCACAGGGCGAAGAAGACCCGGGCCTGGTCAGGCCGTCCCGGCCCGCTCGGACGCCCGTCAGGACGCATAGGCGATGAGCACCACCGCCTGGGCTTCGATGGCTTCTCCGCGGCCCAGGTAGCCCAGGCCCTCGTTGGTCTTGCCCTTGACGTTGATGCAGTCGGCGGGGATGCCCAGGTCCGCCGAAATATTCTCGATCATGGCGGGTACATGGGACGCCAGCCGGGGCTGCTGGGCGATGAGGGTCGCATCGACATTGACGGGCTTCCAACCATGCCCTGACAGGAGGGCGACCGTGGTGCGCAGGAGCAGCCGGCTGTCGGCCCCCTGGTAGCGGGGATCGGTGTCCGGGAAGTGGCGCCCGATGTCCCCCAGGCCGGCGGCGCCCAGGAGGGCATCGGTGATGGCGTGGAGCAGCGCGTCGGCGTCCGAGTGGCCGAGGAGGCCCTTCTCGTAGGGGATTTCCACCCCGCCCAGGATCAGACTGCGTCCTTCCACCAGTTGATGGACATCGTACCCTTGCCCCACGCGAAAATTCATTTTCTTCCCCTTAATATCCATTCCGCCATGGCGAGATCGGCGGGAAAAGTCACTTTGAGATTGGTGGTATCACCGCGCACCAGCTTCGGCTTGAGGCCCCGGGCTTCCACCGCCCCGGCTTCGTCCGTCACTTCCCGGCACTGCATTAGAGCATCCCGCAGCAGGCCGTAGCGAAACATTTGTGGCGTCTGGGCCTGCCACAGGCCGTCCCGGGGCTCGGTGGCGGCAACCCGCTGGTCGGCGTCGGCCCGCTTGAGGGTATCCGCCACGGGCACCGCCAGAATGCCGCCGACGGGATCGCCACTCAGCTCCTCGACCAGCGCCGCCAGCATGCCCTGGGTCAGACAGGGCCGGGCCGCGTCGTGGACCAGGATCCAGTCGTCGTCGGCCGCCGACATGGCCGCGGCGGCCAGCCCGTTGGCGACGCTCTCCGCCCGGGTGGCACCGCCGCACAGGACGGTTTCCAGTTTCGGCCCCAGTTCGGTCCAATCGTAACGGCGCCAGTACTGGTCGTCCGGCGAGAGCACCACCCACACCCGCTCGATGTCCGGACAGGCGCACAGGGCGGCCAGGGTGTGGAACAGGAGGGGGCGGCCGAGGAGGGTCAGGTATTGTTTCGGCCTCTCGGCGCCGAAGCGGGAGCCGCTCCCGGCGGCGGGCACAATTGCGAAATAACGTGGCATGACGTAATTTTAATTTACAAACACGATAAATTCCCGGGAGGCACGCCATGACCCTGCTCGAACCCAACCTTGCCGGCCCGGTCCAGGCGTTTGCCACCTCCCTGGGCATCGGGCTCCTCATCGGCGTCGAGCGGGAACGGTTGCAGGACTCGGCGGCCGGATTGCGGACCTTCGCCCTGATCGCCATCCTCGGCTGCCTTTTCGCCCTGCTCGGCGAGAAGACCGGAACGCCGTGGTTCCTGGTGGTCGGCCTGCTGGCCGTCACCGCCGCCATGGTCGGCGCCAACTACAGCGCCGCCCAGGACGAAACCCATCCCGGCTTCACTTCGGAAATTGCGGCCATCCTCTGCTACGGCCTGGGCGCCGCCGTGTGGTTCGGCTACGACACCCTGGCGGTCATGCTGGCCATCACCACCACCATCCTCCTCTACTTCAAGGCCCAACTCCACAACATCACCGAACGTATGACCCCCAAGGACATGCACTCCATCCTGCAGTTCGCGGTGCTGTCCTTCGTCATCCTGCCCATCCTCCCCAACCAGGACTACGGCCCCTTCAGCGCCTTCAATCCCCGCCAGGTATGGTGGATGGTGGTGTTGATTTCCGGCCTGGCCCTGGCCGGCTACATGGCCCTGCGCATCGTCGGCGCCCGCCACGGCGCCGCCGTGCTCGGCATCTTCGGCGGCCTCGCCTCCAGCACCGCCACCACCATGATGTTCTCCCGCCACGCCGCCGAGCACGCCAACCTGCTGCGCCTGGCGACGCCGGTCATCCTCATCGCCAACCTCATGGTCATGGTGCGCCTGTGGTTGGTATCCAGCGTACTGTCCCCTACCCTGATGGCTCCCCTGGCCGTGGTTTTCGCCTGCGGCATCCTGCCCGGCCTGGTGCTCACCATCTACGGCTGGAAGAGCCTGAGCGAAGGCGGCGACCTGCCCATGCCCGAGGTCAAGAACCCGACCGAGCTGAAGACTGCCGTCTCCTTCGGCCTCATCTACGCCCTGGTGCTCCTCGCCGCCGCCTGGCTGCAGAGCGTGGCCGGCGACAAGGGCCTGTATATCGTCGCACTCGCCTCGGGCCTGACGGACGCCGACGCCAGCGTGTTGTCTACACTGCGTATGTTCAACCTGGAAAAGGTGGAGCAGGCCCACGCGGTGATCGCCGTCACCCTGGCCCTGGTGGCCAACCTGATCTTCAAGATCGGCCTGGTGGTCAGCATCGGCGGCCGTCCCCTGGCCCGCCAGGCGCTGCCGGGGCTTTTCGCCATCGGCGGCGGCATGGGAATCGGCCTGCTCCTCGTATAGGAGGTCATCATGAATCCTGCTGTTCGTCTTCCCGCCGTAGCCGGGGCTTTCTATTCCGGCGACCCGGCGGAACTCGCCGCCGACGTGGAAGCCCTGCTGGCCCACGCCCATCCCAAGCCGGACGTTCGCCAGCCGAAAGCCGTTATCGCCCCCCACGCCGGCTATATCTATTCCGGCCCCACCGCCGCTGACGCCTACGCCCGCCTAGCCCCCTGGCGGGACACCATCCGGCGGGTCATTCTCCTGGGGCCTACCCACCGGGTGCCGGTGCGGGGCTTGGCCGCGTCCAGCGCCGAGTTCTTCTCCACCCCCCTGGGCCGGATTCCCCTGGACCGGGAGGCCATCGCCAGCCTATCGGACCTGAATCAGGTTGCCGTCAGCGACTCCGCCCATGCCTGGGAACATTCCCTGGAGGTCCATCTTCCCTTCCTGCAGACGGTCCTCGGCGATTTTTCCCTGGTTCCCCTGGCGGTGGGCCACGCCACCGCCGACGAGGTGGCCCAGGTCCTCGAACGCCTGTGGGGCGGCCCGGAAACCCTGTTTGTGATCAGCTCCGACCTCTCCCACTACCTGCCCTACACCACCGCCTGCCAGACCGACCGGGCCACCTGCGAGCGCATCCTCGCCCTCGACCCGCGCATCGTCCCGGACCAGGCCTGCGGCGCCTTCCCCATCAACGGCCTGCTGCTGGCGGCCAAGCGCCACGGCCTCGAGCCGGAGATGGTCCATCTCTGCAATTCCGGCGACACGGCCGGCGACAAATCCCGGGTAGTGGGCTACGCCGCCTTCGCTTTCTACGACGAAAAGGAGGCTGAAAATGGCTGACCTCGGCTCCGCCCTCCTGCAACTCGCCCGGGACGCCATCGACGAGCGCCTGGGCGAGCCGCCGACCCCCACCTCCAACCTGGATACCGTGCCCGAGCTGAAGGAACCCGGCGCCACCTTCGTCACTCTGATGCAGGACGGCAATTTGCGGGGCTGCATCGGCAGTCTGGAGCCTCGCCGCTCCCTGGCGGAGGATGTCCGGGAGAACGCTTGCAACGCGGCTTTCCGCGATCCGCGCTTTCCGCCCCTGACCGATGAAGAATGGGCGAGAACCACCGTAGAAGTCTCGTTGCTCACCCCTCCCCAGCCCATGCGGTTCAAGGACGAGGCCGATGCCTTGGCGCAGTTGCGTCCGGGCATAGACGGCGTGGTATTTACCGCCGGCTTCCGGCGTTCCACCTTCCTGCCCCAGGTCTGGGAACAGCTCCCCGAGCCGTCCGAATTCATGGCCCACCTGAAACGGAAGGCCGGCCTGCCGGCCGACTACTGGGGGCCGGACGTGCAACTGGAGCGCTACGAAGTGCGCAAATGGAAGGAATCATCGCCATGAGCATCCCCGAATCATCCTACCCCGGCCGCTGGTGGCACGCCCTGGAGGACGGCCGCATTCAGTGCGACCTCTGCCCCCGGGACTGCAAGCTCCACGAAGGCCAGCGGGGTGCCTGTTTCGTGCGCAAGATGGAGGACGGCCGGATGGTGCTCACCACCTACGGGCGCTCCTCCGGCTTCTGCATCGACCCGGTGGAGAAAAAACCTCTCAACCACTTCTATCCGGGCACCAGCATCCTGTCCTTCGGTACCGCCGGCTGCAACCTGGCCTGCAAGTTCTGCCAGAATTGGGACATTTCCAAGTCCAAGGACATGGACCGCCTGATGGATGCCGCCGCACCGGAAGCCATCGCCGAGGCCGCCGCCCGCTGCGGCGCCGATTCGGTGGCCTACACCTACAACGACCCGGTGATCTTCGCCGAGTACGCCATCGACACGGCCCTGGCCTGCCGGGAGAAGGGCATCAAGAACGTGGCGGTCACCGCCGGCTATATCCATGCCGAACCCCGCAAGGACTTCTACGCCGTCATGGACGCAGCCAACGTGGATTTGAAGGCCTTCACCGAGGATTTCTACCGCAAGCTCACCGTCAGCCACCTCCAGCCCGTCCTCGATACCCTGGCCTACATCCACCACGAGACCGACTGCTGGCTGGAAGTCACCACTCTCCTCATCCCGGGGCAGAACGACTCCCCCAAGGAGATCGGCGAACTGTCCGCCTGGATGGCCAAGGAATTGGGGCCCGACGTACCGCTCCACTTCACCGCCTTCCACCCGGACTGGAAGATGGACGACATCCCCGCCACTCCGCCGGAAACCCTCACCCTCGCCCGCCGCATCGCCCGGGACGCGGGGCTCCATTACGTCTATACCGGCAACGTACACGACAGCGAGGGCGGTACCACCTACTGCCCGACCTGCCACGCCGCCTTGATCGTCCGGGACTGGTACGACATCAAGCGCTACGACGTGGCTCCCGACGGCACCTGCCCCCACTGCCAAACTGCCATCGCCGGCCGCTTCGGCAATGCGCTGGGCCACAGCGGCAAGGCCTTCGGCCCTCGCCGCATTCCGGTTCGCCTCGGCCGATGAACCGGGACATCTTCCTCGAAACCTTCCACGGTCCCCTTCATGGACAATTGGCCATTCCGCCGGCCCCCCGGGGGCTGGCGGTGCTCGCCCTGGTCGAGCCCCTGCCGGAAGACGAAGCCCTGGCGGCAGCCCTGGCCGCCGACCACCTGGCCGTCCTGGCCATGCCCCTCCTCACCGAGCAGGAACTGCATTTTCCCGATGCAGCCTACAACGTGCCGCTCCTGGCCCACCGTTTCACCGACCTCCTCAACCTCCTGCGCTACGACGGCGACACCGAACGCCTGCCGGTGGGGCTCTATGCCGAGGGTCACGCCGCCCCCGCCGCCATCCGGGCCGCCGCCCTGAAGGATGCCCAGGTCGGGGCCGTAGCCTGCCACGGCGGACTGATCGACCTGGCCGGGCGGGAGAACCTCCACCTGCTGGCCGCCCCGCTGCTGATGCTGGTGGACGCCGACGACCAGGCCTCCCAGACCTCCTTCCGACGGGCCTCCGGCTACATTTCCGCCCCCAAGGAACTGCGCAGCCTGGCCCCCGGGGAAAGCCCCGGCAGCCACGTCGCCCAATGGTTCGGCGACCATCTCCAGGCGATATAATTGCGGGCTTCCCGCAATTTCCCCGGGTTTATCTTGCCTGACCTGTCCCGCCTGCTGTCCCTGCCGGCCCTACCCAAGCCGGAACAACGCATCGACCTTCCTCCCCTGGCCGGATCGGCCGATGCCCTGGCCCTCGCCCGGCTTGCCACCCCGGGCCGCCCCCTGGCAGTCATCACCGCCACCGCCGCCGACGCCCAGCGCCTCCTGGAGGAGATTCCCTGGTTCGCCCCCGGCCTGCGGGTACGGCTGCTGCCCGACTGGGAAACCCTGCCCTACGACCAC
>DASRUX010000299.1:0-34604 GCA_035655235.1 Rhodocyclaceae bacterium | reverse complement strand
CCCACGCCCGACTAAATCACGTCCAGGGCGATGAATCGCCCTGACCGCTCAAGTCGGCCCTGCCGGGCGCTGGCTGAGGTCGCATAGAGCGGATGAAAAGGCCGGGCCGATGGCCCTCAAGGGGGGTATTCATAAAAGTCGAGAAAGCACCGACTTTTACAAAGCTTCCCCCCTTGCCTTTTCCCCTTTCTCTATGCGGCATCCCCCTTCGGGGGGTCTTTGGAAATGAAGCGCAGGGCACTTTCAGCCGGCGCAGCAAACCGGAGACCACCATGAACCAAGAACCCCAAGGGGAACGCTATCTAGGCCAGATCACCTTAAGCCCCGCCCGACTATCCTGGCTGACCGCGCTGGCCAAGACCGGTCAATGGACTAAATGGGACAACATGCCTCGGAGAAACGGAAGCATGAACCCCCGCGTTGCATCGATCACCAACAGAACCTGGACCCCCATGGTTGACGCGGGACTCATAGAGCGCCGCTACCACATGGGACACAACGAATTCCGGATTACCGACACCGGACGCGCCGCACTCAACGAGAGCGGCAAATAACCATGTTCCGCTTCTCCCGCGCCTACCAGCAGACCGCCGAATTCGAGGCCAAGCAAATGGCCTTCGACTTCGCGGCCGTGGCGCGGGTAGTCATGCAGATCGCGGTGGATGCCCGGAAGGCTGCAACGGCCTTCCTGAAGGACTTCTCCCGCCGTTGCTGGTCCGGTTGGACAACCTCCAATGAAAAACACCCTCAGCAGCTCGTGCTCGAAAGCGATGATTTCCACCAGATTCCGCTGCTGGCCTAACGGGGCCCCATAGATATTCCCGACTATGGAGGCCTCCATAGTCAGCATCGTCTATGCTCGATGCTCGACCTCAAGAAGCGCAGCCAGGATGGCAGTACGCTCGCCGGGTGGCAATTCGCGGAAATTTTCGGCCCAGCGCTGGGCTTTACGCTTGATCCTCTGACGGTCGGTGAAGTCCTTCCCGGCAAAAGTGGCCCAATGGGCTGAATCCGGCTCAAAGTTCATCCACAGCTTTTCGGTCCGGACCCCACCCCGCGTCATGACCTGAAATTCGTAGGTGCGCCATCCGGGAAGAAGATCGTCATAGAGCTTAGACGGATAGCCCGACAGGATCACAAAGGCCGGCACTCCCTTCAATGTCTCAAGCAGTTCGATATGGTCTTCCGTGGTGTATTCACACCGATAGCGCTTGTTCGAAGTCCTAGTTTCGTGAAGGTAGGGTGGATCAGAATAGATCAACACTCTTCCGGATCCTGCATAGTCGAATTCGTCTATAGTGGACCGCGCATCGGCACAACGAAGCTCTACCGGGTAAGAGCCCTGGAATGCATCCAGCGCCCCCCGATCCAGATCGAGGCCAATGGAGCGTGCAGCAGGCGGCTTAAATCGCATGACAGCCCCGCCGCCCAGGTGAGACTCAATATAAACATCGTGCGGCGGCATAGCAGCAATAATCGCCTGATATGCCCCGCTCGCTTGCTTACTTCCGAAGTAACCCATGGAAGGACCTCATAGTCATCGGCATCTATGCTGCAGCATAGTCAGCGCCGTCTATGGCCGCCGGCATAGATAGGGCCGTCTATGCGACCAGGTGCCAGCATAGATACGGCCGTCTATGTTGTCAAGGACATCGCCGGGCCTGCCAGCCCGGCACCGAACCGAAGAACACGAAGGCACCGCCTCGTCGCTCCGCTCGGCTTCGCTCCTCTGCGGTGCCACGATGAATAACCACTAAACCGCAGGCCCTGGCGTCAACACAGGAGCAGAAACCGGCGAAGCCGGCCGACCACCAGCCATGGCCCCGGCAACACCAAGACCATTCGGATTAGGCGAGTTCGAAACGCCACAGGTGATAAAACGCTCCCAGCCATTGCGCGAAAGCGTCACACCACAGGAACCGCCACTCCGGATGGTATAGCCCATGTCAAGCAGCTGTTCGGAAGTGAAAGTCGTTCCGGCATAGCTGACGGCATATTTCCAAACACCACGGGCTTTCATCGACATGACGATGAAAACGCCCTCGCCATCAAACGGCACTAGCTGACCATTCGAGCTACCACCCCCAAGAGAAGGACGAGGCCCAGGAACAGACCCAGCCGCAGGACTGGACGACGGATGCGGGGCCACACCCACCGAAGGACCGTGAGAAGCAACCGGAACGGAAGAACCGCCAAGAACCGAAGGCCGGCCATTGCGGAGAATAAAAAAGAGTGCAATAGCCACCACGCCCAGAAGAAGCAGAATCCGCGGATGGAGAAGTAAGTTAAAGCCATTCTTCGTATCAGAGAATTTGCCTGTCTGGGTGGAGTCGTAGAGCTTAAAGACATATTTCGGGACTTTCTTGTTCTGGACGTTGAGAAAATCGCTCTGAGCCTTCCCTGTGTCATCAGCGAGATGAGCAGCTTCGATATAACGACCTGTCCAACCTACCAGGGCGAGGTTCTTATGCTTGTAGGCCATGTCGGCCACGCCCTTGATGTCGTCGCGAACCTTCGCATAGTTCGGCGTGGTCAGGGTCATGTCCCAGTTCCAATGCCGATGCTTATCGAAGGCCTGTTCCCAGTCCTTGGGGCGATCGTCCTTCGTCGCCTGTTCAACCCCACCCGGATAGTCAAGAACGCGAAGGTCAGACTCTCGCCAACGCTTCGGCCAAACATCCTGGACCTCATCCATGAGGATGAAGGCACCGTGAGGCGCCCAGTGGAACCAGGTCGCCCACTTCTTACGGCCTTCTTCCGTTTTGTCATCGACGTGAATGACATCAAAAGAGGCAGGCAGATCAGGGAACTCTTCCAGAGTGCGTTCCCTGGAGACACCACGGCAATTGGTGATGATCACGCGACCCGCACGAGCCTCGCGAAGGAAGTCATCCGCGACAGCTCCCGCTGTCTTATAGCTGCCCGGCGGCCCATGGTGGATTTTGATCGGCATTACAGCCCCGGAACGAACTTGAGGACCATACGCGTAACCACACCTGTCAGAAGCAGATTGATCGACTCGGGTATCTTGAAGAACTTCATCTCCGCAAGCACTTCACCGGGAAGGACGTTCCAGGCATTTTGAAGGAGGGTATTCACACCCAAGTTCGACAAGATGGATTTCGCGACCCCCCAAGCGAACGTAAGAACCTGAAGCTGGAGCTTGAACCACAGAGTGATCAGCGAGGCAATGAGATAGCCAACGGCTTCTGAAAACCATCCGTAGATACCGTTTTGAAGCCAATCAGAAATCTGTTGAAGATATTCGAACACGGCTCACCTCTTGAGTATCAAGAAGACCGTCGCAACGGCAGCACAAAAGTAGATGGCAAGGCCAATAACGCTGAGCTGCGATTCGAAGGCGGTAAAACACAGCGAAAACGGCTGCCCAAGCACAGTAATAGGCGCAGGACACGGCATCGAGCCAGGACCGGCGCCAAACGTGGAGAACAAGGAAGACGCTTCAGAGCGCACCTGGGCAATACCCGTCGTCAGCGCTTCCTTGGCAGCAGTCAAATCCGCGTCCTGCTGCTGGGAGTCGAACTTGCCCTTGTCGGCAATCTTGCCCTTGCGACAGAGGGGAGAATCCGGTTCTTTCGCACACTGTCCGGCAGACGGATCAGCGGAACCCTTGCCGTCGGTCGTCGTAGAAGTGGAAGACCCCCCCGTCGTGGAGCCGGTGGCATCCTTATGAACCGTGGAAATCGACCTGACGGTAGTGCACTGACCGCCCTGGTCACAGACAACGGTCGTTTTCTCGGTGGTGTCGGAAGACGTGTTGTCCGCGTTACGCGTCGTCGTCGTCGATACCTTCGTATCGATTTTCTTGACGGCATCCATGGAATTGATGCCTTCCGTCGAAAGGCATTTTGAAACGCCACCGACAACCACATAATTGCCGCCCGCATCGCCGCATGCCACCGGGTCTTTGGCATTGGCAACGGTATTTTTTACATCCAGCGCAGAGCCGTCCTTATTGGTCCCGGTCTGATCAGGAGGCGGCAACGAATCCTGAGTCTTGAGGGTGACATTAACCCGGCCCTCAGTGGTCCCATTCGGATTGCAAAGACCACCATCCCGAGCACCATAGACATAACAATTCGTTCCCGGCGCCACAGACCCCGAAGAAACAATCGGCCAATTCACGCTAGGACAATAAGCGGTGCCCAAGAGCGCCTTGGTGGTGCAACCGTTATCGCACCCAACCGAGCCTGCCGCATTGGCAGTGATCTGATAAAGCTTGTTGCCCGTCGGATCACACTTACAGGTTCCATCCGGCGATTGGACCTGCGAGCCGACGCAATCTTTTTCGCACTTCCCATTATCCGGGGTAAAACGGTGATAACCGCCAGGGCAGTTGGTAACGCAAACACCGCCCTCCTCAACCGTAGCGGGCGGGCAGGAACACGCTGAGCCATCCCAAACATGACCACCCGTACATTGCGAGACGCAGTTCCATTGCGCATCCAGGGTCTGACCACCAGGACACACCGGAACACAGCCCGAAGCCGAGTCATTCCAAGTTCTACCGGACGCGCAAACGCCAGCACCACTGAAGGAACCGCTAACCGTATTGCCGACCTGGACACCACCATAGCTAACGTTACACACACCACCACTACCGGTGGTAGCAGAAACCAAAAAATAGTGGTTATTGCATGCGTCAGAACCGGAGTTGGCAAGAATCGCTTGCCCCCAATTCGGGCAACCCGAAGCAGTCGTGGGAACAGCAACAGTAGTACCGGGACCCGTACAACGAATTGCATTTGCGGAGTACGTCGCCAACTGAACATCCGCAAACGACAAAAGCGAAATGGCAGAGAGTAGGAACCCCGCCAAAAAGAATAAGAAATGGCGAAAGAGCCGCATTATATTGAGCCAATGCGAATGCCAATCACGAAGATCGACGCGAAAATAGCCCCGAGTAATAGCGAAAACATTATTTCGGCCCCCGAAATAAAAGATGCCGCCGACTAACCAAAATCGGCGGCACCAAACACGCCGACGATTAAAGCTTCCGAACCAGCGAAATCGCGAGACCGATGACCACCAGGACGGCCACAGCACCGACAACGTAGCCACCGATAGTCATGCCATCGGCCTTGGCGGCATCAACACCGGCCTTGGCGGCTTCGGGAATCGTAGGAGCCGTCTGAGCGAGGGCATGACCAGCGACGGAAACGCCTGCACCGACGCGAGCGTAGGTGTTACCCGCCAAACGACGGGCAGCAGTGACAACATTCTTGAACATGGGTGTTCTCCTTTCTCGGAGGTGGGTTGAGAGCCGCGCACTGTTCAGGATGCGAGGCCCGGAACATCAAATACGAAGCTTGCGAACTTGCGAAACAGCGAGGCCGATACCAAGGCCCGTAACGAAGACGACGAGGCCACCGCCGAAGGCAAGGCCAAAAAGCGACGCATCAAAGCCGAAGGCCGTCAGAAGCGCTTGCCAGTTGGTGTATTCCGACGCGGACAGGACAACCGGGCCAGGACAGGCGGAAGGATCAACGCCGGACGCCGGGGCAAGGAACTGGCCGGATTGGGTGGAAACGACGACAGTGCAGAGAGCCATCAGGCCGCCGTCCGTTCGTACCAATTCGGCGCAACGACAGGCTGCAGCTCGATCAGGCGAACGCGCTGCGTGAGGCGGGTTACGTCGATGGGCTGGGCGATGTCCAGGCCGTATTTGAGAAGCTGGGAACGCCAGCGCTGTTTGGTGCGCAAGGATGCTTCCAGAGTCTGATACGGGTTTTCCCCATTCAAGTAGGAGCGGGCGATTAAACCTAGTTTCTTAGGAATGTCCTGAATTTCCGTAACGGTCACTTGGTTACGCGTCAGGACTTGCGCAAACTTGCCATAAATAACATTTTCCATTCTCTGCCCCTCTACAACTTGCGACCAACCGGCCATCGACTGGAGACCCATATCAGCTAGCTCGCGGGCCTTGAGCGAGACTTCATAGCGGAGGATTCCGCGATCAGCGCAGTACTGCCGGACTGCATCGGATACGTGTTGGCCGAGTTCGTCGGCCTTGAAATACAACTTGGCGTACCAGCGCTTGGAGCCTTCGTTCCAAGTGACGCCGTTGCCGTAGAAGCGGGGATTCTTGCCGCTGTTACGGCAGGTGCCTTGACCGCACATCCAGTGAAGAACCCGGAAAGCGGCATCGCGGCTACCGGTGGAAAAATTGGCGGTCAGATCGACGCGGGTAATGACCGCGTTGTGGGACTTGAGGAAGCCTTGGGAATGGGCGTGTCCAATCGTACGGTCATGGCCGGTGAAGGGTGGGAGGCCAAGGGCGGCCAGGATTTCGTTGGCCCGCTCAATGGTTTCCAGGACTTTGACGCCGAAAAGGTTGTCCGGACGGCCGAAGCGACCAACGTTTCCTGAAAGCTCCACCCGCCGCCCATCGCAACGAACGGAAATCTTTGTGTCGTAAGAACCAACATGTTCCATTCTCCGAACTGCGGTGTATTCGGCCTTCGTGGCGTCGAACATCGGCCGGATTTCGCCGGTCTCAAGATCGATTGACTTGCGGAACGCTTCCGGTTCGAAGCGGACCACGTAGCCGTCATGAAGAGGCTTTAGGTCAGCTTGCATGTGATCCTGATAGATCGTGATCCAGTCGCAGAAGACATCGAGGCCGATGGGGCAAGCGATATCAACGAACGGATCATGGGGCGGACGAAGCTTCAACGTGCCACCCCATGCGACTTGGCGCGGAGGGTTTCGACGGCCGGGGAAAGAACTAAAACCTTGTCGCGCACAACGTCGTTCATCGCGCCAACGATCTTGGCGCAGGACTGCCAAGTGTTGGCCTCGTAGATGGTCTTGAGGTGGGCTGATTGAAAGCCGTAGGCATCCGGCGGGTCGTAGTCGGCACACCAATCGGAAGCGACCACATTTTGCGAACGGACCCGACAGCGCAGGGAGTCCGTTTGCAAACGGGGGTCGTAGAAGGAGATACAGGCGGAGCAGTTGGAACAGGCGGCAATCCCCTCCAAGCGAAGCGGGAGGAGGGGGGAGAGGATTGCCGGTTTTGCCATGGTCAGGCAGCGCACCGCTTGGCGAAGGAGAAATCCCGAACGGCATGCCGACAGCCAAGATGCAGGCAACGGCGAAGCTCGGCGCGGAGGGCGTGGGCAGGAATGCGAGCGGCCATGGTCATGGCGCCTTTTGTTCGCAACGAACAGCTTTAGCGATTGAGGCGTCCAGTTGTTCGCCCACAGCCTGGAGCAGAGACACGGAGCCAACCGTCACGAAGACGACGCCGGCTAGGAAGCCAAGCACGACCCCATAAAACAAACCCGCGAAACGCCCCCGTGAACGCCCCAGCTGATATTCCTGCTCGAGCAGATCAACGCGAATGGTCGCATCAGCCATGACTACGCGGCCTTGAGCGATTGATCAGCGCGACGAAGGCGGGCGCGGATAGCTACTTGGTCAAACCGATCCGCATAGACGGAGGACGGGCAAATCACGTAG
Source organism: Rhodocyclaceae bacterium (assembly GCA_035655235.1). Classification (GTDB taxonomy): domain Bacteria; phylum Pseudomonadota; class Gammaproteobacteria; order Burkholderiales; family Rhodocyclaceae; genus JAGTRP01. Next base: position 27,119 of record DASRUX010000299.1, on the reverse strand, counting down.
TTGCCAGGGGCATACGGAGCTTGATCGTCGTCCAGGGTCAGGCGGATTTTCTGGGGGTGGGGGTGAGGCTTGCCTTCGCGGTCATAGCCAAACATCCAGGCTTCCTGTTCGCGGATGCAGTACTGCTTGCCGGACTTGGCGGAGATTCCGCGCTTCTCATGGACCTCGCTGGAGGAAACTTCAACTTTCAACATCGTTACATCTCCTGAAATGGAAAAAGGCGCCGATGCATCAAACCGAGAGCGCTTCGGTAGCCATGCAGACGCTGCTGAGGCATTGAAGGCTCGGTTCATCGTTACACCTCTTCGGTTAGTTACCGGAAGCCGCCGGTGCGGTACTACAAAAAGAAGAGGCGGCCAACCGCTGATATGATGTTGGGTTATCCAGCCCAATACCGACCAACGGAGACCGCCAGTGCCAATAATTTTCTTTATCGTGATATTTCTCGGATTCGCTGCCTGGATATTCGCGACCAAAAAAGTGAAAAGCCGCAAACCCAGGCCAAACGGCTGCAAGAACGAATCCGAGTCCAGACAACCCAAAAGAGACGACCCAAACCCCGCCACAACAGACAACCAACCGGCGAACAGCAACTTCTGGAGCGCAGAGCGTCTCAGGAGCTTGAAAGGAATGAAGGAGGTAGTACGCCGTCCTGACGGAAAGCCCGACAGTGAAGAAACTAAAGAAGTCGCGAAACCCGAAAAGCCGAAAAGCCAGCGAGCCCAATACCGCGACAAGTTCCGGCTGATGAACAAGTCGGAGCACCAGCTCTACTGCACCCTCGTTGAGGCGCTGCCCAACATGATTGTTCTGTCGCAGGTCAGCATGTCCCAGGTCTTCCACATCGACCGATTCAAAAAGGGAAGCTTTCAGCAACTGGGCGAAATCGGGCGAAAGAGCATCGATTTCTTGATCTGCCGAAAAAACGACACAAGCATCGTGACCGCTATCGAACTGAACGGGCCTACGCACGAAAAGGCCGATCAGAAAATATCCGACGAAAAGAAGCGTACAGCATTGGCCGAAGCGGGAATCCCTTTGGCCATCTTCTATCCCAACGAACTTCCCGATGTAGAAGCCATTAGAAAAATCATGGCCCGACACATCGTGGAACGACGAAAGTACGAAGCGGCGCGAAACCAAAAACTGCACAGATAACCCTTTACCCGGAACAACCGTAAATGCCAGCGGTCTAAGGTGTCAATCGAAATTGACATGACGGTCGAATTATTGTCAATCGCGCTTAACATTGTCAAGCGCAAATAACACGCGTAACGTCCACGGCGTGTGCTTCTAGGAGGTCAATATGAGAACGATCGAAAAGAGCAAGACTGTCGTCCGCGTCATAGAAGCGGCAAAAACTGCCCAGGGCTTGGAAAGCGACAATGCACTTGCAATAGCAATCGGCCTGGACCGCCAAAATATCAGCCAATTTCGACGCGGTACCAAGCCTACAAACGAAAAATTGCTGTTACTCTGCGAAGCCGCCCGCCTTGATTTCACTTCCACACTCGCGCAAGTAGAACGAGACTTTGCCGAAAACGATCAACAGCGGCAGAAGTGGGACAACTACATGAAACGGCTAGGCGGAATCGCGGCGTCATTTGTTGCATTCGCCGTGACATCCCAGCTTTACCCTGTAATCTCGAAAGCGTTTCAGCTTGCACAGCTAAGTACATGATGTTATTTTCAAACCCCCGATTCGACGCTCAGGGTGGCGGCGTGAACGAAAAACTGGTTTCTCGATTCAGAATGCGTGCTGCGGCGCTCGCCGTAGCTTCCTGTCTATCCATGACGCCATGGCTGGCTGAGGCCGCCGGTCTGGGTAAGATCACTGTTCTCTCCAATCTCGGTCAGCCGTTGCGGGCCGAGGTTGAAATCGGCGCCAATCGCGACGAGCTGGCTGGCTTGACGGTCCGCATGGCCCCGGTGGACGCCTTCAAGCAGGCCGGTATCGACTACGCCTCGAACCTGTCGGACTTGCGCTTCACCCTGGATAAGCGCCCGAACGGTACGTCGGTGGTCCGCATCAGTTCCTCCAAGCCGGTCAATGAACCCTTCCTCGACTTTCTGCTGGAAATGAACTGGCCGGCAGGCCGCTTGGTTCGTGAATATACTTTCCTGCTTGACCCTCCCGAGGTTGCCGCCAAGTCCGCCGGTAAGGCGGTATCCGTCGCCGAGGCCAAGCCGGTTGCCGGCGTGAAGGGAGGGGGCGATGTCGAGCCGGCCGCGGCTGCCAAGCCCGCCGCCAAGGAAGCAACGACCGCCAAGGCGGAGCCTAAACCCGAAGCCAAACCGGCTGCCAAGCCCAAGGCAGCGGAGAGCGAAGAAAAAAAGCCTGAATCAGCGGGCACCCATGTCGTCAAGCAGGGTGAAACCCTGCGCAAGATAGCCAGCGAAACCCAGTATGAGGGGGTTTCCCTCGAACAGATGCTGATAGGCGTGTACCGTGCCAATGCCGACGCCTTTATCGGCAACAACATCAACCGCCTGAAGGCGGGCGCCATCCTCAACCTGCCGGAAAAGGAAAGCGTCGCCGCCATTCCCCAGGCTGAGGCCAGGAAGGTCTATCTGGCCCAGGCAGCCGATTGGAACGCCTATCGCCGCAAACTGGCCGCTGCAGCGGCCCAGGGCCCGGCCCGTGATGAGGCCGGCGGCCAAAGCTCCGGCGGCAAGATTACCGCCAAGGTTGAGGAAAAGACCGCCCCCAGTGAAACACCCAAGGATCAGGTGAAGGTTTCCCGTACCGATGCCTCCGCCAAGGCGGCTGCCGTCGGTTCCGCCAGGGCCGAGGAGAACCTCGTTGCCAAGGAAAAAGCCCTGAAGGAGGCCCAGGAGCGCCTCGCCCACCTGGAGAAAAACGTCAACGACCTGCAGAAGCTGGTCGAGATGAAGAACCAGAGCCTGGCTGAGTTGCAAAAGCAGGCTGCCGCCAAAAAACCGGAAGAGCAGAAGGCGCCGGTTGCCCCGGTCAAGCCTGCGGAGCCGGTCAAGGCGCCGGAACCTTCCAAGGCCGTCGAGCCGCCTAAGCCCGTTGAGGCTGCCAAGCCGGTGGAGCCGCCGAAGCCCGTGGAGCCGCCCAAGGCCGCAGAGGCGTCGAAGCCTGTGGAGCCGCCGAAGGCTGCCGAGGAACCCAAGCCCGCCGAAGCCACGAAACCTGCAGAAGAGCAGAAGCCGGCCGAGCCGCCGAAGCCCGCCGTCAAGAAGCCGGTGGTCCTGCCGGAACCTGAGCCCGAGCCTAGCCTGGTCGATGATCTCATGGAAAACCCGCTGCCCTTGGTGGGCGGTCTGGGCGGCATCCTGGCCCTGCTGGGCGGATACGTGGCGTTCAAGCGCCGGCGGCAGAAGGCGGCCGAGCTGTCCATGGTGTCGCCGAGTGCCGTCAGCATCGGACCCAATTCGGTCTTCCGCGCCACTGGCGGCCAGAGCGTCGATACGGGCAATACCACGCCCCAGACCACCGATTTCAGCCAGACCGGTCCGGGCACCATCGACACCGATGAAGTGGATCCGGTGGCCGAAGCCGATGTGTATATGGCCTATGGCCGGGATGCCCAGGCTGAGGAAATCCTCCTTGAGGCCCTGCAGAAGGATCCGCAGCGGACTGCCATTCACGTCAAGCTGCTGGAGATCTACGCCGGCCGCAAGAGCCTGAAGCAGTTCGAAACCCTGGCGAGCGAACTTTACGCCCAGACCGCTGGTACTGGCCCGGAATGGGAGAAAGTCGCAGCCATGGGCGTGCGCCTGGATCCCAGCAATCCGCTGTATTCCGGCGGCAGCAAGGCCGCTGCGGCGCCGAAGGCCGAATCCTTCGATGCCGACGCCACCCTGGTGATTTCTCCCGAGGAAGCCGCCAAAACCACCGCGGGCCTATCCCAGCCGGAGGCTACGCCCGTCGAGGCCGAGCCTGCGCCTTCCCTGGATTTGAATCTGTCGACCCATGCCGGTGGAATCAAGGCGCTGGTTCCGGCAGAGGAACCGAAGCCCGAGTCTGAGTTGATGAGTCTCGACTTCGACCTCGGCCTCACTGCGCCTGAGTCTGCTCCGGTAGCCGAGGCCCCGGCGCCCGTTGCCGAGGTCCAGGCTCCGGAGGTCAGTGCCCTCGATTTCGATCTGGGTTTGGCTGCCCCGGTTGAGGCACCCGCTTCCCAGCCTGCGGCGATTGAAGTTGCCGAGGTTGCGACAGCACCGGAAGCCCACGGCCTTGATTTCGACCTGGATATCGGCCTGCCTGCCGCGGAACCGGTTTCTGCTCCCGTTGTTGAGGCGATTCCCGAGGTTCCTGCCTCTCCGGCTGTCGACATGCCGGCATCGCTGATGGAGACGGTTGTCGACCTGGTGCCCGAGCCGGCTGCTACCGCCTCCCCTGAAGTGGCTGTGACCGAGAACATGCTCGATTTCGACTTCGACATCGGTTCGCCCGCTGCCGAACCCGCCATTGACCTCTCGGCCCCTGCCGAAGTCGCTGCGGGGGCATCCGCTCCGGAGCTCGCCCAGTCTGTGGATTTCGATATCCAGCTGCCGGGTTCGAGCCAACAGGGCGAGACTGCCGAGGCGCCGTCTTTCGACATTGGCGCCATCAGCCTCGATCTGGGCGGAGAGTTGCCGATCGAGGCAACCGAGGTCCAATTGACCGAGCCGGCCGTGGCGGCGGAAGCGGAAGTTTCCGCCGAGGAGCCGATGTTCGCCATGGAAGCCCCGAAGGATCCCCATTGGGAAGAGGTCAATACCAAGCTCGATCTGGCCAAGGCCTACGAGGAAATGGGCGATCTGGAAGGGGCGCGCGAGCTTCTCCAGGAGGTCCTGGGCGAGGGTACCGAGGATCTGGTGGAGCAAGCCAAGGGTATCCTTGAGCGTCTCGAAGCGTAAAATCCCTCCCTCGTGGAAGAAACATAGCCCCCGCGCGGGGCTATGTGTTTTTTTGGAGCCCCATGTCCCATCCTGCTGCCCGCCTGCTGTTCTGGCTCATCGCCATCGTTGCCCTCCAGTATCTGGATTGGGCGGCCCTGGGAGTGTTTGCCTTGGTGCTGGGCTTGAGTGGGCAGGGAGTGCGGCGCCGTTGGTGGGTTCTCGTGCGTCGCGCCCGCTTCCTGTTGCTGACCCTGTGGCTCATCCTTGCCTACGGTACGCCGGGGGACGTCTGGCGTGATCTTCCGTGGGCGCCCACCGAGGCCGGAATCTACGAGGCCACCATCCATGCAGTGCGCCTGATGGTCATGTTGGGCAGCTTGGGGTGGCTGTTCGAGTCCCTGCCCAAGGAGCGGCTGATGGCGGGGCTGTGGTCCCTTGTTCAGCCGTTGCGCCGCATCCGCATTGACGCCGACCGTATCGTGGTCCGTCTGGCACTGGTCTTCGATTATGTGGAGAAGGCTCCGCCCAAGGGCAGTTGGCGCCATCTGCTGGACGAGTCCGGCCACGGCGAAGCGGGTCTGGATAAGGTCCGCATCGAGTTGCCGGCTTGGGGGCTGATTGACACGCTATCCCTGGTCGGGCTCGGGGTTGTCATGGCAGCGGGTGTGTGGCTGGCATGAGGTTCGCACTGGGAATCGAGTATCGTGGCACCGACTTCAAGGGCTGGCAGAGCCAGGCTGGCGGCGGTACCGTCCAGGACGCCCTGGAAGAAGCGCTGTCCGCCATCGCCGGTGAGTCGGTGGCAACCATCTGCGCCGGTCGTACCGACGCAGGCGTCCATGCCATCCATCAGGTGGCCCATTTCGACACCTCGGTGGAGCGGCCGCTCACAGCCTGGGTGCGGGGCGTCAATTCCCATCTCCCGGAGGGCGTGGCAGTCCGCTGGGTCCAACCAGTTCCCGACGAATTCCACGCTCGCTTCAGCGCCCGGGGGCGGCGCTACCGCTATCTGCTCCTCAATCGCCCCCAGCGCCCGGGGTTGTGGCAGGGCAGGGTGGGTTGGTTCCACCTGCCCCTGAGTCTGGAGGCCATGCAGGAGGGGGCTGCCTCGCTGCTGGGGGAGCATGACTTCTCATCTTTTCGGGCTGCCCAATGCCAGGCGAAATCCCCGGTGAAGACACTGTGGAAAGCGGAAGTACGCCAGGAGGGCAGCTTCTTCGTCTTCGATTTCGAGGCAAGCGCTTTTTTGCACCACATGGTCCGCAATCTGGTGGGAAGCCTGGTCTATATCGGCAAGGGCGCCAAGCCGGCCGCCTGGATGGGCGAGTTGCTGCAAATGCGCAACCGCAAGCTGGCTGCGCCCACCTTCTCCCCAAGCGGCCTTTACTTCGGCGGCCCGATTTACGAATCCCATTGGGGCCTGCCCCAGTCGGGCGACGATTTCCTGACAGGAGCCCTGTTGTGAGAACCCGTATCAAGATCTGCGGACTGACCCGGGAAGCCGATGTGGACGCGGCCGTCGCCGCCGGCGCCGACGCCATCGGCTTCGTCTTCTATCCCAAGAGCCCGCGCTACGTGAGCCCCGAGCGAGCGGCGGAGCTGGCCCGCCGCATCCCTCCCTTCATCACCGTCGTCGCCCTTTTCGTCAATGCCTCCCGGGACGACATCCAGGCCGTACTGGACAAGGTGCCGGTAGGTCTTTTGCAGTTCCACGGCGACGAGCCGGAATCCGAGTGCCGATCCTGGCCGATTCCCTACATCAAGGCGGCGCGGGTAAGGCCGGGGATGGATTTGGTACAATATGCGATTGATTTCGGCTCGGCCCGGGGAATCCTGCTGGATGCCTTCGTCGAGGGCTTCGGCGGCGGCGGTCAGACCTTCGACTGGTCCATGATCCCGGTGCAGATGCCTCGGCCCATGGTGCTGTCCGGTGGCCTCAATGCCGCCAACGTGGGCGAAGCGGTGCGCCGCCTGCGTCCGCCCGCCGTGGATGTGTCGAGCGGCGTTGAGGCCGACAAGGGAATCAAGGATGCAGCGAAGATTGCCGCTTTTATCGCGGCGGTGCGCGCTGCCGACCAACAAGCAGAGGATGCCTGATGCAAGATTATGACCTGCCCGACAGCCGTGGCCACTTCGGCCCCTATGGCGGCGTGTTCGTGGCCGAGACCCTGATCGCCGCCCTGGATGAACTCAAGGCCGCCTATGACGAGGCCCGCCGCGATCCGGCCTTCATGGCCGAGTACGAGTACGAGCTCAAGCACTACGTCGGGCGTCCATCCCCCATCTACCACGCCAAGCGCTGGTCCGAGCTGCTGGGCGGCGCCCAGATCTACCTGAAGCGGGAAGACCTCAACCACACCGGCGCCCACAAGGTGAACAACTGCATCGGCCAAGCGCTGCTGGCCCGCCGCATGGGCAAGCCCCGGGTCATTGCCGAAACCGGCGCCGGCCAGCACGGCGTCGCCACCGCCACCGTGGCCGCCCGCTATGGCATGGAATGCGTGGTCTATATGGGCAGCGAGGACGTGAAGCGCCAGGCCGCCAACGTTTACCGCATGAAGCTTCTGGGGGCCAAGGTGGTGCCCGTGGAGTCCGGCTCCAAGACCCTCAAGGACGCCTTGAACGAGGCCATGCGGGACTGGGTCACCAACATCGCCAACACCTTCTACATCATTGGTACCGTTGCCGGTCCGCACCCCTATCCCATGATGGTCCGGGATTTCCAGGCGGTCATCGGCGAGGAATGCAAGGTCCAGATGCCCGAAATGGCCGGGCGACAGCCGGATGCGGTCATTGCCTGCGTGGGCGGCGGCTCCAACGCCATGGGGATTTTCTATCCCTACATCCCGGTCGATGGCGTCAAGCTCATCGGCGTCGAAGCGGCGGGGGAGGGGGTCGAAACCGGCCGCCATTCCGCCTCCCTGATCGCGGGCGTGCCCGGCGTGCTGCACGGCAACCGGACCTACCTGCTCCAGGACGAGAACGGCCAGATCATCGACACTCATTCCATCTCCGCCGGCCTGGATTACCCCGGCGTCGGCCCCGAGCATGCCTACCTGAAGGACTGCGGCCGGGCGGAGTACGTCCCGATCACCGATGCCGAAGCGCTCCAGGCCTTCCACAACCTGTGCCGCTACGAGGGCATCATCCCAGCCCTGGAGTCGAGCCACGCCATTGCCTACGCGGCCAAGCTGGCCCCGACTCTACCCAAGGATAAGATTCTGCTGGTCAACCTCTCCGGCCGGGGTGACAAGGACATGCATACCGTGGCCGAAAAGTCCGGTATCCAATTCTAAAAATGTCTCGTATCCAAGCCACCTTCAAGCGCCTGGAGGCGCAAGGCCGCAAGGCGCTCATTCCCTTCATCACTGCCGGCGATCCTGACGGTGCACTCACCGTGCCCCTGATGCATGCCTTGGTGGATGCGGGAGCCGATGTCATCGAGCTGGGCGTGCCGTTCTCCGATCCCATGGCCGACGGTCCGACCATCCAGCGCGCTTCCGAGCGGGCTCTGGCCAAGGGCATGAGCCTGAAAAAGGTTCTGGAACTGGTCGCCGCCTTCCGCCAGACCAATTCGGAGACTCCGGTAGTCCTCATGGGCTACGCCAACCCCATCGAAGCCATGGGCCAGCAGGCTTTCGCCGATGCCGCCCAGAAGGCCGGCGTGGATGGCGTCCTGGTGGTGGATTACCCGCCCGAGGAGTCGGTAGAGTTCGGCCGAGCCATGAAGGCCAGCGGCATCGATCCCATCTTCCTGCTGGCGCCCACCTCCACCGAGGCCCGCATCGGCCAGGTGGCGGAAGTGGCCAGTGGCTATGTCTATTACGTTTCCCTGGCCGGCGTCACCGGCGCGGGGCATCTGAATACCGATGCGGTGGCCGCGCGCCTACCCGCCATCCGCGAGAAGACCGGCCTGCCCGTGGGCGTCGGCTTCGGCATCCGGGACGCGGCGACGGCCGCCAGGATCGCGGCCTTCGCCGATGCCGTCGTGGTCGGCAGCCGCATCATTGAGGAAATCGAGAAATCCACGGCCGAGACGGCCTGCGCCAACGTGAAGGCGCTGGTGTCCGACATCCGCCGCGGCATTGACGGAGCGAAATCGTGAGCTGGCTGAACAAACTTCTCCCCCCCAAGATCAAGCGCGAACAGGGCGTCCAGCGCCGCAGCAACCTTCCTGAAGGCCTGTGGAGCAAGTGCCCCTCCTGCGAGGCGGTGCTTTATGCCACCGACCTGGAAAAGAATCTCCAGGTTTGCCCCAAGTGCGGCCACCATAACCGCCTGCGGGCTCGCCAGCGCCTCGATCTGCTGCTCGACCCGGAAGGACGCTTCGAAATCGGCGCCGAAGTGGTGCCGGTGGACACCCTGAAGTTCAAGGACAGCAAGCGCTATCCGGATCGCCTGATGGACGCCAATGCCTCCACCGGCGAAACCGACTCCCTGGTGGTCATGCAGGGCGCCATCAAGACCATGCCTGTAGTTGCCGCCGCCTTCGAGTTCGAATTCATGGGCGGTTCCATGGGCTCCGTACTGGGCGAGCGTTTTGTCCGGGGCGTCCAGGCTGCCATCGACAACAACCAGCCCTTCGTTTCCATCTCCGCTTCCGGCGGCGCCCGCATGCAGGAAGGACTCTTCTCCCTGATGCAGATGGCCAAGACCACGGCCGCCCTGGCCAAGCTGGCGGATATCGGTCAGCCCTACATCTCCATCCTCACCGATCCGACCATGGGCGGCGTTTCCGCCTCCTTCGCCTTCGTGGGCGACATCGTCATCGCCGAGCCGGGCGCCCTCATCGGCTTCGCCGGTCCCCGGGTGATCGAGCAGACGGTACGGGAAACCCTGCCGGAAGGCTTCCAGCGCTCTGAATTCCTGATGGAGAAGGGCGCCATCGACCTGATCGTGGATCGCCGCGAACTGCGGGACAAGGTGGCCAAACTCCTGGCTCAATTGCAGAAGCTCCCCGCCGCAGCTTGAAAACTCTCGCAGACTGGCTGGCCCACCTCGAAGGCCTGCACCCCAAGGGGCAGGCCGGCATCGAGCTGGGTCTCGACCGCATCAAGCAGGTCAAGGATGCCCTGGGGCAGGAGCAGCATTGCCCGGTCATCATCGTGGGCGGCACCAACGGCAAGGGTTCCACCTGCGCCTACCTGGAAAACATCGTCGCCAAGGCGGGCTACCGGGTGGGCTGCTATACCTCGCCCCATCTCATGGCCTACAACGAGCGGGTGCGGGTGAACGGCCAGCCGGCCTCGGACGAGGCTCTGTGCGCAGCCTTCGCCCGGGTGGAGGCGGCTCGCCAAGCTGCCGGCAACGTCGCCCTCACCTATTTCGAGTTCGGCACCCTGGCCGCCTGGGAGGTATTTGCCCAGGCCGGGGTGGAGGCGGCTATCCTGGAGGTCGGCCTGGGTGGCCGGCTGGATGCCGTCAATGCCTATGAGCCGGATGTTTCCATCGTTACCACGGTGGCCCTGGACCACACCGACTGGCTGGGGCCGACCCGGAAGCATATCGGCTTCGAGAAAGCCGGTATTTTCCGGCCGGGCAAGCCCGCCTTCTGCGCCGATCCTGCACCTCCCCAGACCCTCCTTGATCACGCCGCCGCCATCGGCGCCGACCTGCGGCTCATCGGCCGGGATTTCGGCTTCGAGCGGGACACCGAGAACCGCCTGCAATGGCGTTGGTGGTGCAAGTCCGGTGACAGGCTGGTGAAGCGTTCCCTGGCCTATCCGGGCCTGCGGGGGCCGAGCCAGCTTTACAACGCCGCCGTCGCACTGGCGGCTCTGGATGCCATCGGCCACCGTCTGCCGGTGACCATGCAGGCCATCCGCCCCGGCCTGATCGAAACCGAGCTGCCGGGTCGTTTCCAGGTGATTCCCGGCAAGCCGGCCATCGTCCTCGATGTCGGCCACAATCCTCAGGCCGTCAAGGTGCTGGCCGACAACCTCTCCAGCATGGGCTTCTTCGACCGCACCCACGCCGTGGTGGGCATGCTGGCGGACAAGGATGCCGCAGGCGCCCTGGTCGCTCTCAAGGGCAAGGTGGATTACTGGTATGCCGCTACCCTGGGAGGTCCTCGGGGCACCGCCGCTGCCGATCTGGCGGAAACCATCGCCGCCCATGGCCTGGGCGGGGAAGTGGCCTGTTTCGATTCCCCGGCCGACGCGATACAGGCGGCTCGGGGCAAGGCCGGCGAAAGTGATAGAATCCTGGTTTTCGGATCGTTCTACACGGTGGCCGGAGCCTTGCAGGTGCTCAAATCTAGCCGTTAGCCCATGGAAGACACAGACGCCCAGTTGCACCTCAAGAAACGCGCCCGTCGGCGCCTGGTGGGGGCCGTGGCCTTCGTGGTCCTGGTTGCCGTCGCCCTGCCCATGATCATGGATCATGAGCCCAAGCAGGTGGTGCAGGATGTCGAGATCCGCATCCCGGGCCAGGACGAGAAGCCTTTTGCCCCCAAGTTTGCCGCCGCGCCGGTGGACCGGCCGGTTGCCAAGCCCGCCGATCCCGTTGAAACGCCGAAACCGGCCGAGAAGCCGGCCGAAACGGTGTCCGCGCCAGTTCCCTTGCCCAAGGCCGATGCGGCTGGCAAGCCCGCGCCGGCTGCGAAATCGGAACCGACCGCCAAACTGGTGGACAAGGTTCCCGAGAAGGCGACGGATAAAACCCAGGATAAGCCCCAGGATAAGCCGGCTCCCAAGTCCGAGAAAACTCCTGAAAAGCCGGTCGCCAAGCCGGCGGAAAAGCCCGCGGCCAAGGAATCCCCGGCGGATGCCAAGCGCGCCGCCGCCATCCTGGCTGGCAAGGGCGCCGAGCCGGCAACCGCCCCGACGGCAGCCAAGGGCGGGGAACACGTCATTCTCATCGGCGCCTTCGCCAACGAATCCAACGTCAAGACCATCAAGTCCAAGTTGGGTGAGCTCGGTATTCGCGCCTACACGGAACCCCTCGATTCTCCCCAAGGTCGTAAGACGCGGGTACGGGCCGGTCCCTTCCCCAGCCGGGAGGCGGCGGACAAGGCCCTGGACAGGATGAAGCGCATCGGCGTGTCCGGAGTGGTGGCTGCGAAGCAATGATCATCCGGTTATGACGGTATTCGACTATGTCGTCATCGGCATCCTCGTCGCTTCGTTGCTGTTGGGACTTTGGCGGGGCGTCGTCGGCGAGTTGATCGCCCTGGCGGCCTGGGTATTGGCATTCTTTGCCGCCATGGAATTCGGCGGCGACTTGGCCCAGTCCTTGTTCACCGGTATTGGGGACAAGGGGCTGCGAGCACTGGCGGGATTTGCGGCGGTCTTCATCGGCGTGCTGGTGATCATGGCTTTGGTGCGGATGGCGGCAAGCGGACTCATCAAGGCCGTCGGGCTGGGCGTGTCGGACCGGCTGTTGGGCATCGTGTTCGGTGTGGCCCGGGGAGTATTGATTGCTATGGTGCTGGTAGCCGTCGGAGGCATGACTTCCGCGCCCCAGCAGGTGTGGTGGCAGGAGGCGACGACATCGGCGCCCCTGGAAACAGCGGTATTGGCGGCCAAACCCTGGTTGCCGCCGGATTTGGCTAAACGGATTCGATTCAAATAGGTAGGATGATTTTATGTGCGGGATTCTGGGCGTAGTTGCAACGACACCGGTGAACCAGCTCCTCTACGACGGCCTCATGGTGCTCCAGCACCGGGGGCAGGACGCAGCCGGCATCGCCACGGCCGAGGGCAATACCTTCCACCTGCACAAGGGCCCCGGCCTGGTGCGGGACGTTTTCCGGACACGCAACATGCGGGCACTACCGGGCAACCTGGGCATCGGCCATGTGCGCTATCCGACGGCAGGATCGGCTTACAACTTCGCCGAGGCCCAGCCCTTCTACGTTAATTCCCCCTTCGGCATCGTCCTGGGCCATAACGGCAACTTGACCAATACCGAACAGCTGAAGGACGAGATGTTCCGGCTGGACCGCCGCCACATCAACACCAATTCCGATTCCGAAGTCCTCCTCAACGTCCTCGCCCACGAGTTGCAGAACAGCTCCCACGGCTACGAACTGGACGTGGACAGCATCTTCGACGCCGTTGCCGGCGTCCATCGCCGTTGCCGCGGCGCCTATGCGGTGGTCGCCCTGATCGCCGGCTACGGCCTGCTGGCCTTCCGGGACCCCCACGGCATCCGTCCCCTGGTCTACGGCAAGAACGAGACTGAAGAAGGTACCGAATACCTGGTGTCTTCCGAATCGGTGGCCCTGGACACCCTGGGCTTCCAGATGATCCGCGACGTGGAGCCGGGCGAAGCCATCTTCATCGACCTTAACCACCAGTTCCATAGCCGCCAGTGCGCCCAGCAGCCCATGTACGCGCCCTGTATCTTCGAGCACGTCTATCTGGCCCGTCCGGACTCCGTGATCGACGGCGTCTCGGTCTATGAGGCCCGCCTCGCCATGGGCGAATCCCTGGCCGAGAAGGTGAAGCAGCACATCCCGGTGGACCAGATCGACGTGGTCATCCCCATCCCCGATTCCAGCCGACCGGCCGCCATGCAACTTGCCCAGGCTCTAGGCATCCCCTTCCGGGAAGGCTTCGTCAAGAACCGCTATGTCGGTCGGACCTTCATCATGCCGGGCCAGGCCATGCGCAAGAAATCGGTGCGCCAGAAGCTCAACACCTGCGGCCATGAATTCAGGGGTAAGCGGGTACTGCTGGTAGACGACTCCATCGTCCGCGGCACCACCAGCCGGGAAATTGTCGAAATGGCCCGCGCCGCCGGCGCCATCAAAGTCTATTTCGCCTCCGCCGCGCCCCCGGTGCGTTTCCCCAACGTGTACGGTATCGACATGCCGACCCGCTCCGAGCTGATCGCCACCGGCCGCACCGACGAGGGCATCGCCCAGGAAATTGGCGCCGATGCGCTGGTGTACCAGGATCTCGAAGCTCTGAAGGCATCGGTGACCTCCATGAACCCCAGCCTCACTGTCTTCGACGCCTCCTGCTTCGACGGTTGCTACATTACCGGCGACGTGGACGAGGCCTACCTGGATGCCGCCGAATCCAAGCGCAGCCGCAAGACCACGCCCAAGAGCGAGGAAGACAGCGACGGCAAGGCGACCCAGCAATTGTCCCTGCAACTGGCGGAAAGCGGACAGGACTGATGGCCGAGCACAATTACCGGCCGGAGACCCTGGCGGTTCGCGCCGGCCAGGAACGCAGTCAGTTCAACGAGCACGGCGAGGCCCTATACCTAACCTCCAGCTTCGTTTTCGAAAGCGCTGAGCAGGCGGCCCGCCGCTTCTCCGGCGAAGAGGAGGGGAACGTCTATTCCCGCTTCTCCAACCCTACAGTCACGGTCTTCCAGGAGCGCCTGGCCGCCCTGGAGGGGGCTGAACACTGCGTCGCCTTCTCCAGCGGCATGGCAGCCATCATGGCCCTGTGCCTCTCCCATCTGAAGGCCGGCGACCATGTCGTCGCCTCCAGTGGGTTGTTCGGCGCCACGGTCCAGCTCTTCAACAACATCCTGTCCCGGACCGGTATCACCACCACCTTCGTGCCCCAGACCGATCCTGCAGCCTGGGAAGGGGCCATCCGGCCCGAAACCAAGCTCTTCTTCCTGGAGACGCCGTCCAATCCGCTGACCGAGATTGCCGATATCCGCAAGCTGTCAGCCATCGCCCACCGCCGCAATATCCTGGTGGCGGTGGACAACTGCTTCTGCACTCCCATCCTCCAGCGTCCCCTGGAACTGGGCGCCGACCTCGTGGTCCACTCCGCGACCAAGTTCCTGGACGGCCAGGGGCGGGTCCTGGGCGGCGCCGTCTGCGGCCCCCGGAAACTGACCGAAGAGGTATTCAAGTACCTGCGCACTGCCGGTCCGACTCTTTCGGCCTTCAACGCCTGGGTGCTCCTGAAGGGACTGGAAACTCTCAAGATTCGCATGGAGGCCCAGTCCGCCAACGCCCTGCGCCTGGCCCAGTGGCTGGAAGCCCACCCCAAGGTGGCGCGGGTCTTCTATCCGGGCCTCGTCTCCCATCCCCAGCACGAGTTGGCCATGAGCCAGCAGAAATCGGGGGGCGCCATCGTCTCCTTCGAGGTCAAGGGCGAGCGGGCCGAAGCTTGGCGGGTGGTGGATTCATGCCATCTGTTGTCCATTACGGCCAACCTGGGGGATACCAAGACCACCATCACTCATCCGGCCTCTACCACCCATGGCCGCGTCAGCCCGGAAGCCCGGGCCGCTGCCGGTATCAAGGAGAGCCTGCTGCGCGTTGCGGTTGGTCTTGAATCTGTGGAGGACTTGCAGGCCGATCTCGATCGGGGCCTGTCGGCCATCTGAGCCAAAACGGAGGGCGGCGTGTTTGCGTAGCGGGCGAGGACTGTTTGAGGGGCGTAGCCCCGAGTTTCGCAGCCCGACGGAGCAAATACCCCGCCCGACGCGCCAACCCAACCGAGGGTGGTCGTGATACTATCCGCCCCTTCGCGCCGATAATCAGTCCCGGCGCCTTCCAGCGGTCTCGACGACCGCGATCCCCGCCTTTACCTCGACTGGTTCGTGCCGCGCACGCAAGGCCAAAGGCGACGCTCCCGGAGTTTTCATGGGTTTTTCCGCTCTCGGCCTGAAGGCCGAGCTTCTGCGCGCCATTGGCGAGCAGGGCTATACCGTTCCCACCCCCATTCAGCAGAACGCCATTCCGGCGGTTCTGGCCGGCCATGACTTGATGGCATCCGCCCAGACGGGCACCGGCAAGACGGCAGGCTTTACCCTGCCCATCCTCCATCGCCTGACCCAAGGCGCCAATGACCGCCTGGCACGGATTTCCCGGGCTCCCCGCGTCCTCGTCCTGGTTCCCACCCGGGAACTGGCAATGCAGGTGGAAGAAAGCGTCCGCACCTACGGCAAGCATCTCCCGGTGACGAGTCTCGCCATGTTCGGTGGCGTCGGCATCAATCCTCAGATTGCCAGCCTGCGCCGCGGCATCGATATCCTGGTGGCAACGCCCGGCCGCCTGCTGGACCATGTGCAGCAACGCACCGTGGACCTCACCGCCGTCGAAACCCTGGTCCTGGACGAAGCCGACCGCATGCTGGATATGGGTTTCATCCGCGATATCCGCAAGATCATCGCGCTGCTGCCCGCCAAGCGGCAGAACCTGCTGTTCTCCGCCACCTTCTCGCCGGATATCCGGGAATTGGCTGCGGGGCTCCTGAAGGAGCCCGTGTCGGTGGATGTAGCCCCCCGCAACACGGCAGCCGAGACGGTCACCCAGCGCATCATCGAGGTCAACCGGGAACAGAAACGGGATCTCCTCCTGCACCTGTTCGAAACCCGGGGTTGGCATCAGGTGCTGGTGTTCGCCCGCACCAAGCACGGTGCCGACGCCCTGGCCCGCCGTCTGGACAAGGCCGGCATCAAGTCGGCTGCGCTGCATGGGGACAAGACCCAGGGCGCCCGCACCCGGGCTCTGGCCGAATTCAAGTCCGGCAAGCTGTCCGCCCTGGTGGCCACCGACATTGCGGCCCGGGGCCTCGACATCGACGCCTTGCCCTTCGTGGTCAATTACGAGCTGCCCAATGTGGCCGAAGACTACGTTCACCGCATCGGCCGGACCGGACGCGCCGGTCAGGAGGGCGAGGCCATTTCCCTGGTCTGCCACGATGAGCGGGGCAACCTGAAGGACATTGAAAAGCTCATCAAGCGCAGCCTGGAGCGGGAAGTGGTGGTCGGCTTCGAGCCCTCCGCCGTGGCGGCTCCGCGTCCGGCGCCGCAGCCGCGGGGTCCGGCCAAACCTTCCAGTAATGGCGCTCCCCGGCGCGGTAACGGCCAGGGGCGTAGCGGGCAGCAGCAACACCGCAGCGGCAGCCGCAACCGCTAAGGCTTCTTGTGCGCGTCGGGCGGGGCATTCGCTCCGTCGGGCTGCGAAACTCGGGGGCTACGCCCCCTCAAACAGTCCTCGCCCGCGACCCAATTGCCCCACCCTCCGGTAGATGTTGGTGGGGCGCTATTCGGAGGCGGCGATGAGTTCCAGCAATTCCTCGCCGTAACGCTCGATCTTGGCGGCCCCTAGGCCGGTGATGGTCGATAGGTGACCGTAGCTGCGGGGGCGCACTTCGGCCAGTTCCTTGAGGGTCCGGTCGTGGAGGATGACGTAGGCGGGAACCGCCTGCTCCCGGGCCGTATCCGAACGCCAGCGGCGCAGGGCTTCGAACAGGGGCTGGTCGGCCGGCTCCAGGTCGATGGGAGGGCGGGCTGCCTTGGCCGGGCCGGCCTTGCGGCGCACGGTTCGCCGCAGCTCCACCGCCTTTTCCCCCCGCAGTACGGGGCGAGCTTCCTCGGTGAGCTTGAGGGCCCCGTGTTCCGCCAGATCGACCTGCAGCAGGCCAGCAGCGGCCAGCTGCCGGAAGACGGAGCGCCAGGCCCCATCGTCCAGGTCGGCGCCGACGGCGAAGGTGGGCAGCTGGTCGTGCCCCCATTGCTTGACCTTGTCGGTGGCCTTCCCCCGCAATACATCCACCAGATGGGCGACGCCGAAGCGCATGCCGGTTCGGAATACGGCGGACAGGGCCTTCTGGGCGGCAACGGTGCCGTCCCAGCATTCCGGCGGCTCCAGGCAGACATCGCAATTGCCGCAGGGGGTGGTTTCTTCGCCGAAATAGTTCAGGAGCACCTGCCGCCGGCAGCGGGGCGCTTCGCAATAGGCGAGCAGGGCGGTCAGGCGCTGGGTTTCCAGGCGTTTCTGGGCGTCGGCGGCTGTGGATTCGGCGATGCGGGCCTGCTGGAGGGCCACGTCCTGCATGCCGTAGGCCATCCAGGCCTCCGCCGGTTCGCCGTCCCGGCCGGCGCGGCCGGTTTCCTGGTAGTAGGCCTCAATGCTCTTGGGCAGGTCCAGGTGGGCGACGAAGCGCACATCCGGCTTGTCGATGCCCATGCCGAAGGCGATGGTGGCGACCATCACCAGGCCTTCCTCTCGCAGGAAGCGGCGCTGGTTTTCGGCGCGGACTTCGGCGGGCAGGCCGGCGTGGTAGGGTAGGGCGGGGTAGCCCTGGGCGCTCAGCCATTCCGCCGTCTCTTCCACTTTCTTGCGGGACAGGCAGTAGACAATGCCAGCCTCGCCCTTGCGGCCGGCCAGGAAGCCAAGGAGCTGCTTCTTGGGATTGTCCTTCTCGACCACCGTGTAGCGGATGTTGGGCCGGTCGAAGCTGGATAGGAAGACCCGGGCTTCGGCAAGGCCCAGGCGCTTGATCATCTCCTCCCGGGTCGGGCCGTCGGCCGTGGCCGTCAGGGCGATGCGGGGGACCTCCGGGTAGCGCTCGTGCAGCGCCGAGAGCTGCAGGTATTCCGGCCGGAAATCGTGGCCCCACTGGGAGACGCAGTGGGCCTCGTCGATGGCGAAGAGGGCGATGCGGCCGTCGGCGTACAGCCGGTCCAGGATGGCGAGGCTGCGGTCGGTGAGGAGCCGCTCCGGGGCGATATAGACGAGGTCCAGGCCGCCGGTGAAGAGCTGCTTCTCGATGGCCTGGATTTCGGACCAGTCCAGGGTGGAATTGAGGCAGGCAGCCTTCACCCCGAGCTGGGTGAGGGCATCCACCTGGTCCTGCATCAGGGCGATGAGGGGCGACACCACGATGGCGGTGCCGGGGCGCAGGAGCGCCGGAATCTGGTAGCACAGGCTCTTGCCGCCGCCGGTGGGCATGAGCACCAGGGCGTCGCCGCCGCTGGCGACATGGCCAATGATGTCGGCCTGGCGGCCCCGGAAGGCCGGGTAGCCGAAGGTGTGCTGGAGGATTTCGAGGGCGGTGGCCATGGCGGTTCCGGCCTCAGGCCAGGGTTTCCCGGTGCAGGGCCTCGCCGTCCCACACCAGGCATTCGCCCCGGTCCTCGTGCCAGTCGGACAGCACCCAGCGTTCCGCATGGATGCCATCGACGATGTGGTCGTGGGTGGCGGGACGATGGGTATGGCCGTGGATGAAGGTGGCGTAGCCGTGCTGGCGCAGGAAGTCGTCGGTTTCGCCCGGGTTCAGGTCCATCTCGTAGGCGGCTTTTTCCTGCTTGCCCTGCTCGCTCTGCTCCCGCATGTGGGTGGCGATGGCGCGGCGCTCGGCCAGGGGCTTGGCGAGGAAGGCGACTTGCCATTGCGGGTCGCGGACCTGGCGGCGGAAGGCCATGTAGGCAGCGTCGTCGATGCAGAGCACATCGCCGTGGGAGAGGACGAACTGCCATTCCGGCGTGGATAGCACGTAGGGGTCCGGCAGGAGGCGGACGCCGGCAGCGGCGGCGAACTCGTCACCCAGGAGGAAATCCCGGTTGCCGTGCAGGACGGAGATGGCCAAGCCGGCATCGCCGGCGGCTCGTAGGGCGGAAACGACTTCGGCGTTGAAGGGATCGGAACGGTCGTCGTCACCCACCCAGGTTTCGAACAGGTCGCCCAGGATGTACAGGGCTTCCCCTTCCCGGGCGCGGCCGGCGAGAAAGTCCAGGAACAAACAAGTCGCCCCGGGCGACCGGGGCGACAGGTGAAGATCGGAGATGAAGAAAATCAAACGATTTCGGCTTTTTCGATCACCACGTCTTCAACGGGGACGTCCTGGTGGAAGCCCTTGTTGCCGGTGCGGACGGCCTTGATCTTGTCCACCACATCCAGGCCCTCGACCACCTGGCCGAAGACGCAGTAGCCCCAGCCGCTGCCGCTCGGCGCCTTGAAGTCCAGGAAGTCGTTATCCACCACGTTGATGAAGAACTGGGCGGTGGCGGAGTGGGGGTCGTTGGTGCGGGCCATGGCGATGGTGCCGCGCTTGTTCTTGAGGCCGTTGGCGGCTTCGTTCTCGATGGGGGTATTGGTCGGCTTCTGGTTCATGTCGGGCTCGAAACCGCCGCCCTGGATCATGAAATTCTTGATGACCCGGTGGAAGACGGTGTTGTCGTAGTGGCCGGCCTTCACGTAGGCCAGGAAGTTTTCAACCGTCTTGGGGGCCTTCTCGGCGTCGAGTTCAAGGGTGATGGTGCCGAGGTTGGTTTGCAGCTTGACCATAGGAAATCCTTACTTTTCTGAAATAATCTTGACGTTCTGAATGACGACCGGGGTACGGGGAACGTTCTCGTGCATGCCGGAGACGGTGGTGGGGACCTGGGCGATCTTGTCCACCACGTCCATGCCCTGGGTGACCTTGCCGAAGACGGCGTAGCCCCAGCCGTCGAAGGAAGGGTAGTCCAGATTCCGGTTGTCGGCATGGTTGATGAAGAACTGGGCGGTGGCCGAATGAGGCATGGAGGTCCGGGCCATGGCGATGGAACCCCGGACGTTGCTCAGGCCGTTCTTGGCTTCATTGCGGATCGGGGCACGGGTGGGCTTCTGGACCATCTTATCGTCGAAGCCGCCGCCCTGGATCATGAAGCCGGGCATCACCCGGTGGAAGATGGTGCCGTTGTAGAAGCCGTCCCGGGCGTATTTCAGGAAGTTCTCCACGGACTCGGGAGCCTTGTCCGGAGCCAGTTCGATGACGATCTTGCCCATGGATGTCTGCATTTCCACGGTGGGGGCGGCCCAGGCGGCTGCCGCGACCAGAGTGCCGGCGGCGATGGCCAGCAGTTTCTTCATGCTTTTCATGCTGCTCCTTCGTAAATGATCTTCCACTTGCCGTCTTCCCGTATCCAGTACTGGCGCTTCTTCATCACGTTGGCGAGGTTGTTGCTGCGGTAGTCCTGATCGAAGGTGACGACGACCATTTCTTCCTTGCCCGGGTTGCGGAAGACGGAAACATTGCTGACCTTGATCTTGACCCATTCCTTGCCGCCATTCACCTGCCGCTTCTGGCTGGCGAACTGGTCGAAATCCTGGCCATTGGCCTGGAAGCGCCGGGAGTAGTGCTTGAGGAAGCGGTCGGTGTCCCGGCTTTCCCAGTCGGCCCGCCAGGCTTCGATGGTCTTGTTGAGTTCGGTCCGCTCCTTGTTCCAGTCATCAAGGGTCAGCCATTCCACCGAATTGCTGATGATGACCGGCGTCAAGCCGACCTGGAGATTCTTGCCGACGGCGTCCAGGTCCTGGTTGGCCAACACCACGCACCCGTCGGAAGCCCTGGGCGGCCGGGAGAAGGTATCGGACGGCGTGCCGTGGAGCCAGATGCCGTTGCCGTTGCGTCCCTGTCGCTTGTCCCACTCGTTGGGATAGTTTAGGGGATAGGCGCCGCTACCGTAGAGGTCGGCGAGCTTCTGGCGGGGCAGGCTGGAGGTGACGTGATAGACGCCGATGGGCGTCTTCTTGTCGCCTTGGGCGACCTTTTCGGCGCCGAGCTTGCCCTGGGTCACGTAGTAGTCCGCCACGAAGCGGGGGCGGCCGCCGTTGGCCACATCGTTTTCGTACAGATAGAGGCGGGAGCGCTGGGTATCCACCACGACGGCGTAGCGCTGGTCCGGCGGCATCTGCAGCAGGTAGCGGGGGATGTAATTGGCCGGCGGCTTTTCCCGGTAACCCTTGAGGCGGGCGATGGCCTCGGAGCGCAGGTCGGCTACCTTGTCGCTGGGGGCGCCATTCATCGCGCCGAAATTGCTGATGGGCTGGGTGCGGGCGAGAAGCAGGTCACCCTTGATGAGGTTGCCGAGGCGGAAATTGGGATATTGCCGCAGCAGGTTTTCCGTCAGCTGGAGGGCATTGCCCAGGCGGTTGGCCTCGATTTCCTTGAAAATCTTGACCAACTGGGGCTCGGGGCCCGAATCGGAAACGGTAATGGCCGGCCTGCTTGCCACCTCGGCCGCCAGGGCTGCCGTGGCGGCTGCGGCTATAGGGCGAGCCTTGGCGTTCTTGGCCGGCTTGGCTGCCACCGGCTTAGGATGCTTGGTGCCGGGTTTATGGGCCTTGGCGTAGGCCCCGGTGGCGATAGTGGCCGCCAGGGCGGCCAAAAGCAGCTGCCGGCCGAGCATTAGCGGGCGTTTTCTTCCTGGATCAGCCACTTGCCGCCGGAACGGACGAACACCAGGACCTTGCTGGTGGAGGTGTCCAGGCTGCCGGCCTTGTAGTGCTGACGGAACTTGGCGGTGGCCTTGTCTCCGTTCACGCTGATCTGGGGTTGGTCGTAGCTGACCGAAATCTTGCCGGATTTGCCGGCAATGCGGTCATGGCGCTCGGCTTCCCACGCCTTGCGGGACATGCCCTTGGGCGGCTGGAAGTCGGAAGAGTAGTGGGCCAGGTAGGCCTTCACGTCCTTGCGGGACCAGGCATCGGCCCAGGCGCCCAGGGCCTTGGTTACATCATCCGTAGCGGCATCCGCCTTGGGCGCAGCCGGAGCAGCGGGCTTGGCGTCGGCTACCTTGGCTTCCCCCGGCTTGGCAGGGGTCACGGGAGCAGCAGAGGCGGCGGCCGGGGTGGTGGTGATTACCGTGGCGGTCGGGGCCGCTGCAACGGCCTTCGGCGCCGGTTGGGCCGGCTGAACCGGTGCGGGGATGACGGGGGGCGCGGCGGCGACGGCCGGGGCCTGGGGCCGCACATTGGGACGGGCAGAGGTGCTGATTAGGTCGCGGATCAGGGACAGCTTGTTCTGGGCGGCGGAGTTGGAATTGTCGAGCTGGAGGGCCTTGTCGTAGGCCTGGCTGGCCAGCTTGGCATAGACATCGCCCAGGTTCTCGTAGGCGATGGCGTAGGAGGGGTGAGTCCTTATTGCCATTTCCAGCGCCGTGCGGGCCTTGTCGTACTGCTTCTGCTGGGCATAGAGCACGGCGAGGTTGTTGTAGGGCTCGGGCAGTTCCGGGTAATCCTCGGTCAGCTTGGTGAAGACGGCGACGGCGTCGTTGGGCTTGCCCATTTCGGTGAGGATCAGGCCCTTCAGGAAGCGGCCCTGGGCGTCCTTGGGCTTGCTGGCCAGGTAGGAATCTACCTTGTCCAGGGCCTGGGAATATTGCCCCTGCTTGATCAGGCGCTGGACCTCGGGGAGGTTGTCCGCCAGGGCCGGCAGAGCGGCGCTGACGGCAAGCCCGAAGACGAGGGCACGCAGGCTGGCCCGGGGCCGGAGATGGGCACTGATACGGGCCGGAAGGCGGCTCAGGAACGGGAAGGAGGCAGTCATCGCTATGCTATACTTTGCCGAGGTTCACAATCTTCAAATTCTATCAAGAAGCCCAGCCAATCCAAAGTTTAAAAGCGTGGCGGGCTTTTTCATTACTCGATCCCCATGTTGAAAATACACAACTCCCTTACCCGGGAAAAGCAGGTGTTCGTGCCCATCGAGCCGGGCAAGGTTCGCATGTACGTTTGCGGGATGACCGTATATGACTACTGCCACCTCGGCCACGCCCGGGTCATGGTGGTGTTCGATATGGTCTATCGCTGGCTGAAGGCCAGCGGCCTCGATGTCACCTATGTGCGCAATATCACGGATATCGACGACAAGATCATCCGCCGGGCTGCCGAGAATGGCGAATCCATCCTAGCCCTGACCGACCGCTTCATCGCCTTCATGCATGAGGACGCTGATGCCCTGGGAGTGCAGCGCCCCGATTTCGAGCCCCGCGCGACCGAATACGTGCCCCAGATGCTGGACTTGATCGGCAAGCTGGAGAAAAACGGCCTAGCGTACCGGGCCGAAGATGGCGACGTGAATTTCGCCGTGCGCAAGTTCGACGGCTACGGCAAGCTGTCCGGTAAGTCCTTGGATGACCTGCGGGCTGGCGAACGGGTTGAAGTGGATTCCGCCAAGCAGGACCCCTTGGACTTCGTCCTCTGGAAGCATGCCAAGCCGGGCGAACCGGCCTGGGAATCTCCCTGGGGCGAGGGTCGGCCGGGGTGGCATATCGAGTGCTCGGCCATGAGTTCCCAACTGCTGGGCAAGCATTTCGACATTCACGGTGGCGGCCAGGACCTGCAGTTCCCCCACCACGAGAACGAGATCGCACAGTCCGAGGGCGCCCACGACTGCAAGTTCGTCAACTACTGGATGCATAACGGCTTCGTGCGGGTGGACAACGAGAAGATGTCCAAGTCCCTGGGCAATTTCTTCACCATCCGGGAAGTGCTCAAGTCCTACGATGCCGAGGTGGTGCGCTTCTTCATCCTGCGGGCTCATTACCGCAGCCCCTTGAACTACTCCGATGCCCATCTGGACGACGCCAAGCGCAGCCTGGACAGCCTCTACTTCGCCCTGCGGGATGTCCCGCCGGTCGAGGTGGCCCTGGATTGGAGCAATCCCTACGCCGTCCGTTTCCTGGCGGCCATGGATGAGGATTTCGATTCCCCGGGCGCCATTGCCGTGCTGTTCGAGTTGGCGGGTGAGGTGAATCGCAGTCGCAGCCCGGAACTTGCCGGGGTGTTGAAGACGCTGGCTGGCGTACTCGGGCTGCTCGGCCGCGACCCGGTTGCCTATCTGCGGGGCGGTGCCGCCGCGGGCGGAATGGACGAAGCGGCCATTGAGCAGCTCATCGCCGACCGCATTGCTGCCAAGAAGGCCCGGAACTTCGCCGAATCCGACCGCATCCGCGATGAGTTGAAGGCCGCCGGAGTGATCCTGGAAGACAGCCCCCAGGGAACGACCTGGCGGCGCGCCTGACCTCGGCAGTCAGGCAAATAAAAAGCCCGTCGGAAGACGGGCTTTTTTCATGGCGTCCGGCCGATCTTATTTGAGGACCTTGCCTCCGGGGCCGATGACGGTCAGTTCCACGAACCGGGAACCTTGCCGGCTGTCGGCGGTGTAACCGACGCGGTAGCCGCCGAAGTCCTGGTTGAGGCCTTCCAGGGTGCTGACCAGCTTCTCCCGGGAAACGTCCTTGCCCTGCTTCTTGAGGGCATCCACCAGCACCCGGGCCATCATGTAACCCTCGATACCGTAATAGGAAAACTTGCCCTGCTTGCCGAGGAGTCGCTGGTATTCCCGGACCACGGAGACAGTGTCGTTCCACGGGTAGGGCATGACCTGGGAAATGCCGATGCCGCGGGCGTCGGACCCCAGTTCCTGGACCAACTGCTCGGCGCCAACCGGGGAGAGGGTCATGAACATCGGGTTCTGGCCGGCCTTGCGCATGGCCCGGACGAATGCCGACGTGGGCTTGTACAGGGTGACCATGACCACCGCCTGGGGCGTGGCTTTGGAGATCGATTCCACCGCCTTGGTGACATCCAGGGAGTTACGCTCCACGGTGCCGACAGCGGAAGGAGCGAGGCCATACTTCTTGAGGGCGGAAGTGACGCCTTCCAGGCCCGACTTGCCGAAGCCGTCGTTCTGGTAGAAGACGGCGATGCTCTTCAGGCCCAGGGCCACCAGCTGGTTGATGATGGCTTCGGTTTCGTCGGCGTAGCTGGCGCGGACGTTGAACATGTAGCGGTTGTTCGGGTTGGCCGAGGGAGCCTGCCGGATGGTGCCCGCGCCAGAAATGGTCCCGATGAGGGGGACCTTGGCGGGGCCGAAGACGGTGTTCATCGCCTCGGTGGTCGGGCTGGAGCCGTAGAAGGCCAGGAGGGAGAAGACTTTCTTGTCTTCGATCAGGGTCTTGGTGTTGGCGACGGCCTTGTCGGTCTCGTAGCCGTCGTCCAGGGCGACGAGTTCGAGCTTGCGGCCGTTGACGCCCCCAGACTTGTTGACCTGGCCGAAATAGGCGGTGATCGCCGCCTTCATGTCTTCGCCGTAGGCGCCGTTCGGTCCCGAGAACGGGGCGGACATGCCGATGGTGATGGCGTTGTCGGTAATGCCGGGGTCGGCAGAGGCCGTCCAGCTCAAAAGTGCCAGTAGCCCGGCGGCGGCTACCTGTTTCCATGTGGTCATTATATTTTCCTCCCCTGTTCCTGATGGAACTATGGTCAATTCTAGCAGGCGAAGAATGGCCCCGGAAACTGACATTATGCTTACGCCAAAAGTAACAAGGCGAACCCTGGGGTTCGCCTTGCGCTGCTCGATGGGCGTAGCGGAGCTTACTGGGCAAAAAACTCCTTGACCTTGTCCATCCAGGACTTGGCGCGGGGGTTGTGCTTGGCGTCGTTGTCCTTGCTGATTTCCTCCAGTTCCCGCAGCAGTTCCTTCTGGCGGTCGGTGAGGCTCACCGGGGTTTCGACCACCACATGGCAGAGCAGGTCGCCGTGGGCGTGGCTGCGCACGCCCTTGATGCCCTTGCCACGCAGCCGGAAGATGCGGCCGGACTGGGTTTCGGCCGGAATCTTGATCTTGGCGACGCCGTCCAGGGTCGGAATCTCGATGTCGCCGCCCAGGGCCGCGGTGGTGAAGGAGATGGGCATTTCGCAGTGGAGGTCGTTGTGATCCCGCTGGAAGACCGGATGGGCCTTCAGATGGATCTGAACATAGAGGTCGCCCGGGGGGCCGCCGTTGACCCCATGTTCCCCCTCTCCGGCCAGACGAATGCGATCGCCTTCGTCCACGCCGGCGGGAATCTTCACCGCCAGGGTCTTGTGCTGCTTGACCCGGCCGGCGCCGTGACAGGTGCCACAGGGGTCCGGGATGAAGCGCCCTGTGCCGTGGCACTTGGGGCAGGTCTGCTGGATGGAGAAAAATCCCTGCTGTAGGCGCACCTGGCCGGAGCCGCTACAGGTGGGGCAGGTCTTGGGCTGGGTGCCGGACTTGGCGCCGCTGCCGTGGCAGGACTCGCACACCTCCATAGTGGGGATGCGAATCTTGGTTTCGGTGCCGTGGGCTGCCTGTTCCAGGGAGATTTCCAGGTTGTAGCGTAGGTCCGCGCCCCGGTAGATATTGGAGCGTCCGCCGCCGCCACCGCCCCGGTGGCCGCCGAAGATTTCGTCGAAGATGCCGCCGAAGGCATCGGCGAACCCACCCATGCCGGCACCGCCGAATCCGCCGCCCATGCCGGCCTGGGGATCGACGCCGGCGTGGCCGAACTGGTCGTAGGCTGCCCGCTTCTGGGAGTCGGAAAGTATTTCGTAGGCCTCCTTGGCCTCCTTGAATTTCTCCTCCGCCCCCGGATTGTCCGGATTGCGATCCGGATGGTGTTTCATGGCCAGCTTGCGGTAGGCCTTCTTGATCTCGTCCTCGCTGGCGTCGCGGTTGAGGCCGAGGATTTCGTAAAAATCGCGTTTGGACATGTTCTACCTGTCAATGGACAAAAGGCACCGAGGGCTACCGGGGAAAACCGGCGTCTCGGTGCCGTGAAGCGGGGTTAGTTTACTTCTTGTCCTTGACTTCGGTGAACTCGGCATCGACCACGTCGCCCTCGTCCTTCTTGGCTTGCTGTTGACCTTGGCCTTCGGCGCCGCCGGCGGCACCGGCTTCGGCCTGTTGCTGGGCGTACATCTTTTCGCCCAGCTTCTGGGCTGCCTGGGCCAGGGCTTCGGTCTTGGCGGTGATGGTTTCCTTGTCGCC
>DASRUX010000298.1:0-3813 GCA_035655235.1 Rhodocyclaceae bacterium | reverse complement strand
GAGGAGCAGGAAATGCTGGCGTTCCACCGCCTGGCTGCCGGTAGTCTGGAGGTAGGCTTCAGCGGCGGCGATCTCGGTCTGGTCCGCCAAGTCTCCCAGCATCTTCTGCATGGCATCGAAGGGCAGCCGGGAGCCGGAGTGGGTAATGCGGGCAGCGGCGGCCAGGTTCATCCCCTCGGCCAGGCGCATTTTCTCCGTCAGCCGGGCGCTGTAGTCCTGCCAGTGGCGGACCAGGCGTTCGGCGTCGGCCGGGGCGTGCTGCCCGAGGCGGGCGGCGAATTCCCTCAGTTCGATATCGAAAATCTGCACCTCTCCCCGCATCCTGACCACACGGCCCTGGACAGCCAACACGTCGCTGACGGCGCCGAGCTCCAGCTCCTGGTTGCGCATGGCCGCCAGGCGGGACTGGAAGTGGTGGAGGCGGGCGAGGGGGCGGACGTGATCCTCCAGCATGGTGACCAGGCGTTGAGAGCTGCGTTGCAGCATGTCGTTCCCGAGTACCAGGAGGCTGGCCACGATGATCCCCCCGGCGGCAAAGCCGGTGAGGAGTTGGGCGAGGAGTCCGAAGCGAGTTGGCAATTTCATGGCTGGTCGCATCGACAGACGGTTCATCGGCGGGGCGTGCTTCCCATCCCCCACGGCGGCGTGCTGTATGCACGAAATGGGGGAAAACGAAGCAAAAAACACGCCGTCCCGGCAAATCCCCAGGCGGAGAGGGGTTTTATGAAAAGGCGCCCGGCGGGATTCCCAAATGTGATAGGCGCCGGGCCTGCCGGCGAGGGCGGAGTCTCAAATATGGGACGGTCCCGCTCCTTGGCGCGTCTGTCGGTGCAGATGGAATATTCCGTTCAGTTGAAATTGCCCGGCGGTTCATCTATAAAGCCATGTCCTCCGCCACTCTGCCCGGGCCATTCCGTGCCGTCATCCCCACTGTCTTTTCTGCGCAGGCTCTCGAATGGCGCATTTTCCCATTTGACGGTCCGTTGGCTGTTCCTGCTGGCCATGCTCCCCGGGGTGTTCGGCTGCGGAGTCCTGTTCTTCTCTTATCTGGATGAAAGGCGGGACGACCTGGAGGTAGGCGCCCTGCATTCCACCCGCGCCCTGGCCCAGTCCATCGACAAGGACCTGGCGGGCCTGATCGGGCAGTTGCAGGTGCTGGCCTCCTCCCCCCACCTTCGGTCGGGCAATTTCAGCGCTTTCCATCGGCAGGCCCAGGAGGTCATCACCGTCGACAAACTGGCCGGGGCCATCGTCTTGGCGGACGAAAACGGGCAATTGTTCCTCAGCACCCTTCGGCCCTGGGGAACAGCGCTCCCCATGACGGCGATTCCCGATGTCCTGCGCCGGACCATCGCCTCCGGCGGCCCGACCATTTCCGACCTCTATATCGGCGGAGTGACCGGCAAGCCCTACGTGTCCATCCAGATTCCCGTGCAGGTGAAGGGCAGGGCCTTCAGCCTGGCGATGGGAATTCCGGCCGAGCGGCTGGCGGATTCCCTGTCCGCCCTACGGCTTCCCGGGGAATGGCTGGCGGTGATCTGCGACTCGACCGGGAAAGTCATCGCGCGGAGCCAGAAGCATGGCGAAATGGTCGGCAAGGATGCGCTGCCCCAATTCATGGAGGCCGTGGCCAAAAATCCCGAGGGAACGGTTGCCAGCCAAAGCCTGGAGGGCGTGCCGACCTTTGCCGCTTTCAAGCGCTCCGAGCTGTCGGGCTGGACGGCGGCCATTGCCATTCCCCAGGTGGTGCTCTACCAGAATCTCTATGGCCCCCTTGGCCTGACCGGCCTGGTGGTGGTCTTCTCCTTGCTGATCAGCTCCGTGCTGGCCTTCGTCTTCAGCTGCCAGGTGGAAAGCTGGCTGGGAACTTTGATGGTGGCGACCCGGAGCGCCGGCGACGGTAACGTGGATGTGTCCGTGCCCGTTTCCGGCCCTCGGGAAATCGCCGAGCTCGCCCAGCAGTTCAACGCCATGCAGACTTCCCACAAACAGATGCGCCAGGTTCGGGAGCGGCTGACCCGGGCCTTGGAACTCCTGAGCGAGTCCAACATGGCGCTGCTTTATGCCGACGAGGAGGCCAGGCTGCTGCCTGAGGTCTGCCGGCTCATTGTGGAAAAGGGCGGCTACCTCATGGCCTGGGTGGGGCTGGCCGAGCCGGACGCGGAACAGTCGGTTCGGCCCGCTGCGCTGTCGGGGGCCGAACAGGATTACCTGTCCAATATCCGGGTTTCCTGGGGGGACAACGCCCTTGGCCGCGGCCCCACCGGCCTGGCAATCCGCACGGGCAAGACCCACGTCAACCAGAACATCCTCACCAACCCCAACATGGCTCCCTGGCTTCAGGCAGCGGTCCGGCGGGGATACCAGTCGAGTATCGCCTTGCCCCTGGCCGTGGACGGCGCGGTGGTGGGCGCCCTGACCATCTATGCCGCCGAGGCGGAGGCTTTCGGGCCGGAGGAGGTGGCGCTGCTGGAAAAGCTGACCAACAATCTGGCCTTCGGCATCGAGCGTCTGCGCACCCGCAACCAGCTCGCCGTCGCCAACCGGGAGTTGCAGGGCTTTACCTACGCCGCTTCCCACGACATGAAGGCGCCCCTGCAGCGCATCGTCACCTTCAGCGGCATGCTGGAACGGCTCCATCGGGACAAGCTGGCCGGGGATGCCGTGGCCATGCTGGATTTCATCACCATGAACGCGAAGCGCATGATGTCCCTGGTGGAGGATCT
This sequence comes from Rhodocyclaceae bacterium, assembly GCA_035655235.1. Taxonomy (GTDB): domain Bacteria; phylum Pseudomonadota; class Gammaproteobacteria; order Burkholderiales; family Rhodocyclaceae; genus JAGTRP01. The sequence goes on along the minus strand of DASRUX010000298.1, from coordinate 1,087 downwards.
ACTGGACCACTCCCAGATCGAGCAGATCGCAATGACCACCCGGCCGGTCAGCTTGAAGGATGCCGTCGCGGCCATCCTGGAGGAAAAGAAGGCCGACTTTGCCGATGCCGGGGCGGAGGTTATGGTCCAGGTGCCGGACATCCCGGTCATGGCCAATCCCCTGGCCCTGTCCCAGGTGCTCCGCAACCTGGTGAGCAACGCCCTCAAGTATTCCTGCCGGTCGACCCCGCCGACCATCGCCATCAGCGGTCAGCGGGTGGATGGCGCCTGCCGTCTGGCGGTGCAGGACAACGGGGTCGGCTTCGACATGGCCTATCACGACCGGATTTTCGAAATCTTCCGCCGCCTTCACACCTATGTGGAATTCCCCGGCAGTGGGGTCGGCCTGGCCCTGGTCAAGAAGGCCATGGAGCGCATGGGGGGCAGGGTGTGGGCCAAGAGCGAGCCCGGCCAAGGGGCGACCTTCTTCATCGAGCTGCCCATGGCCAAGGCCGGTGGGCCGGAAGCGGCTGCAAGCAGCGATGAAGAAAGAGACCTTACCTCAGGCGCAGCGGCGTGAGGTGGCGGCGCAGGGACTCCCACAGCGCCACGAAGACGTTCGGGGCCACGGCGATGGCAGCGGCGTAGAGCAGCATTTCCACCAGTTTGCTTTCCATGGGGCACCTCCTGTTCCGATGGCTGTATTACCTCACGGACGGCCCCGGAAATCCCCCTGGAAAGTGTAAAGCCGGCGGGGAGTTTGTAAGGAAATATGTCAGCCGCCGGCCTCAACCCGCCGTCGCAAAGCCTCGAAGAAGTCGAGGCCCTGGGGCCAGGGGCCGTAGCCGGAATCCACATTGATGTGCCCGGCCCGGCCGATGCTGACGAAATCGGCTCCCCATTCCCCCGCCCAGCGCCGGGCGGTGCCGATGCCCACCCAGGGATCGTTTTCGCTGGCTACCACCAGGCTGGGGAAATCCAGCTTTTCCTCCAGCAGGGCATGGGCGATGCGGAAACGGTCCGGGTCGGCCGGCGCCACCAGCAGGGCGCCCCGGATGCGGCCGGGGCGGGCGAGGGCGGCAGTGACCGAGGCCAGGCAGCCGAAGCT